>NZ_CP020431.2:1900000-2208045 GCF_002073815.2 Streptococcus sp. FDAARGOS_192
CCCACATCCTCCTTATAATTAACGCGGGATGGAGCAGCTAGGTAGCTCGTCGGGCTCATAACCCGAAGGTCGTAGGTTCAAATCCTGCTCCCGCAATATGGCTCGGTAGCTCAGTTGGTAGAGCAATGGATTGAAGCTCCATGTGTCGGCGGTTCGATTCCGTCTCGCGCCATTTATTTATATTTTGGAAGGGTAGCGAAGAGGCTAAACGCGGCGGACTGTAAATCCGCTCCTTCGGGTTCGGGGGTTCGAATCCCTCCCCTTCCATAGTTACGGGCATAGTTTAAAGGTAGAACTAAGGTCTCCAAAACCTTCAGTGTGGGTTCAATTCCTACTGCCCGTGTTAGTAAAGTGGCGAATGTGGTGAAGTGGTTAACACATCAGATTGTGGCTCTGACATTCGGGGGTTCGATTCCCCTCATTCGCCTATATTTTTGGGGTATAGCCAAGCGGTAAGGCAAGGGACTTTGACTCCCTCATGCGTTGGTTCGAATCCAGCTACCCCAGTTATACTTTGCCGGCGTGGCGGAATTGGCAGACGCGCTGGACTCAAAATCCAGTGTCCGCAAGGACGTGCCGGTTCGACCCCGGCCGCCGGTATAAGTTACACTCCTTAAGGAGTGTTTTTTTTCTATAGGAGTTTATTTTTTATGTCTGATAAATTTCAGCTTCTCTTAAAACAAATTCGTTTTCCTGAGGATCACGATGCGTTTAAAGAAATTAATGATGGTTCTATCGAAACAGTAAAGCTATTTAAATCAAATCGCCAATGGTTCTTTGTTTTTTCTTTTCCTAGTGTTCTGTCTTATGAGTCTTTTGCTCTTTTTGATAGTTTACTTCACTCTTCTTTTAATTCTTTAGGTGCTAAAGCTTCTTTTGAGATTCGTTTAGTTTCTACTGCTTGCGATGATTCTTTACTTGGAGATTATTTTTCATATGCTTTAGATAGTTTAAAAGTGTCACACTTTTCTACTTATTCTTTATTCTCAAATCTAAAGGTTGAGATTTCGAATAATAGTATTTTTGTTAAAGCTCCAGAGCATATTATAAAGGAAAATGTACAGGATAGATTTATTTCTTTGATATCTAAATCACTTTCTCAAGTTGGTTTATCTGATGTATCCATTTCTGTTGTCGAAGATAAGGAAGCTTCATCTTCTTTAGAAGAGGCTTACCAAACAAATAAGGTTTCTTTACAAGAACAAGCTGAGTCTCAGGCTAGACAAGCACTTCAATCTATTCTTGAAAGTGCCCCAGCACCGAAATCTGTGACCGAACCATCACAAAATTTTGCTGAGAAACAAAGTCAACGTCAAGCTAGTTTTGATAAGGCTGAAATAACGCCAATGGTTGATATTAATTCTGAAGAGAATCGTGTTGTTTTTGAAGGATATATTTTTGATGTAGAGCAACGTGAAACTAAGACTGGTCGAATTATTATTAATTTTAAGGTAACTGATTATACCTCTAGTTTTGCTATGCAACGATGGGTCAAAGATAGTGATGAGCTCGCTAAGTTCGATATGATAAAAAAGGGGAACTGGGTTAGGGTTCGTGGCCGTATCGAGAATAATCCTTTCACTCATAGTCTGACTATGAATGTGCAAGACATTAAAGAAATTTCACATACTCCTCGTAAGGATTTGATGCCTGAGGGACAAAAGCGTGTGGAATTTCATGCGCATACCAACATGTCGACTATGGATGCAATGCCAACTGTTGAAGATCTTATTGATACTGCTGCTTCTTGGGGGCACCCAGCAGTTGCTATAACAGATCATGCTAATGTTCAGAGTTTTCCTCATGGCTATCATAGGGCTAAGAAAGCTGGGATTAAGGCTATTTTTGGTCTTGAAGCCAATCTTGTTGAGGATAAAGTTCCTATTGTTTATAATTCCCAGAATTTGGAATTAAAAGAAGCAACTTATGTTGTATTTGACGTTGAGACAACGGGCTTGTCTGCTGTTCATAATGATTTGATTCAGATTGCGGCATCAAAAATGCATAAAGGTAATATTATTGAGCAATTTGATGAATTCATAGATCCAGGACATCCTCTTTCTGCATTTACTACTGAGTTGACCGGTATTACTGATAATCATGTTAAAGGTGCTAAACCTTTAGTGCAAGTTTTACAGGAGTTTCAAGAATTCTGTCAAGGAACTGTGCTAGTAGCCCATAATGCGACCTTTGACGTTGGTTTTATGAATGCCAATTATGAAAGACATCAGTTACCAACAATTTCACAACCGGTTATTGATACTTTAGAATTTGCACGAAATCTTTATCCTGAGTATAAGCGTCATGGTTTGGGGCCTTTGACAAAGCGGTTTGGTGTGGCTTTGGATCATCACCATATGGCCAATTATGATGCGGAAGCTACGGGTCGTTTGTTGTTTATCTTCATAAAAGATGTGTTTGATAAGCACGGTTTGACTAATCTAGAACAGTTGAACACGGATTTGGTTTCTGAAGATTCGTATAAAAAGTCTCGTGTCAAACATGCAACGCTATATGTTCAGAATCAAACTGGCTTGAAGAATATCTTTAAGTTGGTAAGTTTATCAAATGTCTCATACTTTGAGGGAGTAGCACGTATTCCTCGTACGGTCTTAGATGAGTATCGTGAAGGAATCATTGTAGGTTCTGCTTGTGCTGATGGTGAGGTTTTTGATACGCTTCTGTCTCACGGTATTGACAAGGCGGTTGAAGTTGCCAAATATTATGACTTTATTGAAGTTATGCCACCGGCAATTTATGCGCCCTTGATTGCAAAGGATTTAATCAAGGATGAGGCGGCTATAGAACAACTGATTAGAGATTTGATTGAAGTCGCTAATCGTCTGGACAAGCCTGTGCTGGCTACAGGAAATGTACACTATATCAACCCTGAGGATGCCATTTATCGTGAAATCATTGTTCGTGCTTTGGGACAAGGAGCCATGATTAATAGGCCAATTGGTAAGGGAGAAAATGCGAAACCTGCTCCTTTACCTGAAGCTCATTTTAGGACAACTAACGAGATGCTAGACGACTTTGCCTTTTTAGGAAAAGACTTAGCCTATGAAATTGTTGTAACTAATACGCAAGCTATGGCAGATCAAATTGAAGAGGTTGAGGTTGTTAAAAAAGACTTGTACACACCTTTTATTGATCGTGCGGAAGAACAGGTTGCGGAGATGACATATGCTAGAGCGTTTGAGCTCTATGGTAATCCTTTGCCTGATATTATTGACCTGCGAATTGAGAAAGAGTTGTCTTCAATTCTTGGTAATGGATTTGCCGTAATCTACCTGGCTTCGCAGATGCTAGTTAACCGTTCAAATGAACGTGGCTACCTAGTTGGTTCGCGTGGATCTGTCGGTTCTAGTTTTGTTGCGACGATGATTGGAATTACTGAGGTCAATCCGATGCCGCCACATTATCTCTGTCCTAATTGTCAACACTCAGAGTTCATTACAGATGGATCTTATGGATCTGGCTTCGATTTGCCTGATAAGGAATGTTCAGAATGTGGAACGGAATATAAAAAAGATGGTCAGGATATTCCTTTCGAGACCTTCCTAGGTTTTGATGGGGATAAGGTTCCTGATATCGATTTGAACTTCTCCGGTGATGATCAACCATCAGCCCACTTGGACGTTCGTGATATTTTTGGAGAGCAATATGCTTTTCGTGCCGGAACAGTAGGAACTGTTGCAGATCGGACGGCTTATGGTTTTGTTAAAGGTTACGAACGTGATTACAATAAGTTTTACCGTGATGCCGAGGTCGATCGTTTAGCCATGGGGGCTGCGGGTGTTAAGCGAAACACAGGTCAGCACCCGGGTGGTATTGTTGTTATTCCAAATTATATGGATGTCTATGATTTCACACCTGTTCAATACCCGGCAGATGATGTAACGGCTGCCTGGCAGACGACTCACTTTAACTTCCACGATATTGATGAGAACGTGTTGAAGCTTGATATTCTGGGACATGATGATCCGACTATGATTCGTAAGTTGCAGGATTTATCAGGAATTGATCCAAAAGATATTCGAGCAGATGATCCAGATGTAATGAAACTTTTTTCAGGGACTGATATTTTAGGGGTAACACCTGAACAGATTGGGACACCAACGGGAATGTTGGGAATCCCTGAGTTTGGGACTAACTTTGTTCGTGGTATGGTCGACGAGACGCATCCGACGACCTTTGCGGAACTCTTACAGTTATCTGGTTTGTCTCATGGAACAGACGTTTGGCTAGGTAATGCACAAGATTTGATTAAGGAAGGTATCGCCACTCTGAAAACAGTTATCGGTTGTCGTGATGATATCATGGTATACCTAATGCATGCGGGGTTAGATCCTAAGATGGCCTTCACTATTATGGAACGTGTGCGTAAGGGGATGTGGTTGAAGATTTCCGAAGAAGAGCGTAATGGCTATATTCAAGCTATGCGTGAAAATAATGTTCCAGACTGGTACATTGAATCTTGTGGTAAAATCAAGTACATGTTCCCTAAAGCCCATGCGGCAGCCTACGTTATGATGGCCCTACGTGTAGCTTATTTCAAAGTGCACCATCCTATTTATTACTATTGTGCCTACTTCTCGATTCGAGCTAAAGCATTTGAGCTTAAGACGATGTCTGCAGGTCTTGATGCTGTTAAAGCTCGAATGGAAGATATTAAGGAGAAGCGCCAACGAAATGAAGCGACTAATGTTGAAAATGACTTATTTACGACGCTTGAAATTGTCAATGAAATGTTAGAACGTGGCTTTACCTTTGGTCAGTTAGATCTTTATAAGAGTCAGGCAACTGAATTTCTGATTGAAGGAGATACTTTGATTCCACCGTTTATTGCACTTGAAGGTTTGGGTGAGAACGTTGCTAAGCAAGTGGTTGCTGCGCGTGAAGAAGGTGAATTCCTTTCCAAGACAGAATTGCGTAAACGAGGAGGCCTATCATCAACCTTGGTTGAAAAATTGGATGAAATGGGCATCCTAGGAAATATGCCAGAAGATAATCAATTAAGTCTTTTTGACGATTTCTTTTAATGGCTAAAGAGAATCGTCCTCAACTTTGAGAGAATGGAGTCAGTCTCCGTTCTCTTTTTGTTTAGGGGTCTGCATGTGATGCTAAAAAGCCAAAGCTGAGAGGAAACCTTTTTCTTCGTCTTATGGTATACTGATAGAAAATTATAGTTTCAAGGAGTTAATCATGGTTTTACCAAATTTTAAAGAAAATCTTGAGAAATATGCTAAATTACTGGTTGCTAATGGGATTAATGTGCAACCTGGTCATACAGTGGCCTTGAGCATTGATGTAGAACAAGCAGAGCTAGCACACCTCTTAGTTAAAGAAGCCTATGCTTTAGGAGCAGCTGAGGTAATCGTTCAATGGTCAGATGATATTATTAATCGCGAGCGCTTCCTGCATGCTGATATGGACCGCATCGAAGAGGTTCCCGCCTATAAAAAAGCTGAAATGGAATATTTGTTAGCCAAGAAGGCAAGTCGCTTAGGTGTTCGTTCATCAGATCCAGGTGCCCTTAATGGTGTAGCTCCTGAACGTTTATCTGCTCATGCTAAAGCTACTGGGGTGGCCTTTAAACCTATGCAGGTGGCAACTCAGTCTAATAAGGTTAGTTGGACTGTAGCTGCTGCAGCTGGTAAGGAATGGGCTAAGAAGGTCTTTCCTGATGCTTCGAGTGATGAGGAAGCTGTAGATTTACTTTGGGACCAAATTTTCAAGACCTGTCGTGTTTATGAAGAGAATCCTGTACGTGCTTGGAAGGAACATGCTGACCGTTTGGATGCTAAAGCACGCCTACTCAAAGAGGCACAATTCTCAGCCTTACACTACCAAGCACCTGGAACAGATTTGACTCTAGGATTGCCTAAAAACCACGTTTGGGAGTCTGCAGGTGCCATCAATGCGCAAGGTGAAGGCTTCCTTCCTAATATGCCAACAGAAGAGGTCTTTACGGCACCAGATTTTCGTCGTGCAGATGGTTATGTCTCAAGCACAAAGCCTCTAAGCTACAATGGTAATATTATTGAGGGAATCAAGGTAACCTTCAAAGATGGTGAAATTGTAGATATCACAGCGGATCAAGGTGATGAAGTGATGAAGAATCTCGTCTTCAACAATAATGGAGCGCGTGCTCTAGGTGAATGTGCTTTGGTTCCAGATCCAAGTCCGATTTCACAGTCAGGCATCACTTTCTTTAACACTCTTTTTGATGAGAATGCATCCAACCACCTAGCTATTGGAGCAGCCTATGCTACCAGTGTTGAGGGAGGGGCAGACATGACAGAAGAGGAACTTAAGGAAGCTGGTCTTAATCGTTCAGATGTGCACGTAGACTTTATGATTGGTTCAAATCAAATGGATATTGATGGTATCCGCCAAGATGGTAGTCGTGTACCGATCTTCCGAAATGGGGATTGGGTAATCTAAGTATGATGGAGAATTTATCATGATTGGAAGTATGATAGTTGGTTTTCTAATTGGCCTTATTGCCTCTGCTATATCAAATAGGGGTGAACGTATGGGCTGTATTGGTAAGACCTTTGTTGGATGGCTAGGTGCTTTTGTTGGTCAGCTTCTTTTTGGAAATTGGGGACCGATGCTAGCAGATACTGCTATAGTTCCTTCGGTACTAGGTGCTGTTATCTTATTAGCCCTTTTTTGGAATCGTAATAGTTAGAAATGAAAGAGTTCTGAGGTATTGGTTAGATATCTAAGGACTCTTTTTTCTTATTTTTTCATTTTCATATACCACTTTTAGAAAAACTGTGGTAGAGTAATAAAAACAGCATCTATTTGGAAAGGACTAGAAATGAGTGACTTAGATAAAAACATGGCTGTAAAAAGTATGGTAGTTATGCGTAAGGCTTTTCGTACCATCGATGCCAAGGTTTCTGAGACCTTTAAAGAATTTAATTTGACACCAACTCAATTTGGAGTCATGGACGTGCTTAATGCCAAAGGACGTATGAAGATTGGCGAATTAATTGACCGCATGCTTGCCACCTCCGGGAATATGACTGTCGTCATTAAAAATATGGAGAAAAAGGGTTGGCTGACGCGAGAAGCCTGCCAAACAGATAAGCGTGCTTTCGAGGTTGATTTGACGGATGAGGGCCGTCGTATTATTCAAGCAGCAATCCCGCCACATCAGCGAGCTATTGAGGAGACTTTTTCCGTTCTGACACCTGAAGAGCAGACACAGTTGGTAGAGCTCCTGAAAAAATTTAAGAATGTCTGAGCATATTTCTTTATATTTCTAATGGAATCCTATATATTACTATGTAGTAGTAAATATCAATTATTAGAAATACAAAGGAAACGTATCATGAAAAACATTCTATTTATCGTTGGATCTCTTCGCAAGGAATCATTTAACCACCAATTAGCAGAAGAAGCTGAGAAAATGCTAGCTGGTAAAGCTAATGTTTCTTATCTTGACTATAGTCAAGTACCTGTTTTTAATCAGGATTTAGAAAGTCCAGTTCTTCCAGTTTTGGCAGAAGTTCGAGAACAGATTTTGGCAGCAGACGCAATTTGGATTTTTTCACCGGTTTATAATTTCTCAATTCCTGGGCCAGTGAAAAATTTGCTTGACTGGTTGAGCCGTGCCCTTGACCTATCAGATCCTTCAGGGCCATCAGCTCTTCAAGATAAGATTGTAACCGTGTCATCAGTTGCTAATGGTGGCCACAATCAACTTTTTGATGCCTACAAAGAATTGTTACCATTTATCCGTACCCAAGTCGTTGGCGATTTTACAGCGACACGTGTTAATGATACAGCCTGGGTGGATGGGAAATTCCTAGCAACTGAAGAAGTTCTTGAAAGCCTTCAGAATCAAGCGGAAGCTTTGAGTGAAGCGATTAAATAAGAATAATGAATACCCGAGTTTTCTAGCTACGGGTATTTTTATATGCAATAATGAAAAAAGACACCCTAAGGTGTCTTCGTATTATGAAGGCGGTAGACGGATTTGAACCGACGATCAAGCTTTTGCAGAGCCGTGCCTTACCACTTGGCTATACCGCCATAACAGATACCATTCTATCGAAAAAAAAAAGATTCGTCAAGTCTCTTTCATCAAATTGACTGGTTGATTATTCAAACTGCCTATTTACAAGAAACATAAAGAGGTTGAAAGACATTCAACCTCTTCATATTAATTATAACTGTTGTAGATAGATTACTAACACGTTAGTGTTGATTATTGTCTAATCAAGTAATCAAAGGCTCCAATAGCAGCCGTAGCACCAGACCCCATGGAGATAATGATTTGCTTGTAGGCGCTATCTGTACAGTCACCTGCAGCAAAAATACCAGGGATATTTGTTGAACCAAATTTATCAACGATAATTTCTTGGCGCTCATTGAGTTCAATGCCACTATCTTTGAGCCAAGCAGTACTTGGTACAAGACCAATTTGAACAAAGACACCTTCAAGATCAAGATGTTTTTCTGCGTTTGTATCACGCTCAACGTAATTCAAACCAGTTACATGATCTTGACCAACAATTTCTTTGGTTGCAACGTTCTTAATAATGGTTAGATTATCAGTTTTAGCAGCTCGTTCTTGTAAGACTTGATCTGCCTTTAATTCAGGTAAGAACTCTAACACTGTAACATGTTTAGTAATGCCTGCTAAATCTAAAGCCGCTTCCAAACCTGAGTTACCACCACCGATAACTGCAACATTCTTTCCTTCAAATAGTGGACCATCACAGTGTGGGCAGTAAGTAACCCCTTTATTGCGGAATTCTTCCTCGCCAGGAACGTTGATATTACGCCATTTGGCTCCGAGAGCTAGGATAGCAGTTTTGGATTTTAAAACGGCACCGTTAGCCAGTGTCACTTCAATAAGTTCTTTCTTTTCGATGCCAGTAGCTAATTGACTTTTGATGATATCAACATCATAAGATTTCGTATGCTCCTCAACTTGGGCCATTAACTTAGGACCTTCTGTATATAGCGTACCAATCATGTTCTCAATGCCGACTGTCTCGATAACTTGTCCACCAAAGGTTTCTGCTAAAAGACCAGTTTTTAAACCTTTACGGGCAGCATAGATGGCCGCACTGTTTCCAGCAGGACCACCACCAATAACCAAAACATCATAGACACCTTTATCAGCGAAAGCATCAGCATCAAGTGGTCCGTCCAATTTTTCTACAAGCTGTTCAATGGTTGCACGACCAGATGTAAATTCTTCTTGGTCTTTGTAAACCGTAGGAACAGACATGATACCTTTGGCTTTGACCTCATCCTGATACATACCACCTTCAATCATGGTGTGAGTGATATTTGGGTTCAAAACAGCCATTATATTAAAGGCTTGAACAACGTCTGGACAATTGTGACAAGTTAATGAAACATAAGTCTCTAAGTCGGTGGGTTTATCAATCTTCTTGATACGTTCGATAGTGTCCTCATCAACTTTAGGTGGACGACCAGAAACTTGCAAGAGAGCTAAAATGAAAGATGTGAATTCGTGGCCCATTGGTAAGCCTGAGAAAATAACACGACTTTTTTGCCCTTTTTGTGCAATACCAAAACTAGGTTGACGTTTTAAATGTGTTGATTCAAGACTAATACGGTCAGACATAGCGGCAATCTCGTCTAGAAATTCTTTTACTTTTCGAGAATTATCGTCATCCCCTAAGTCTGTTTGTAATACAATATCAGATTCTAGTAAATTTAAATATTGTGCTAATTGCGTCTTGATTTCTTTATCTAAGACCATGGATACCCCCTGGTTGTTAAATTTTACCTACAAGATCTAAGCTAGGAGTAAGTGTTTCAGCTCCTTCTTTCCACTTGGCTGGACAAACTTCACCTGGATGTTGACGAATATACTGAGCAGCACGGACTTTATCAATAAGAGTGCTTGCATCACGTCCAATACCATCAGCGTTAATTTCCATCATTTGGATAACGCCATCTGGATCAATGATAAATGTACCACGTTGTGCGAGACCATCTTGTCCAAGAACATCAAAGCCTTGTGAGATGTGGTGTGAAGGATCTCCAATCATAGGATAAGTAATAGTTCCAACAACATCTGAGTCATCATGCCAAGCTTTGTGAACAAAGTGAGTATCAGTAGAGACAGAGTAAACCTCTACACCAAGAGATTTAAGAGCTTCATATTGTTCTTGAAGGTCACCGAGTTCAGTTGGGCAGACAAATGAAAAATCTGCAGGGTAGAAGCAGAAAACAGCCCATTTTCCCTTAACATCTTCATCTGTAACAGTAATGAATTCCCCGTTGTGATAAGCTTGTGCTGAAAATTCAATAATTTCTTTTCCGACTAATGACAAAATAATGTCCTCCTCTATTTTTGATAGCCTAATTATAAACAAAATACTTATCAACCTCAAAGAAAACGATTGCAATTTTAATACGGGTGAATTTTTTCTAATGGTCAGACTGATTTTAGAGCTTGTCAAATGTCACTTTTTTTGATAAACTACTATAGTTGCGTAAAGTGACAAATACTCATTCTAAGCCGATTGTGGTCTTGTTGCCGCAGGGTGGGACTGCAAGTCTAAAGCTTAGAAGAGGAAAAAACAATTTTTAAGGAGAAATACTCATGGCAGTAATTTCAATGAAACAACTTCTTGAGGCTGGTGTTCACTTCGGTCACCAAACTCGTCGCTGGAATCCTAAGATGGCTAAGTACATCTTCACAGAACGTAACGGAATCCACGTTATCGACTTGCAACAAACTGTAAAAATGGCTGATACAGCTTACGAATTCGTTCGTGAAGCAGCAGCTAACGATGCAGTAATCTTGTTCGTTGGTACTAAAAAACAAGCAGCTGAAGCAGTAGCTGAAGAAGCAACTCGTGCTGGTCAATACTACATCAACCACCGTTGGTTGGGTGGTACTCTTACAAACTGGGATACTATCCAAAAACGTATCGCTCGTTTGAAAGAAATCAAACAAATGGAAGCTGATGGAACTTTCGAAGTTCTTCCTAAGAAAGAAGTTGCACTTCTTAACAAACAACGTGCACGTCTTGAAAAATTCTTGGGTGGTATCGAAGATATGCCTCGCATTCCAGATGTAATCTACATCGTTGACCCACACAAAGAACAAATCGCTGTTAAAGAAGCTAAAAAACTTGGTATCCCAGTTGTAGCGATGGTTGATACAAACGCTGATCCAGATGAGATTGATGTAATCATCCCAGCTAACGATGACGCTATCCGTGCCGTTAAATTGATCACTTCAAAAATGGCTGATGCTATCATCGAAGGTAACCAAGGTGAAGATGCTTCTGCAGATTTCCAAGAAGCAGCTGCAGCTGATTCAATCGAAGAAATCGTTGAAGTTGTCGAAGGTGACAACAACTAATCTTTAAGATTGGTTTGGGCTCAATGCCCACTAAAGATACGACAAACACCTAAGGGGCGGGGCTCAGCCCTGCCCCTTAGTTTGATAAAATAAATTTGGAGAAAAACAAAATGGCAGAAATTACAGCTAAACTTGTTAAAGAATTGCGTGAAAAATCTGGTGCTGGTGTCATGGACGCTAAAAAAGCATTGGTTGAAGTTGAAGGTGATATCGAAAAAGCGATTGAATTGCTTCGCGAAAAAGGTATGGCTAAAGCAGCTAAGAAAGCTGACCGTGTTGCAGCTGAAGGTTTGACTGGTGTTTACGTTAACGGTAACGTTGCAGCAGTTGTTGAAGTTAATGCTGAAACTGACTTCGTTGCGAAGAACGCTCAATTCGTTGAGTTGGTAAACGAAACAGCCAAAGTAATTGCTGAAGGTAAACCAGCTAACAACGAAGAAGCATTTGCATTGACTATGCCTTCAGGTGAAACTCTTGAAGCTGCATACGTAACTGCTACAGCTACTATCGGTGAAAAGATTTCATTCCGTCGTTTTGCAGTTGTTGAGAAAACTGATGCACAACACTTCGGAGCTTACCAACACAACGGTGGACGTATCGGTGTTGTTTCAGTTATCGAAGGTGGAGATGATGCTCTTGCAAAACAAATCTCAATGCACATCGCAGCGATGAAACCAACTGTTCTTTCATACACTGAATTGGACGAACAATTTGTTAAAGATGAATTGGCACAACTTAACCACGCTATCGATCAAGATAACGAAAGCCGTGCAATGGTTAACAAACCAGCTCTTCCACACCTTAAATATGGTTCTAAAGCTCAATTGACTGATGCTGTTCTTGCTCAAGCTGAAGAAGATATCAAAGCTGAGTTGGCTGCTGAAGGTAAACCAGAAAAAATCTGGGATAAAATCATCCCAGGTAAAATGGACCGCTTCTTGCTTGACAACACTAAAGTTGACCAAGCATACACACTTCTTGCTCAAGTTTACATCATGGACGACAGCAAAACAGTTGAAGCTTACCTTGAATCAGTAAATGCTTCAGTAGTAGAATTCGTTCGCTTTGAAGTTGGTGAAGGTATCGAAAAAGCATCTAACGACTTTGAATCAGAAGTTGCAGCTACAATGGCAGCAGCTCTTAACAACTAATTCTAGTTGCTAGATAAAAAGAAAAGAAGTTACGTGAATGAATCGTAACTTCTTTTTTGTTGCTATTAAAAAACGTCTGAGCATGCCCCAGACGTTGAAAAAAGTAATTAATGAGCGAAGGTATTTACACCAAGTAGAAGAGAGAGTGTTCCCATGATGATACCTGCAAGGATAACCCCCAGCATAACAGCAATAACACTACGTTTAAAGTCCCAATCTAGGATAGATGCTGCTAGGGTACCAGTCCAAGCTCCTGTTCCTGGAAGCGGAATTCCCACAAAAAGTAGAAGGGCCCAGAAGACACCCTTATCTCCGGCAGCTTTTTCAAGTTTTTGGCCACCACTGTGACCTTTTTTAAGACACCAGGTAAAGAAGCCACCAATCAGAGGTTTGTCTGCCCCCCATTCGAGAACACGGCGGGCGAAGAAGAAGATAATTGGAACTGGAATCATGTTCCCAATGACACAAAGAATTAGGGCTTGCCACCAAGGGATACCTGAGGCGATAGCAACAGGAACGGCTCCACGGAGCTCAACCAAAGGAATCATAGAGATTAAGAGTGCAATGATGTATTTCATGAGTAACCTTTCATAGGGGAATAAAATAAGAGATAAGACTCAAAATGACATGAGCTTTATCGAGAGTGATAAGACTAATACTACTGCAAAAGTGCTAAAAAGTACTTGTTGGATTAGGTGGGTCTCAGCCTGTCAAAGTGGATAGAAAATTTGAATCAAACACCTTAAGTTACCTAATATTTTAGTCTTATTTATTGTATCTTATATGGTCTCTAATGACAACTTTAAAAAGCTTTTTGAAGGTATAGTTTCCCATGAGCTGACATTTTTGGTATAATAATAGTCAGTTATAGTCAAATTAGACTGGAGGAATTAAGATGGCAAGAAATACATCAGATAGTATAGAAGAATATATTAAAGAATTGCTGGGCCAGTCTGGAATTGCTGAGATTCAACGCTCGAACTTAGCAGATACTTTTCAAGTTGTACCGAGTCAGATTAACTATGTTATTAAGACTCGTTTTACAGAAAGTCGCGGTTATATTGTTGAGAGTAAACGTGGAGGTGGCGGTTATATTCGTATCGTCAAGGTCAGATTCTCCGACAAGCACCACATGATTAATGATTTGCTTCAGAACTTGGCAGATCAGCTCAGCGAGCAGGTATTTACAGACTTGATTCAGTTGCTTTTTGATGAAAAAATCATCACTGAACGTGAGGGAAATTTGATTTTAGCAACTGCTAGTGATGATGTTTTAGGCGAAGATGCGGCTGCTATTCGTTCGCGTATTCTACGCTCGCTATTACTTAGATTGGATAGAAAAGGAAATTAGATGACGACATATTCAAGAAAAATGCAGGCCATTTTCCATCGTGCTCAGCTTGAGGCAGAGCGTTTTGGAAGTCCTTTCTTGGAGACTTGGCATGTGCTTCTGGCTATGGTTGAGGTTCCAGGATCTGTAGCCTACCTAACATTTACTGATTTTGAGGACCGTATTCGTGCGGAAGAGATTGAGACCGCTGCTGTGCTAGCGATGGAGAAAAGTCCAAAAGACTTGTCTGAATCAGATATTATCGATTTACGTGCACAGTCACATGCTTTAGAGGCTATGTTGCAAGAGGCAGAGGGAATTGCTAGTGTGACTGGTGCTGTAGAGGTAGGGTCCGAACATGTATTGATGGCCTTCCTTCTTCATAAGGATTTGATGGTTTGTCGTCTCCTTGAAGTTGCTGGTTTTCAATATAAGGATGACAGCGATAAGCCTCGCATTATCGATTTACGACGTTCTTTGGAGCGTTACGCAGGTCTTAGTAAGCAAGATTTGAAGGCCATTCATGACCTTCGTAAGCCTAAAAAATCAAAGGCATCAGGAAATTTTGCTAATATGATGCAGCCTCCTCAATCTTCTACTGGGGAACTGTCAGATTATACCAAGGACTTAACGGCAGTAGCCGAGTCAGGTGCTCTTGATCCTGTTATCGGACGTGAGAAAGAAATTTCACGCATGATTCAGGTTTTGAGTCGTAAAACGAAGAATAACCCAGTTCTTGTGGGTGAAGCAGGTGTTGGTAAGACGGCACTTGCGCTTGGCTTAGCACAGCGTATTGCTTCAGGCGAAGTACCTTTTGAGTTGGCTGATATGCGTATCTTAGAGCTTGATATGATGAGTGTGGTTGCAGGAACACGTTTCCGTGGCGATTTCGAAGAACGTATGAATCAGATCATTGATGAGATTGAAGCTGATGGAAAAATCATTCTCTTTATTGACGAATTGCATACGATTATCGGTTCTGGTTCAGGTATTGATAGCACCTTAGATGCGGCGAATATTTTGAAACCTGCTCTAGCACGTGGAACCCTTCATATGGTTGGAGCAACAACTCAAGCTGAGTACCAGAAGCATATTGAAAAAGATGCAGCTCTTTCTCGTCGTTTTGCTAAAATTACAATTGAGGAGCCAAGTGTAGCTGAGGCGATTGATATTCTAAAAGGCCTACGTTCGTCTTATGAAGACTATCATCGTGTAACGATTACTGATGAGGCAGTTGAGACAGCGGTCAAGGCGGCCCACCGTTATTTGACGAGTAAAAACTTACCTGACTCTGCCATTGATCTTTTAGATGAAGCGAGTGCAACTGTTCAAGGTCGTATCAAAAAAGAAGCCAAACGTGAGATAACGCCTTTGGATGAAGCACTTCTATCTGGTGATATGAAGGCTGCTGTTAAACAATATAAAGCTAGCCAAAAAGCAAAATTACCAAAACCTGCCTTGGTAGATGCAGATCAGATTATGCAAACCCTTAGTCGTCTATCAGGTATTCCTGTTGAGAAGATGACTCAGGCAGATAGCAAGCGTTACTTGAATCTGGAAGCAGAGCTTCACAAACGTGTTATTGGTCAAGATGAAGCAGTTTCAGCCATTAGTCGTGCTATTCGTCGTAACCAGTCAGGTATTCGTACTGGAAAACGCCCAATTGGTTCCTTTATGTTCCTTGGACCTACTGGTGTTGGTAAGACAGAATTGGCCAAGGCTTTGGCGGAAGTTCTCTTTGATGATGAGTCAGCTTTGCTTCGCTTTGATATGTCAGAATACATGGAAAAATTTGCGGCTAGCCGACTTAACGGTGCTCCTCCAGGTTATGTTGGATATGATGAGGGTGGTGAATTAACAGAGAAAGTTCGCAATAAGCCTTACTCAGTTCTCCTCTTTGACGAGGTGGAGAAGGCTCACCCAGATATTTTCAACATCCTCTTACAGGTTTTGGATGATGGTGTCTTGACGGACAGTCGGGGTCGTAAAGTTGACTTCTCAAATACCATTATCATTATGACTTCGAACTTGGGAGCGACTGCTCTTCGTGATGATAAGACTGTTGGATTTGGTGCCCAAGACATTTCTCATAATCACCAAGCTATGCAATCACGTATCATGGAAGAACTTAAGAAGGCCTACCGTCCAGAGTTTATCAACCGTATTGATGAGAAGGTTGTCTTCCATAGTTTAGAGGAAGAGCAACTTCGTGAGATTGTCAAGATTATGGTGCAACCGTTGGTATCAGCTTTGGCTGAAAAAGGGATTGACTTGAAATTCCAACCAGCTGCCCTTAAGCATTTAGCTAAAGATGGCTATGATGTTGAGATGGGTGCTCGTCCATTACGTCGTACGATTCAAACTCAAGTGGAGGACAAGTTATCTGAGCTCTTACTAGGTGGCCAAGTAGTTAGTGGACAAACTCTTAAAATTGGCTGCTCGAAAGATAAATTAACCTTTACAGTAGTGTAAAAATCAAACAAAAAGACAGATTACAGGTGTAGTTTGTCTTTTTTGTGTCAATAGGAGTCAAGGTAGAGTCAATCTATCTGTAAAGGTGGGGTAAAAGAAAAAGTCGAGCAAAGCTCGACTGTAATGACTAGAGTTTTTCGTTGACAAAGTTGACAAAGTGATTCCACCAGACCTTGAGGAAGAAACTTTTCTTAACTTCTTTACCAGCAACCAGTTCCATGCTAGGCATACCTTGGTCAGGCAAGTAACCTTCTCCTACAAGTGACTTATCTTCAAAGGTAGCAGTTCCAACCTTGTCACTTGAGTTGACAGGGGCTTGGACTTGATTGGTAGTGACTTTAATATGTTTACTATTGTTGGCATCTATTTTTTGGATGATATTAAAGTCAGACTTAGCGACGGCAGTGACTTGTTTAGATTTCCCATCAAGGACATTGGCTTGGCTTTTACCGATAGCTTGTCCTTTTTTGGCAATGGTCTTGCTTTCCCAATGATAGACAACGTAGTTAAGCAGGTCATTGGTTGCAGTGAAACGGGCGTAGTCATCAGTATCGGTATTATCAGCATTCAAAATGACAGTGATAATGCTCATGCCACTTTCATTTGAGTGGGCCACGAAGGAAGCACCGGCTAAATCAGTGGTCCCTGTTTTTAGGCCATCCACTCCTTTACGGTAACTAGGTTGTCCCTTAAGCATATAGTTGAAGGTTTTGAGTTTGTTGACACCATCAAAATCAGCCTCAGTTTTTTTAGTGATATCGAGAATTTCAGGATATTCTTTCACCACGTGTTGTGCAATGATAGCAACATCTTTAGCACTCATGGTATTTTCTTCGTCTGATTTAGAGCCTGGATAGATATTGTCACCTAAGTAAGAATTATTGAGACCAGAGGCATTGACAATCTTGGCATCAGTGATACCCCAATCTTTAAGTTGGGCTTTCATCATGTCGACAAACTTACTTTCGGTTCCTCCGATTTCCTCGGCTAGAGCAATAGATGCACTGTTGGCACTGGAAATAAGAGTTGCGTCAAGAAGTTGTTTGACAGTGTATTTGCGAGCATCTAGTGGAATATTAGATACTCCGGCACTGACAGTTAGTTCAAAGGGGTAGTCAGAAATGTCAACTTTGCTGTTCCATTTGAGGTCTCCCTGATCTACCGCTTTATAAACCATATAGGCTGTTAGGAGCTTGGTAATAGAGCCAATCCCTGTAGAGGTAGTGGCATCTTTTTCATATAAAATTTTGCCAGTATTAGCTTCGACAGCGATGGCATGTTTGGCTGCGGCATCATATCCTTTTTTCTTATCTGCTGCAAAAGCAGGGGCTACGCTTCCCAGACAGAGTAAGAAGGTCATCATAAGCGTAATCAGTTTTTTCATGGTTTGTTCCTTCATGTGTTTTGGATATTTATTATACCACATTTTGAGAGGAACTTAAGGTGTTGAGAAGGAGCTTTTACTTACAAGACCAATTTTGAAGGCAAGATAAAACTACCTTTTGATATCTAAAAGGTAGTTTTGTGTTTACTTGTTTCCTGTAAAGAAATTAACGATATGGTTCCACCAAACTTTTAAGAAGAAACTTTTCTTGATAGATTGGTTGGCTGTTACAGAAATTTGAGGTGGATCAGAGATATAACCTGTTCCAACGAGATCCTTATCATCAAAGGTCGCTGTTCCAATAGTGTCACCTTTTTTGATAGGTGCTGTTATAGTTTTTGCTTTGATTTTAACAGCATCATTTTTGCTGTTTATTTTTTGAACGACTGTAAGGTCCGACTCGAGTTTAGCAGAGATAGTTTGACTGTCTCCATCGGCTACCTTAATATCATTTTTCTTGACGATTTGCCCTTTGGTGTTGAGGGTTTTGATTTCCCAGTTTTGAGTTACATAATCTAGCAACTCATTTGTGGCTGTGAATCGAGCAGCTTCATCCTCTCCACCATTGTCTGCATTCATGACAACGGTAATCAAACTCATGCCATTTTCATTGGAGTGGGCTACAAAGGATGCACCTGCAAGTTCAGTTGTTCCAGTCTTGAGTCCATCAACGCCTTCACGGTAGTTGTCTTGTCCCTCCAACATGTAGTTGTGCGTCGTTAATTTGTTGTCACCTTCGAAATCAGTTTCGGTTTGCTTGGTGATTTCAAGTACCTGAGGATAGTCTTTGATGAGGTGATCTGCAATAATGGCAACATCTAGAGCGCTCATAGTATTTTCGTCATCTGCTTTAGAGCCAGGATAGCGGTTATCCCCAAGGTATTTATTGTTTAGGCCAGAAGCGTTAAATAATTTAGCATCTGTAATGCCCCACTCTTTAAGTTGGGCTGTCATAGTGTCAACAAAGGCACTCTCTGATCCTGAGATTTTTTCAGCTAGAGCAATAGCAGCACTGTTAGCGCTAGAAATGAGGGTGGCATCTAGGAGCTGTTTAACAGTGTATTTTCGGGAATCTAGTGGGATATTTGAAACTTCTGAATCAACGGTTAAGTTGAAAGGATAGTCTGAGATATCGACTTCAGTGTCCCAGGTAATTTTTCCTTGGTCAACTGCTTTATAGACCATGTAGGCTGTTAGGATTTTAGTCATTGAAGCCACACCATCAGGAGTAGTGGCGTCCTTTTCATAGAGGACTTTCCCTGTAGTTGCTTCGATAGCAATCGCATGTTTAGCGGAAACATTGAAGTTATCTGTCTGTTCTTGTGCTAGAGCAGGTGTTACTAGGCCTAGTAAGATTAAGGCAATCATAATGATGTGTTGTAATTTTTTCATAGTCATTCCTTTGTCTCTCATAAGTGTTTATTATATCACAAAACGACTTAAATATCTGAGAGAAAGGGAGACTTGGGTGCTAACTTATGCCGGAGCTCTGCCATTTTTGACTATAATATGGTAAAATGAAAGTTATATCAAATGAATGACATAAAGTTGACCGGTCCGTTTTTGTAAGGACTGGTCATGGATAAAAAGAGGGATCAAACATGGCTAAACAAACTTTTGAGATGACCTTTGCAGGACGCCCGCTTGTCGTTGAAGTTGGGCAGGTAGCCAAGCAGGCTAATGGTGCTGTCGTCGTGCGTTATGGAGATACAACGGTATTATCAACAGCTGTTATGTCTAAAAAGATGGCAACGGCAGATTTCTTTCCTTTGCAGGTTAATTACGAGGAAAAAATGTATGCAGCTGGCAAGTTCCCGGGGGGCTTTAACAAGCGTGAGGGTCGGCCTTCAACAGATGCCACTTTGACTGCTCGCCTCATTGATCGTCCTATTCGTCCTATGTTTGCGGAGGGCTTTCGTAACGAAGTTCAGGTCATTAACACGGTCCTCTCCTATGATGAGAATGCTAGTGCTCCGATGGCGGCTATGTTTGGTAGCTCTTTAGCTCTTTCTATTTCTGATATTCCTTTCAATGGTCCGATTGCTGGGGTTCAAGTGGCCTATGCTGCAGAAGATTTCATCATCAACCCAAGTGCAGCGGATAAGGAAGTTTCACTTTTAGACTTGACAGTGGCAGGTACCAAGGAAGCTATCAATATGGTAGAGTCAGGTGCTCAGGAATTGTCTGAGGATATTATGTTGCAAGCACTCTTGAAGGGACATGAGGCTATTCAAGAGTTGGTTGATTTCCAAAATTATATCGTTGCAGCTGTCGGTAAGGAAAAGGCTGAGGTTGAACTTCTACAAGTTGATGCTGATTTGAAAGTCGAAATCGAAACGGCTTATTATGATCAGTTAGCTAAGGCTGTTCAGGAGGAAGAAAAACTGGCGCGTGAAGCAGCAACTCAGGCTGTAAAAGAAGAGGTCCTCGCTTCTTATCAAGAACGCTTTGCAGAAGATGAAGATAAGGAAACCATTCTGCGTGATGTAGCAGAAATCCTCGAGCAGATGGAACATGCTGAAGTGCGCCGTCTCATTACCGAGGATAAGGTTCGTCCAGATGGCCGTCGTGTGGATGAAATCCGTCCTTTGGACGCAGAGATTGACTTTCTTCCTAAGGTTCATGGTTCAGGTCTCTTTACACGTGGTCAAACTCAAGCCTTGTCAGTTTTGACTTTGGCACCTATGAGTGATACACAGCTTGTTGATGGTTTGGATCCAGAGTATAAGAAGCGTTTCCTTCACCACTATAATTTTCCTCAGTATTCAGTGGGTGAAACAGGGCGTTACGGTGCACCAGGTCGACGTGAAATTGGTCACGGAGCCTTGGGTGAACGTGCCCTTGCTCAGGTTCTTCCAAGTGTTGAAGAGTTCCCTTATGCTATCCGTTTGGTAGCAGAAGTCTTGGAGTCAAATGGTTCTTCCTCACAAGCTTCTATTTGTGCAGGAACCTTGGCTCTTATGGCTGGTGGTGTACCGATTAAGGCACCTGTTGCAGGTATTGCCATGGGACTTATCTCAGATGGTACTAACTACACTGTCCTAACTGATATTCAAGGATTGGAAGATCATTTTGGAGATATGGACTTTAAGGTAGCTGGTACACGTCAAGGAATTACAGCTCTTCAGATGGATATTAAGATTTCGGGTATTACACCGGCCATTCTCGAAGAGGCTTTGGCTCAAGCAAAGGTAGCTCGTTTTGAAATTCTTGATGTTATTGAGTCAGCAATCGCTGAGCCACGTCCAGAATTGGCACCAACAGCACCTAAGATTGATAGCATTCAGATTCCTGTTGACAAGATCAAGGTTGTCATCGGTAAAGGTGGCGAAACTATTGACAAGATTATCGCTGAGACTGGTGTCACAATTGATATTGATGAAGAAGGTCTTGTTCAGATTTTCTCTAGTGATCAGGATGCCATTAACCGTGCTAAAACTATCATCTCTGATCTTGTACGTGAAGCTAAGGTTGGTGAAGTTTACACTGTACCCGTTGTGCGTATTGAAAAGTTCGGTGCCTTTGTCCACCTCTTTAATAAGACAGATGCTCTCATCCATATCTCAGAACTAGCTTGGGAACGTACTGAGCATGTCGAAGATGTGGTTAAAGTTGGGGGTACGGTAACTGTTAAAATTATCAAAATCGATGAAAAAGGACGTATCGATGCCTCAATCAAGGCCTTGCTTCCTAAGCCTGAAAAACTTGATGATGGGGAAAATGGAGGAGAGCATCGTCACCGCCGTCGTTCTCATCATAAACCACGCCACCATAATGAAAGTGGTGAAGCACCGAAAAATCCTGATAAATCAGAAACGAAAGAACAGACAGAAGAATGACAGAAAATCAAGAATTGCAAGCTTTTGATGAAACTCTAAGAGAATTTTTAAAGGAACCAGACCACTTTTTGACCAGTCTGGCTTTGGTTAATCACCTACAACGTACTCCCGTCTTGGCTGCCCAAGACCTCTATGCAGTTGAAGTGGAAGGAAAGAAGGTTGTTCCTGTCTTCACCAATGAACAGGACCTACAATCTTTCAAAGCTACTCAGGAGAGTGCTCGAGAACAAATTTGGATAGAACGTTCGAGCTTAGATGTTTTAACACAACTGGTTCAGGCAGAGCTTTTTGGTCTTGCTTTCAATTTAAAAGAGGATGGTGATTTCTCGAATACCACTCTTTTTGCAAGCAGTGAACTCATCCAGTTTATCAACTATTTCACTCAGACCCTTAATAATCTTTTGGGTGAGGAAAATCAAAAGGCAGATCCTAAAGATAAGATTTATCTTGTTCCAGCCTTCATTCATAAACGTGAGGAAGATGGCCAGGATAACCGTCTCTTTGCGACCATGTCGAATGCAGAGGGACAGAGTTATGTGCCTGTGTTTACGAACTTAACGAGCTTTGCAAAATGGTACGGCAACGAGACTTTTGGTCTACCTTTCCGTAAGGTTAAAGGGACGATTTTGCAATGGCCACTGTCAGAAATTTACCAGCCTTCAACAGGTGAAAATGAGTTGGATAAGGTTCAAGGTATTGTCATCAATCCGTTTGATGAGCAGCCTGAGTTAGTCGACTGGTCTTATTTTGAAGGGGATAGCGAGTAGACCTAGTGTTGGTAGCTTTCCACTTTAAAGAAAAATAGGCCACAGCAAACAATAATAACAATAATGATGTAAGGAGTGACCTAAATGGGTTGGTGGAAAGAAAGTATTGATATAGTAAAGAAAAATGACCCGGCAGCTCGGACGAGTTTGGAGGTTCTTTTAACCTACCCTGGATTAAAAGCCTTGGCTGCCCATCGTATCTCACATTTTCTCTGGCGCCACCATTGTCGACTCTTAGCGCGTATGCATAGTCAGTTTTGGCGCTTTTGGACTCAGATTGAGATTCACCCAGGGGCTCAGATTGCTGAAGGTGTCTTTATTGACCATGGCTCTGGCCTTGTCATTGGTGAGACAGCTGTTGTGGAGAAGGGTGCTATGCTTTACCACGGTGTCACTTTAGGTGGTACTGGTAAAGATGTCGGAAAACGTCACCCAACCGTTCGTGAGGGTGCCTTGGTTTCAGCCCATGCTCAGGTCATAGGCCCTATTGAGATTGGAAAGAATTCTAAGGTCGGTGCGGCAGCTGTGGTTGTTGCGGATGTCCCAGAAGATGTTACAGTCGTTGGTGTTCCTGCTAAGGTTGTGCGTGTTCATGGTCAAAAGGATGAAGAAGTTATCCACGATATTGAAGAAGGCCGTGAATACTATAGTGAAAAGCTAGAAGACCTTCTAAAAGCAGCTAGCTTCCACTCATCACGTCTATAAGGAAAGGAAACGATGAAACTCTTTAGTTCAAAGGTGACTCGATTGACGGTTGTGGGTCCTCTTGCTCTTGTTTACATTGCTTTACATAGAGCAGACTATAGCATGGCCGCCTTATGGTTTTGCATTGCTCTTTTATGGGCCGGTCTGGTTTTTAAGCAACGACACAAGTGAGATTTGAGTAATGAAAAAATTCTTCAAGGACAATCCTTTTTTGGTCTTCTATATAGTTGGGAGTTTTCTTTCAGCTATGTCTCTCTTGGCTCAAGGTCAGCTAGTTGCGGCTATTTGGATTATCATTCTCGTTATACTCTTGTGTTTGTACCTAAACCATATCAAGGATAAAAAATAGTTTCCAGTTAATTGAAAGGAATCTCAAGTGATTAAAATTTATGATACGATGACGCGTTCGCTCCGTGATTTTGTACCTTTGACAGAAAATGTTGTCAATATGTATGTCTGCGGACCAACAGTTTACAATTATATTCATATCGGAAATGCCCGTTCAGCAGTAGCTTTTGATACTATTCGTCGTTATTTTGAGTATTGTGGCTATACAGTCAACTATATTTCCAACTTTACGGATGTAGATGATAAGATTATCAAGGCAGCTAATGAAGCTGGTATTTCAACTAAGGAATTGTCGGACAAGTTTATCGCGGCCTTTATGGAAGATACCGGACAACTTGGCATCAAACCAGCGACACAAAATCCTCGTGTTATTAACTATATGGATGAAATCATTGCATTCGTGTCGACCTTGGTTGACAAAGGATTTGCCTATGTCTCTGAAGGTGATGTTTACTTCCGAGTAGCTAAGTCAAACAACTATGCTAAATTGGCTAACAAGACCTTGGAAGATCTTGAAATTGGTGCAAGCGGACGTACGGATGCTGAAACAGAACGTAAGGAAAATCCTCTGGATTTTGCCCTTTGGAAAGCTGCCAAAGAGGGAGAAGTTTCTTGGGACAGCCCATGGGGACCTGGTCGTCCTGGTTGGCACATCGAATGTTCTGTAATGGCGACTGAAATCCTTGGAGATACTATCGATATTCATGGTGGAGGGGCAGACCTTGAGTTTCCACACCATACCAATGAAATTGCCCAATCAGAAGCCAAAACTGGCAAGACCTTTGCTAACTACTGGATGCATAATGGTTTTGTCAATGTGGATAATGAAAAAATGTCAAAATCCTTGGGTAACTTCGTGACCGTTCACGATATGCTTCAAACGGTTGATGGTCAAGTGCTTCGTTTCTTCCTAGCGACACAACAGTATCGTAAACCAATTAACTTTACAGAAAAAGCTATCCATGATGCTGAAGTTAATCTTAAGTATTTGAAAAATACCCACAGTCTTCCGTTGACAGAACAGGTGAATCAAGCTGAGTTGCAAACTTATCTTGACACCTTCCAAGAAGCTATGGATGATGACTTTAATACGGCAAACGGAGTGACTGTTCTGTTTGACATGGCCAAATGGATTAATTCAGGCAATTATGATCAAACCGTTAAGGATGCTTTTGAAAAAATGCTCCAAGTCTTCGGTATTGTTTTCGAAGAAGAAGTCCTTGATGAAGATATCGAAAAACTCATTGAAGAGCGTCAAGCGGCGCGTGCTAACAAGGACTTTGCGACTGCAGACCGCATTCGTGATGAGTTAGCTGCTCAAGGTATCAAACTTCTTGATACCAAGGAGGGCGTGAGGTGGACACGTGACTAAACATCTTGATGTCAACCTTCTTAACGGCATTGCTCTCGCCTTTGAGGGAGATGCTGTTTATTCCTTGTACATTCGCCGTCACCTGATTTTTCAAGGTCAGACCAAGCCAAATCAACTGCACCGTCTAGCTACACGCTATGTTTCAGCTAAGGCCCAGGCTAGTCTCATTGAAAAAATGCTAGAGCAAGAGCTTTTGACTGAAAAAGAGCTAGACATCTATAAAAGAGGGCGTAATGCGAATAGCCATACCAAGGCTAAAAATACAGATGTTATTACCTATAAAATGTCAACAGGCTTCGAAGCAGTCATGGGCTATCTTCATATGACAGAGGATATCGCTCGCTTAGAGGAACTGATTGCTTGGTGTATTGACGAAGTTGAAAAAGAAATCTAAAAATTCTGCCGAGAGCAGGATTTTTGTTATTGTCTTACGAAAACCACTAGCTGTGCTAGTGGTTCCGAAAAGCTTTTAGCGATGTATCAAAAAAAGTCCCCCTAAAGTGTTATATTAGATAAGGTTTCCCGACCACTAACTAATATACTAAAGGAGGACCCCTGATGAGACAGGATAATAATAGTTTAGCACATACTACATGGAATTGTAAGTATCATATTGTTTTCGCCCCAAAATATAGACGTCAGATAATCTATGGGAAATACAAAGCAAGTATTGGTCAAATCTTACGATTATTATGTGAAAGAAAAGGTGTTGAAATTCATGAAGCAGAAGCTTGCCCAGATCATATTCACATGTTAGTGAGTATACCACCGAAACTAAGTATTTCTTCATTTATGGGATATTTAAAGGGCAAAAGTAGCTTAATGATATTTGATCGACACGCAAATTTAAAGTATAAATATGGGAATCGCAAATTTTGGTGTCGAGGCTTTTATGTTGATACGGTTGGGCGAAATCAGAAGCGAATTGAAGAATATATTCGTAATCAATTACAAGAAGACGTGGTAGCAGATCAGCTTAGTCTGTTTGAGGAGTATGATCCGTTTACAGGTGAGAAGAATAAAAGAAAGTAATCTTAAAGAGACCCGCTAGACGGGTCAGCTAGCAAAGGTGGTGCTGAAGGGAAACCATTCGGTAGGCCTTTAGGCCTCGGCCGGTAGCAGAGGCTTTCAGCCGAAGAGCAAGCCACCCGTTCTCACGGGTGGTTTTGACTTAAAGGCTATAAAAATTGTAACAGTTAGCCAGAGTTTTAACATTTAGATTATTTGAGAATCAAAGTAATTCAGCGTCTTGATAATGAAAAATAAGATGAAACTAATATTTAGCACCTTGAAAATGAGAAAGTTAAGGGGTGTCTGACACGTGTAAAACCCCGATATTATAGCGTTTTTTAATAAAACTAATTTGACAGAAAGTAAAAAAAAAGTCTATAATATTAATAAATGAGGCCATCTAAAAAATGAGGAGGTGAATGGAAATAGCTAAGAAAAAAGTTTTCTATACAACTTTTGCTGCTTTGATTTTATCTAGCTTTACGCTTCAAACAGGTAAAGCAGATGAAGTTCAGGTAAAACCTGATGAAGCTAAAATAGATTATGTTAATAGTGAGGCACCGGCTCCAGTTGCTCCTCAGGCTGATTTTTCATCAGTAGGAGCTAAGGCAGAGCCAGCGAGTCAAGTAGGTTCAGTAGTGACCTCAACATCACTGATGGTTGTCTCTTCAAGTGAGACAGATGAGGGGCTTCTTGAGGTACATTCTCAAGTTGATATCGTGGAGACTAGCGTTTCTACGACGACACCTCATTCAGAAGAGGCTCGTGCCCAGGCTTTTGGTGAGGATCGATCAGTAGCGGCATCTGAACGAGGAGATGCAAACCCAACATCTGATTCTGAACAAGCAAAACCAAATATTGTGCTTACTTATGATAAGTCTCGTGAGGCTACAGCGACTGCAGAGTCTCAAGCTGTGACTTCAATGTATAAGAGTGAAAGCACCCTATATACATCTGAACTTGCTGGAAATACACATGCAGTTATTGAAAAATCAGAGTATTCTTCACTGGATTCTCATACGACATCTGTAAGTGCGACTCCTACTAGCCAAGCTATTGCAACTTCTGAAGTCGCTTCTGAGTCTGCAAGTACTGCAAGCTCTCTTGCATCTACGGCTCCAGAAACGAGTCAGTTAAATAATAATTCAGAAGATAGCTTAACTGTCCTTACGGTTGGCTGGAAAGATTCATCATCAACTTCTGAGGTCTTTAAAACTTCTGAAGTGGTTTCTATGTTGCAAAGTGAGAGTTTGACCTATTCGTCAGAGGTAACCTTTACGGATGGACTCATCTCAGAAATCTTAGCGACTCCAATCACTTCTGAAGTATATACCGTTGTTCCAAAACGAGACAGTACTGGAGCGCTTCTTGAAGATCAACCTGCTGTTACAGGGAATACAGATATTCTTTATTTAGCACGTGGTGAAATCTTTAACGTCAACTTTGATGTTAACAAGATGGAAGGTAAGAAGATTAAGGGCCTTAATCTAGTCCTTGATGGCAAACAAATTCATCATAGCTACTTTGTTGAAGGAACTCTGGATGAGGTCAATGCTGGTTTGAGTGCCTACCATTTGGCAGAGCAAACGACTGGTATTCATAAAATGACCTTTGAGTTGATTGATACGAATAACAATATTCATTACCTGACACAGACTTTTAGCGTCTTCAATGAAGGCGAGCGTCCAGTGACACCGGATAGTTACCGTAGGAATCAGTATTCATCAACAACGACAACAACGACTGTACCGGTTACTTATAATACCAGTGCAAATAGCTACACTGAAACCGCCAATCATATACAAGCTACGGCTGTCAATGAGTTGGCTGAGACAACTAGAGCGCTAACACAGCAATTGGCAGAACAAATTGCTGAGGTTTTGAGTGGTTGGTCTTCAGCGATTTCTGGAAATAGTTCAACAAGCACAGGTTCAATTGATATCTTCCAAGCAGCAGGTAAAACCATTACTCAAGCTGCGAGAAAGATTGCAGAATCAATCTCAGATCCAGATACAATTGGTAAGCAAGCTTTGGCTGCTGCAACTGTTGTTCTCGTTCTTCTAGTGCTTTACCTAGCAGCAATTACATTTATTTAACATGCTTTGCCCTCGTAAGAGGGCTTTTTTTATGATAGAATTAGCTTATGAAAACAACTAAAGAATTAAGTCTAGACATTGTTTATGGTGTGCATGCCGTAACAGAGAGTCTGGAAGCAAATACTGGAAATAAACTCTATATTCAAGATGATCTTCGAGGAAAAAATGTTGATGCCATTAAGGCCTTGGCAGCTGAAAAGAAGGTTTCCATCTTTTGGACACCTAAGAAAACCTTGTCTGATATGACAGGTGGAGCAGTGCATCAAGGTTTTGTTCTTCGTGTGTCAGAGTTCGCTTATTCTGAGCTCTCAGTTATTATGGATAAGGCTGAACAAGAGGAGAATCCTCTAGTCCTCATTTTAGATGGACTCAACGATCCTCATAACTTTGGATCTATCCTACGTACAGCTGATGCTACTCAGGTGACAGGAGTTATTATTCCTAAGCATCGTGCTGTGGGGGTAACACCTGTCGTTGCCAAGACATCAACAGGGGCAGTGGAACATATTCCCATTGCTCGAGTGACCAATCTTAGCCAAACTCTTGATAAACTTAAAGAAGCAGGCTTCTGGGTGTTTGGGACAGATATGGATGGCACACCATCTCATAAATGGAACACAGCTGGAAAGGTTGCCCTTATCATTGGTAATGAAGGTAAGGGAATCTCTGCTAACATCAAGAAACAAGTGGATGAGATGATTACTATTCCTATGAGTGGTCATGTGCAGAGCCTTAATGCCAGTGTGGCAGCTGCAGTTCTCATGTATGAAGTTTATCGAAACCGATTGTAACTATGAAAAAAAGAATACTTCTAGTTGATGGTTATAATATGATTGCCTTTTGGCAAGAAACCCGTCAACTCTTTAAGACCAATCAGCTTGATCAAGCTCGTGAAACCTTGCTTCGTAAGCTCAATCATTATGCTAACTTTGAACATATTGATATTATCTGTGTGTTTGATGCCCAGTTTGTTCCAGGGAGTCGTCAACGTTATGATCAATATCGTATCAGTGTTATTTTTACTGAGGAAGATGAGACAGCAGATAGCTATATTGAGCGCGCAGCGGCTGAGATGAATACTGTTCAAAATCTAGTTGAAGTAGCAACTAGTGACTTAAATGAACAGTGGGCTATCTTTTCACAAGGAGCTTTACGTGTTTCGGCGCGTGAGTTGGAAGAGCGTGTCAATACAGTAAAGTCTGACTTAGACAAGATGTCGGCACATATTGACTTAAAGACACCAAAACTACGTCCATGGGACGATGCACAATTAGGGAAATTACAGGACCTTTTAAATGAAATAGAATAGAGGGATATATGACATTTAACATTTTGACAGATTCTACAGCAGATCTAGATGAAAAATGGGCTCAGGAGAATAAGGTAGAGCTCGTTGGTTTGACCATCACGCTTGATGATATCGCCTATGAGACCGTTGGTCCTAACCGCTTAATGAGTGACCGTCTCTTAGAACGTATGCAAGAAGGCAGTCAGCCTACCACAAGCCAGGTGAATGTTGGTCAATTTGAAGAGGTTTTTCGCCGTCATGCTAAAAATGGTGATGCTCTTCTCTATATTGCCTTCTCATCAGTGCTTTCAGGTACTTATCAAAGTGCTGTTATGGCACGTGACATGATTTTGGATGAATACCCAGAAGCTATCATTGAGATTGTAGATACTCTGGCGGCAGCAGGTGGGGAAGGTTATCTTTCTATTTTGGCGGCAGCAGCTCGTGACCAAGGTAAGAGCTTATCTGAAACGAAAGCCATGATTGAGGAAATTCTGCCACGTTTACGGACCTATTTCTTAGTTGATGATCTCTACCATCTCATGCGTGGGGGTCGCCTTTCTAAGAGCTCAGCCATTATTGGTAGTTTGATTAATATCAAGCCCCTTCTTTGGCTGGACGCTTCAGGCAAGTTGGTTCCTCTGGCCAAAATCCGTGGACGTAAAAAAGCTATTAAAGAAATGGTCCTACAAGCTACCCAGGATATTGGACATAGCACAGTAATTGTCGCTTATGCCAATGATATTGAAGCGGCGGAGAATCTAAAAGAACAATTGTTAGCAGTTGACGGCATTGAGCAAGTTCTCATTATGCCACTTGGGCCAGTTATCTCTACCCACGTCGGACCAGATACCTTGGCCGTCTTTACGATTGGTAAAGAAGCTAGATAGAAAAAGTGTCAGATAGGATTTCCTATCTGATTTTTTGTTTTCTGAAATGATAGATTAATAGAATATAAAAAGATAACCTATACAAAATGAATGATATATTTGACATAGCGTAAAATAATATTATAATTAATCTAGAAAATGGAGGAAACAAAATGAAAAAGTCAAAGAAAAAAGTAGCTAGCACGATGGATGAACGTGCTCAGTTGATCAGCGGAGAATCTTCTGCTAGAGGTTATTGGGTAGCCATGCTTGGTATATTTGTAACGATTATGGTTGCTAGCAAGACACACTCCGTCGAATTAGTGCAGTCACTATTAATCATCACTTTCTTTGGTTCTATGTGCCTAGTATTAGTTCACAGCGTATCACGTAATGGACATCCATGGTTGCTAGACAAAAAACTTGAAAAGAAGATGCTCAGATTATCCTGGGTAATGTGTTTTTTTGGAATCTTTATATCGCTAATAGGCCTCTTAAGTCTATTTCAGTCGTTTAAGATAGGGAAGAATCTTATGAGTAGTGTGGCATTTTTGACATTGGGTTTGACCCTTATTTGCGACTGCTGGGTTATTATTAATAGAATCAAGAAGAACCGTTTGGAAGAACTAGAAGACGAAGAATAGGATTTTTGAATGAAAAATTTAAAAATGAAGTCAGCTCGTGTAGCAAAGGATCTCACTCAACAAGGTTTGGCAGATGCTATAGGAGTTTCTCGTCAGACCATCTCAGCTATTGAAAAAGGTGATTACAACCCAACTATAAATCTGTGTATTGCTATCTGCAAAACTCTGGACAAAACTTTAGACCAGCTTTTTTGGGAATCTGAGGATTAGTTTGTACTCTTTAGATGTTATTTAGGCATGAATTCTAGTCTTACACCTTATAAAATGAGAGACTAAAAAAATACAAAAAATACAAAAAATAAAAGAAAAACACCTCCAAATGACTTGCCTTGGACGTGTTTTTTTGATATTATGTTAAACGGTATTGTTTACCCCATTTGAAAGGCCCCGGAACCTTCCAAATACTTTTCGATGGGAAGGAACACCCATCACTCGTAAACAAAAATCGAACTATATATAGGAGAAATCATGAACAAAACAACATTTATGGCTAAACCAGGCCAAGTTGAACGTAAATGGTATGTCGTTGACGCAACTGATGTGCCACTTGGACGTCTTTCTGCAGTAGTTGCTAGCGTACTTCGCGGAAAAAACAAACCAACTTTCACACCACACACTGATACAGGTGACTTCGTAATCGTTATCAATGCTGAAAAAGTTAAATTGACTGGTAAAAAAGCAACTGATAAGATCTACTACACTCACTCAATGTACCCAGGTGGATTGAAACAAATCTCAGCAGGTGAACTTCGTTCTAAAAATGCTGTTCGTTTGATCGAAAAATCAGTTAAAGGTATGCTTCCACACAACACTCTTGGACGCGCACAAGGTATGAAATTGAAAGTCTTCGTTGGCGGTGAGCACACTCACGCTGCACAACAACCAGAAGTACTTGATATCTCAGGACTTATCTAATTCTAAGAGGAAAGGAGCACTAATATAATGGCACAAGCACAATATGCAGGTACAGGACGCCGTAAAAACGCCGTTGCACGCGTACGTTTGGTTCCAGGTACTGGTAAAATCACAGTTAACAAAAAAGATGTAGAAGAATACATCCCACACGCAGACCTTCGTCTCGTTATCAACCAACCTTTTGCAGTTACTTCAACTGAAGGTTCATACGACGTACACGTTAACGTTGTAGGTGGTGGATACGCTGGTCAATCAGGTGCGATCCGTCACGGTATCGCTCGTGCACTTCTTCAAGTAGATCCAGACTTCCGCGATTCATTGAAACGCGCTGGACTTCTTACTCGTGATGCACGTATGGTTGAACGTAAGAAACCAGGTCTTAAGAAAGCTCGTAAAGCTAGCCAGTTCTCAAAACGTTAAGAAACGGCTACAATACAGCATTTATCAACACTTCATGGTTCACACCATGGGGTGTTTTTTGATGTTTTTTTGGCAAAATTCACACCACTTTTCACACCAAATTCACACCATTACTTTTTAAGGTTACGGTAGGCAATTTCACCAACAGCCATTGGTATGACATTTGAAGTGTTGACATAGGTCTTAGTTGTGAGAGTATCGCTATGCGTTAGAGCTTCTGAAATGTCCTCTAGTGATGTGCCAAATTGTTTGGCAAGAGTTGCACCCGTATGACGTAATTTATGAGGTGTGGCGTGTGTTAGTTCCTTATGACGGCGTTCGACAGACTTCATCTTATTATTAAGATAATCAGCGTGTAAGGGACTATTAACATTCCCTTTTGTATCAATATAAGTAAAAACATACTGTTCATCAGATTGGATAATATTGAATTTTGCCAATTCCAATTTTTGTTGTTTTTTCCAAGCACAGAGTAAATCAGTTAGTTCAATAGGAATATGGAAAGTTGTCCTTTTATTTCCCTTAGTTGATTTTGGATTTTTATACTTGTCCAAGGCTTTCACTAACTGAATTTCTTGTTTCTTTAGGTTAATGTGTTTCCATTGCAAAGCGTAACTTTCGGATTTCCTATCTCCTAAGAAAAAAGTTGTATAGAATAACACATAATCTTTGAATAGGAGCTTGTCGTTTTCTAAATCTTCTTCAAAAGCGGTGAACCATGCTTGAAGTTCTGATTGTGACAGATATAAATCTTCATCATTTTTACTCTCTTGTAGTTTAATTTTTTTAGTTGCCTTAATACGGCTAATTGTTTTAGAGAGACGATTAGTTTCGATATATTCCAATTCCTCAGCCCAATCAAAAATAGAATTAACGTAACTTCTAATCACTTTAAAGTTTGCATATTCTTCTGCCTTTTGTGTTAAAAGGTTCAAGATAACCTGTTTATTTTGATTGAGAAAATCAATGGAATAATTACCAAGCAAGGGTAGGATATGTTTTCTAAAGACAATTTCGGTACCGTCAATAGTAGCTTGTGAAGGTGGTTTTGTGGTAGATGTTGTTTGACCTGCTTTATAGGACTCCCACCAAACATTGTGATAAAAATCGGAAAAGAGGATTGAGCCATTTGTTTCCAATGAGGTTGATTCTCCGCTTAAAATTTTATCAATCTTGTTTTGTAATTCAAGTTCGTATTTTTTAGCCTCACTCCTTAGTTTGAAACGTTTTTCAATCACTTTTTTATTAATTCCCAATGAGGATTTGACTTCTTCTGGGACATAGATACGTAAGCGATAAGTTCCGTTTTTAGTTTTTGTAATTGACATAGTATTCTCCTTTTTTGAATTGAGCTAGAAAAATACCGTGGCTTCATTATATCAGACCACGGTTAGAATGCTACTGATTTTGTAACCAGTAATTAAGTTCGGTTTTATCAAAGCGGACAGTTTTTCCAACTCGAATAACTGGTAATCCCTTTTTTATCCAAGAATCAAGCGTATTATTGGCAATTCCTAGATACTTACAAGCTTGTTGCTTGTTCAAGAATGGACTTTCAATGTTGTTACTATCCAATTTATTTTTTATTTCATTTTCTATAAGTCGGCTAATTAAAAGTTGTAGCTGATGAATTTGTTCGTCTGGTAAAATCACTTGCATAGCCTCTTTTGTCCTTTCATGATATAATGTTAGTAGTTATTATTTCTAAGGCGATTTGTTTACGGCAAGTCGTCTTTTTGTATGCCCCAAGTCCCGGAACTCTGGTGTTCACGGACATATTGGTCAATCTCCTTTTCATCGCTGTTAGTAAATTTCGATAGTCCCAATTTTAAGAGGTCTTGGAGAAATTGGTTAGCTTCTTCAAGTGTGGTTGCCTCGTACTTAGCCACATAGAGCTTGGCTAAGGTCTTTGAGACTTGTTTTTCCGTCCATTGTTCCGATTGTCTAAGTGTTGGCTTGGTGCGTTCAATACTCAATCGTGTTTTAGTTTCCGTCTGGAGGTAGTCCAGCCACCATTTAACAGGTTGACGTCTGCGTTTGTTGGTATCCCTGTCATTAGGTCTGACAAAGCGGTAGTGTCCGTTGATTGCCTCAAAGTAAATGGCTGTCAGAGGTCTTTTAAGAACTATTTGCTGGGCGATAATATTGGCTTTGCCTTGCCAACAACGGAGCTCCGCCCTGACCCAATCACTTATCTTATCAACAATCTTACCTTTGCCTGTTTGTTCCATGAGTTTGTTGTAAACACACCATTGCTGGCTTCCTCGTGCGCCTATGGTGACGGTCTCGCCAATCCGTTCCCCTGTTTCAAGGACTGACCGCTCGTGATAGTCCATGTGTTGGGCTCTGGTGATACACAAGCCCCGTTTACAGTAAGCATAGAGAGTTTGAACCGATAAGGCATTATCGTAGATGTCATTAGCAATATCAATTCGGGTAAAGTTAACCTGATAGCGGTAAAGGCGTGTGACTAGAGCTACCCAGTTGTTAGCGTTACCCGCCATAAATTCCTCATATTGGCGACAGCCTTGTCCTTTTAGTTCCAGATAGACCCCCATATTATCTAAGGCTTGGTTAAAGTAAACTTTGATGTCTGAACAGGCATAGTGGCGTTGATACTTATTTATTCCCCAAGCATTCAGTGCAAACTGGTCTTGGGGAATAAGGAGTATCTCTTCTAATACCTCCTCTGGTGAAACATCTTTAACGGTTACAGCGAAGTAGTCAATCCTTACGCTGTTGTCCATGCTTAGTCACCAGTCATTTTAAGGTCATTTGCCACTAGTTTTACACCAGACCAGTTGCTACGAGTCATGTTCCACATGAGACGGACTTGAGGATTGACGAGTTCAACGGTCTTATCAAGTAAACCGTCGTTTTCTGCCAGTTTAGTGATTTTGTCGAGGTTGTCATGAATTTCAAGCGTTATCGCTTTGAGTTCTTCAATGGCAATGTTCATTTCTTTTAACACTTTGATTTTATCCGCATCTTGAACGCTACAAACTAGTTTGGATGGTTCGTCTGTTCGGACTTGTTCGCCGTTTACCTCTTGATACTTATAACTCATACGAGCAGAAAGTACCACTACTTTTTTAGGAAGCATGAATTGACTTTTATCAAGGTTCAATTCGCCAAGTTTAAGTGTTGTGTCAGTTAGTGTTAAGTTTGTCATCATATTCTCCTTTGTGTTTTTTAAAGTAGTTATCTTTTCTAAACGTACGCAGAATTAGCTTTGAACCTTACTCTCCCAAGGGATTTCAGCGAAAACTTCAACTGATTGGTTTTAACCCCAGACGTATCAAGGGGTTAGCCCTACTTTCGTGTACGTTCGTACCCCCTATTAGTAGTGGGGCACTTATTTTAGTGGCAAGTCTCGCCCGTTTCAAGCCCCGACCGCCTTGTGGGCTACCGTGTTGACCACTCGCCCACAGCGTTGGTGCTGTACCGTGCTCACTTGCCAAAGAGTGTTCGCTTCTTAGGGTGTTCTAAGACCTCTATGCGCTTTTCCAGTGAGGTTTGGCGCAAGGTTAGAACTTGATTATCTCTGGTTAGTCCCTCAACCTGATTGTTCAGTTGAGACACTTGAACAGATAGTCCCTGTACTTGTTTAGTCAAGGGAACAGGTGAGGCACGGGTTGGCGGATAGACTTTGAGAATGGCTTTCTCTAGTCCCAGATTGCCTTTTAAATAGGCAATCTGTTGCAACTGCTCAATGTCACTATCAGTAAAGAGAGTAACCTTACTGTAAGAACGTTTGCCTGTTCGTACTCGGCTTTCTTCAAAGGTATGTCCTGTTAAGCGTTCAATCTTTAAGCGCCATTTCTTTAAAGTTGAGACAGAGTTCAAACCATTAACCAATTCAACCGTTTGGGGATAATCGTAAAAGCGTGTCATTTTAGCCTCCTTCCATTTACTCTCAAGGTAAAATATTATATAATCAAGAGGTAAACAATTATTTTACCTATCGATTGTTTTCATTATACAAAACATATTTTTACTCGTCAACTAAAAAGTAAAAAATAATTTTACCTAAATAGAAAGTGTGAAATCCAATGTCAGCTTTATATAACTATGCCAATGTCTTACGAGCGGGGGAGCTTGATATTAAATCTGCCCGTTTAAAAGCAGGAATGACCCAAAAGGAATTGGGAAAAATTCTAGGTGTAACTAAACAAACAATTATTAACTATGAAAAAGGCACTACCGAACCAAGTTGGGAGCGCCTAGAAGATATTGCGAAAGCTCTAAAAATAGATGTGGATGAACTCTTTCCTTATAGTGAGTTTGGAGAAAAAAAGGGGGATTTAAAGTGGGCAGAGCATTTGGAACGTTTGGCAAATGATTTTCAGTATGCTCGAATGGCAGAAGAAGAATTGCTGTTACAAAGTCTTTTTAATTACTCAAAATTTCAGCGAGAGGTAGAACAAAAAACTTATATGAAAGAGCAACTCAATCAAGCATTGGAATTGGAAAGTAACAATACTATGTCTGACGAGGATAAAATAGACCTCATTACTCTAAAATATGAAAAAGATATTCAGAAGAAAATCGACAATCTGATTGCGTTATATAAAGATCAATCAGACAAAGAACTTGATGCTATTCGATTTGAAAAGATAAATTTATAAAGAAATTACCTTGAAGCTGTTTTTTTGAGTTTTTTGAAACTCTTAGTAAGCAAGCTATAGGGCAGAGAGCAAAGAAATGTTTAGCTACTTATGGTAATTTTCAGAAATACAGCTAATAAAATCCATTAATTATATATCAAATACAATCTATACTACTTATCAGTTAGTAAAAGATTTAAAAGACTTGACTAGTGAAACGATTGCTAGCGAGGTTTAGGATATGAGTGAAGAGCTACTCAAAAGAGATATTGCAATTGATAGTAGCCTAGTTCATTATGATGACGGTTTTCTTTTGGGAAGTTTAATCAATATTGAGGATAGCCAAGGAACACGACGAGTGTTATCTAATTTATCATATGAACTAACGCTTATGCATTTTTCATAGTTTCATCAAGGTTATAAGGTAGTTGGTATTTTACAATCTTTGCGACAAAAGTAATTGAGTTATTTATCAAGCAAATTATGATGATTGGAGTAATTGTGCTGAGAAATAATATAAAACGCAATCAACTTTTAAATTGATTGCGTTCTGTTTAGTTTTATTCTTTTCCATAAAGGTAACGACTAGCAATTAACCAAGTAGCAATATACATTATCACGTTAACCAAAAATGCGACAACGATGACTATATTCCAATCATGGGATAAATTAGTAGTTACAATCCCCATAATTGTTGTACCAAAAAGTCCACCAATCTGTTTGTTTGCGTTTAGAGTTGCACCAGCAATTCCAGATAATTCTTGACCAGCAGCTTCCATAAGAATGGTTGTAGTTGCTGGAGTTAACACCCCGATACCTAGACTCATTAAAGAAAATAAAGGAATTAGGATGTATAGTTGAATTTCATGAAAAAGAACTCCAATTCCAAAAATTCCTGCTGCTCCTACAATGGCAAAAATAATTGAGACAGTAGCGAGGCTTCCCACGGAAAATCGTTTTACAGCACGTGCGTAAAATAAATTACCAATAATTAAGACAATCATTCCTGGTAGAATGAGGAGTCCAGAAACCATTGAGGAAAGGTTTAAATAAGTTTGAAAATAGAGTCCTAGCACCAAAACAATGCCATATAGTGAAATGTTAACTACTAAACCTAATAGATTAGAGACAATAAACTTAGCATTTTTTAATAGTTGGTGGGGAACAATAGGTGCTTTACTTTTTTTATCGTGGACTACTAAACCAATAGCAAATAATATAAATAGGAGAAGAAACAATAAAAGATTTGAGTTACTATAACCATATTGATTCCCTTCAACAAGGTAAATAACTAGACTTCCGATAGTTGTAACCAGAAATATATTACTAAAGATGTCAATTCTGGTCTTTAGATTGGCAATATTATTTTTCACGAGAAGTAATATTGAAATTACTGTCAAAATTCCAAATGGAATATTGACCAAGAAAATACCCCTCCATCCGAAGTAGTTAATAATTAGTCCACCAATAAAAGAACCAGTACCGGTTGCAACAGAAATAATTGCTGTCCAGATTCCTAACATACGTGCTCTTTTAGTAGAATCGGGGTATGAAATGAATAAAAGTGCTAATGAACTTGGCATGAACAAAGAAGCACCGAAACCTTGAATGAATCTAAGTATAATTAATGTTTCAATATTTGGTGAAAAAGAGCACCCTAACGAGGCAAGTGTAAAAATTATCATTCCAATTAATAAAATTCTTTTAGCACCATATTTTGTTGTTAAATTTCCTGAAAGTAGGAGCAAAGACCCTAAAGCTAGTGTATAGGCATTAATAATCCAAATGGATTGCTCTAATGAGACGCTCATAGCTGTTTCAATATGAGGCACTGCAAGAACAACTCCAGTTGTATCTAGGACCGCCATAATGTATCCTAGCGAAAGAATAAAAAGTAGATAAGCTGGTGCTTTTGTATTTGTTTTTTTCATCAAGCTTCCTCCGTTATTTCATCAAACCAATTTTCATTTATCAATCAAAAGCAATATGTTTAACTTTCTGAAAATATTTTACTTGAGTATATCCAGTACCAAAGTATCTTCCATCAGGACTACCGAGAATATCTTCAATACGGTCAAACTTAGTTATAATATCCATAGGAATTTCTCCCTTCAAGTGATATAATTAACTTATCATGTAATTATTTATGAAACAAGAAGGGAAAAAAAGTATAGTAACTATCAAAAAAGGAGGAAACGAATGGAGACTTGCAAGATGCAACCTTTGAAAAAAACAATTTGTCCAGCAAGAAGGGTCTTGAATTTACTAAAGGGTAAATTTACTCTTGAGATTTTATCTGAAATTATTGATGGTAATATACATTATGGTAGTCTTCTGCGTAGTGTAGAAGGTATTAATCCTAGAATATTAGCGCAACGGTTACATGATTTCGAGCAAGAAGGCATTTTATCAAGAAAAGTTTTACCGACATCGCCTCCACAGGTTGAATATAAAATGACAAAGAAAGGTATTGCTCTAAGAAGTATCGTTGAAGAAATGAAAAAATGGGAGCAAACTTATAGTAATTAGGTTGAATTTACATAATTTATTACTAATATTCTTCCTATAAATAGAAATTGTAATTCTGAAAGATTTGGTAACCTTGTTAATCAAGGCAATGTAAAACACTAGTTCAAATGTGTGACTAGTGTTTTTTGGCTCTATAATTTTTGTTGTGGGTAAGACCATAGGTAAAAACAGGCAAAATAAAAAATCATCAAAATAGTGGTGTGAACTTTTTGGTAAAATCTAGCTCAATTCGTGTATTTTTAGGGCAAAATTCACACCATTCAATTGAAAGTTACTCAAATTAGACGAAATATTTCTTTCTGAAAACGTGGGTAAACATTGATATTAAGCATACATTGAAATTCATTCAAATACGAGATGTTCCAACCAGGTCTTAAGAAAACTCGTAAAGCTTCACAATTCTCAAAACGTTAATTCGTTGCTGGGAAGCACAATACAAACGAAAATACTTTGCAACTTGCAAGGTGTTTTTTTGTATGAGAACTGGCGGTACACAATTAGGCTAGCTCTAGCGACTTTAGTCGCATAGAGATATGCTATGCATAGTTGCCCCAAGAAAATAAGCGAAGTGACATTTGATTGGATGGCAACCACTGCACTCAAAACGTTAATCAATACGATTATATCAACGTTTCAACGTACTCACAGGTTTGCCCTAGGGGTGCTTTTTTGTATAGATTTCTGAAAAATTGTTCAAAATCTTACTAGAGTTTTGTCTTCATCTTGAAATTCTTACAACAATGTGATATATTTATAACAGATAAGGTGTGATGTATTTATAACACGACGAAAAGAGGTGACGAAAATGACAATGTCGAAGAACTTAAAGATAATCCTTTATATCGCTAGCGTGCTTATTGTTGTATGTTTAGTTTTATTGCTTGGGAATCACCTACCGATTCTAGCAAAAGGTGCTATTATGACGATGTCTTGGCTTCCTACGTATTTGGCTTGTACGATGCTATCGGTCCTCTCAAAATCAACCTATCAAAAGAAAGAGAAAAATATGTTTGGGATTACTGCAAAATTATATACAGTGCTTGTATTTCTCTCGTCCTCGATTTATACTATTGGAGTTTGGCTTCTAACTCCTGGTTCTTTGATTAAGAATATAATGTTAGGAATTGGATTAAGTGTTCAGTTGTTATTAATGTTTTACTTCTTATTCAAGAGAATTAATGAAGAACCCGATGAACGATTTTATAGAAATATTGCAAAGTCCTCTTCCATTTTGTTTACAATAGCAATCTTTATATTATTGGGAATTGCAACCTTGATAGCCGTCTGTAAAGTTTTTGTTTTGAATGCTGGATTTCTTTATATTTTGGTGGCTTTTTTACTCTTATTATTTGCCATTACTTACTTTATCACTGAAAAAAGGGGATGAAATATGGCGAAAGAAAGTAAAATAAAGACTAACTTGAAAGAAGTAAGGGAAGCTTATGGGATGACTCAACAAGATTTAGCAGATCAAGTAGGAATACGGAGAGAAACGATTGTTCATTTAGAAAATAATCGCTACAACCCTTCGTTGGAAATGGCTTTAAAAATAGCACAAGTCTTTAATAAACAAGTGGAAGAACTATTTCGTCTGAAATAAGAGAAGTAAAACAATCCAATTGATTTGTGTATCAGTTTTTTGGGAACTCGTTATTCTGAAGTGAGGTATTGGTAAGAGGGAGTGTTTTCAAAGGAATTTTCTTGACTTCACCTTAGTTAAAACGCTTTCAAAAATAAGATAATAGTTTATTTTTCAAGCATTTTAACCCAATAATAGAACTTTTTAGGCCAAAATGCTTTCAAAAACGCTAATGTTTCTCTAATCTATTCAATTTTGAGGTCTTGTATATTATGTATTTATCATCCAAAAATACCAGAAAATAAGTAGGTGCGATAATTTGAAAGTTGATATTGTTCTATACCTCAAATAACTTAGATTTGGTCATTTTATAGGACTCTTCTAGCCATTGTTTTTTATGATAACGAATGTATATTTTACAAATTATGCTTTTATATATGATTTAAATTTGTATTTAAACTTAGTAGAGGACATAATAAATTACCTAAAATAACATTAAAATTAAAAATGATTAATTATTACTATTTGGTAACACGCTTCAAAAACCCTTTGTTTGTAGGAATTGTAGGATATATTAAAAATTTAAAAAAGTTTTTAAAAATTGTTGACATATCTCTAAATAGTGTTATAATCTATAGATGTCAGGGAGGTCCTGATACTAAATATATAATAATCCATTAGAGGAGAAACAATTATGAAAAAAGTATTGCTTACATCAGCTGCAGTTCTTGCAGTATTCGCCGCAGCAGCTCCTGCATTCGCTAACAACGAAGGTAACGTTCACACAGGAAACCTTGATAACAAAACAGAAGTAACTGGTAAAGACTTCTTCTCAAACGAGACTGATGGTCTTACTCAAGCTGCTAAAGATGGTCTTAACAACGTTGACGCAGATTCAACTAAACAAAAATTTGAAGATGCTGGTGAACACATCGAACCAAAACGTGATGCTAACGGAAACATCATCAAAGACGAATTTGTAGTTACTGATAAAGCTAACGCTAACAAAGACGCTAAAGAAGAAGCTAAAGCTGTTAAAGCTGCAGAACAAAAAGCTCCAGCAGCAGCAAAAGCTGACGCTAAAGCTCTTCCAAACACAGCAGCTGTTAAATAATTAACTGCTATTGCTAAAAAGAATATCACTGGGGCTAGTGCTTCGGTGATATTTTTCTATGGATAAAGAAAAGGATTTGACATTTCATGAGTAATCATAACCGTAAATCTACTGGATCTCGTAAAAAACTGATTGCTGGGATTTCGGCCTTAGTCATTGCTGCTTTGGCTGTCTTCCTTGGCTTCCAGTTTATGTCTCCAACAGCATCATCCTCTAATGGTGTTAAGAGTGTTTTAACGACTAAAAAAGCAAACACTTATAAAGTTTCAGATGAGGAGAAAGCCTACCTCAAAAATAAATTTGATGGTCTTGAGGCAACAAACCCTGATACTATCGCTTATGTCTATGCACCAGGGACTAAATTGGATGAGCCGGTTGTTCAAACAACGGACAATTCAACCTATTTAGATAAAACATTCGATGGAGGAAACGTTCCATATTTGGGAACTGTCTTCATGGATACAGACAATAAGAAAGATTTCAGCGATCGTTTGACTTGGCTCTTCGGTCATGCTCGAGGAAGTAAGGTTGCTGATAGTCGTATGTTCAACGACGTTAACTACTATAGTGATCAGTCATTCTTTGACAAACACAAATATGTTGTTATTGAGACACCTCAACGTAAGTACTATTACGAAGCACTTGCTATGGTAATTGTGCCTGAAGACACAGCTTTCTATCGTACATCATTTGAAAGCGATAAAGACTTTAAACAACAGTTGGATATTATCTATGATCAAGCAAGTGTTAAAAACAAGGATTTGAAGGTTAGTGCTTCAGATAAATACCTTGTTCTTTCGACTTGTCGTGAGGAAGACGAAACAATTCGTGCCAATCTCTACTTACGTCAAATTCCAGACTCTGAAATGTCTGATTTTGTAGCTAAACACGGTAAAGATTTGGAATACACACCAACACGCTAATCATTAACAAAACTCTACTTCATACTGAAGTAGAGTTTTTATCTTGTCTAAGAAAACTGATCTTTTCAATCGTCGTGGAATTGAGATGTAACCGTTTATTAATCTTTTTTATCATCAATGGATAAGTTTTTTTGGTACACTAGAAGTATGAAAAAGGAGAGTATTATGAAACAGAGCCAGGCTAAAAAGCGTGACAATGCGATGACTAATAAGATTTTGATGGGGTTAATTGCTCTTGTCTTAGGTTTGCTTTTTCTTGAGATTTTAATTGTTCATAGTAAGAACGAACAGCAAAAGAATGCCTCGAACCAGGTACAGACAGCACGTATCATGGCCAATGGGGACTTGCTCTATCATGACGGTCTCTATATGAGTGCCCTACAGGCAGACGGTAGCTATGATTTTACGGAGAATTTTACTTATGTGAAGCCGTGGTTAAAACAGGCTGATTTGGTTTTGGGTGATTTTGAGGGAACGATCAATCCTGACTATCCCTTGTCGGGTTATCCTCTGTTTAATGCTCCTCAGTCAGTGACCGCAGCTATTAAGGATGCTGGCTATGATGTTATGGATTTGGCTCATAATCATATCTTGGATTCTGGTTTAGAGGGAGCTTTTACAACAGCTGATGCTTTTAAAGAGGTGGGCATTGATCCTGTTGGTGTTTATGAAAAGCCGGTGCGTGATAAGGCACCACTCCTCATCAAGAATGTTAATGGTATCAAGGTTGCAATACTTTCCTATGCTTATGGTTACAATGGCCTAGAGTCGAACTTGACGGATAAAGAGGTTGCAGACCACTTATCGAATTTGGATGAAAAACGTATGAAAGCTGAGATTCAGCGTGCAGAAAAAGAAGCAGATATCACGGTTATCATGCCTCAGATGGGTGTTGAATATCGTTTGGAACCGACAGATGAACAGGTCAAACTCTATCATAAGATGATTGATTGGGGTGCCGATATTATCTTTGGAGGTCATCCTCATGTGGTTGAGCCTTCTGAGGTGGTTAAAAAGGATGGACAGCAAAAACTCATTATTTACTCAATGGGGAATTTCATCTCTAACCAGCGCATAGAGACTATGGATGGTGTGGATAGTGCAGAGTGGACAGAGAGGGGTGTCTTAATGGATGTCACTCTTGAGAAAAAGAATGGTCAAACCACGATTAAGACAGCTCAAGCACATCCGACTTGGGTTAACCGTACGCCTAAAGGAACAACTTCGCCAGAGGGGTATCCTTTGTATACTTACCAAACTTATATTTTAGAGGATTTCATTAAAGGTGGTAAATATAGAAATAAACTAGATGAAGAAACCAAAGAGCGTATAGATACTGCTTATAAAGAAATGAATGCCCATGTTAATTTAAAATGGAAATAAAGCTAAGATATCGCCTGAATTTGGCGATATTTTTTTGTTTATCGACAAGTTACCCACAGACTTATCCACAGGTGTGGAAAAGTCTGTTGATAGTGTTGAATCTTGATTTTTCAAGGTTTTATAAGAAAGATATTATTTAGGTTGTGAACAAGTTTATCCACAAGTAGTTGGGGCAAAGAGAGGATATTTTCATAAACGATATTAGTTAAATTCCTCGGAAACATTCGTCTTTTTCAAGAAAAAATATGCAAATTTCATAAAAAATAGCATTTTTAATCAAAATATGCTAAAATTATACAAAATAAAATGATGGAGGCTTCTCATGAAAGCGATTATTACAGTTGTAGGTAAGGACAAATCAGGTATTGTTGCGGGTGTTGCGACTAAGGTGGCAGAACTTGGTTTGAATATTGATGATATTTCTCAAACAGTTCTTGATGAATTCTTTACCATGATGGCGGTTGTATCATCAGAAGACAAACAAGATTTTACACACCTACGTGCTGAATTGGAAGCCTTTGGTGAGTCATTGAACGTTAAAATCAACATCCAAAGTTCAGCAATTTTTGATGCTATGCATAACTTGTAAGATAGGAGTAGCTTAAAATGGATATTAAACAGGTCACAGAAACCATTGCCATGATTGAGGAGCAGAACTTTGATGTTCGTACCATTACCATGGGGATTTCACTCCTAGACTGTATCGATTCAGATATCGATAAGGCGGCAGAAAAAGTCTATAACAAGATTGTATCTAAGGCTAAAAATTTGGTAGCTGTTGGTGACGAAATTGCGGCTGAACTTGGTATTCCGATTGTTAATAAACGTGTGTCTGTTACTCCGATTTCAATCATCGGTGCGGCAACAGATGCAACAGACTACGTACCTTTTGCGAAGGCGTTAGACCGAGCAGCTAAGGAAATCGGCGTTAACTTTATTGGTGGTTTCTCTGCACTCGTTCAAAAGGGCTATCAAAAAGGTGATGAGATTCTTATTAATTCTATTCCACGTGCGCTTGCAGAGACTGATTTTGTCTGCTCATCTGTCAACATCGGTTCAACAAAGACTGGTATTAACATGACAGCAGTACGTGACATGGGACGTATCATCAAAGAGGCTTCTGAGGCAGATCCAATGGGCCCAGGTAAATTGGTGGTCTTTGCTAATGCGGTTGAAGATAATCCATTTATGGCAGGTGCCTTCCACGGTGTTGGTGAGGCTGATGTTGTAATCAATGTTGGGGTTTCAGGTCCTGGTGTTGTGCAACGTGCAGTTGAGAAAGTTCCAGGCGAAAGTTTCGATGTTCTAGCTGAAACAGTTAAGAAGACCGCTTTCAAAATCACACGTGTTGGTCAGTTGGTTGGTCAAATGGCCAGCGAACGCCTTGGTGTCGAGTTCGGTATTGTAGATTTGTCTCTTGCGCCAACACCAGCAGTTGGTGATTCAGTAGCCCGTGTACTTGAAGCGATGGGTCTTGAAGTTGTTGGTACGCATGGTACTACTGCAGCTCTAGCCCTTCTTAACGACCAAGTTAAAAAAGGTGGTATCATGGCATGTAACCAAGTTGGTGGTTTGTCAGGTGCCTTTATTCCAGTTTCTGAAGATGAAGGTATGATTGCGGCGGTTCAGTCTGGTCATATCAACCTTGAAAAATTGGAAGCCATGACAGCTATCTGTTCTGTTGGTCTAGACATGATTGCTATTCCTGCTGATACGCCAGATACAACAATCGCGGCCATGATTGCTGATGAGGCGGCTATCGGTGTCATTAACCAGAAAACAACAGCTGTTCGTATCATTCCTTATGGTAAGGAAGGTGATATGTTGGAACTTGGAGGTCTTCTTGGTTATGCACCAGTAATGAAAGTAAACAAGGCTTCATCGGCTGACTTCATTGCACGTGGTGGTCAAATCCCAGCTCCTGTTCACAGCTTTAAAAACTAAGCGGATGTTAAATGCTTTGCCAATTGGTAAGGCATTTTCTGATGGTCTCGCTGGCTAGATAGTCGAGGGGATTTGTGCTATAATGAATTCAAAAAATGACGGAAAGAAGGGGTGCTATGAGTAAGGTTAAGTTGTATATTGCGAGACACGGCAAAACGATGTTTAACACCATTGGTCGTGCACAAGGTTGGTCTGATAGCCCTTTGACCCCGTTCGGTGAAGAAGGTATTCGTGAATTGGGGGTAGGTCTGAAAGCAGCAGGTATCCCTTTCAAGGCCGCATATTCTAGTGATTCAGGTCGAACGATTCAAACTATGGATATCATTTTACGTGAGACGGGTTTAGAAACTATTCCTTATAAACGTGACAAACGTATTCGTGAGTGGTGTTTTGGTAGTTTAGATGGTGGCTATGACGGTGAACTTTTCTATGGTGTGCTACCGAGAACAGATGCTTTTCAAGGTAAAGATTTGCATGAGGTAACTTATCCTGAGCTTGCACAGGGTATCCTTGATGTGGATACGGCTGGTTGGGCAGAGCCTTGGGAAGTGCTCAGAAAACGTATTTTAGAGGGGTTCACAGCTATTGCAGAAAATCTTGAGAGGTCTGGTGGCGGTAATGCTATCGTCGTTAGTCACGGTATGACCATTGCAACCTTTGCTTGGTTAATTGATCCTTCTGTTGAGCATCCTTCATTGGACAATGGTTCGGTTACTGTTGTTGCTTATGAAAATGGTAAATTTACATTAGAAGCACTTGGCGATATGACCTATCGTCAGGTTGGGCGAGAGATAATAGAAAAAGAAAATGGTAAAAAATAACTATCCAAGTCGCCGTCAGGCGAAAAAGCAAACCAACTGGTTTTTGGTTATCAGCAGTGTCTTGATTGCAGTTCTTTTAGTTGCAGCAGGACTTTATTCAGTATTTGGTGTCAGTCGTACAGTCCAACAAACTAATGGATCGTCAGTAACAAAAAGTAGTAAACAAGCTACCGATGCGACTCAAAGCAAGGATGCAAAGGGACTACCTGATGTATCGCCTAAAGACTGGCAATTGCTTTTGGTAAATCGAGATAATAAGTCTAAAGAACTTAACCCTGAGATTGCTGATGTCGATGGTGTTTCTGTAGATGCAAGAATTGCTAAGAACGTTAAGGAGTTTTTAGCAGCTGCTCAAGAAATTGATCCAAGTTATCACTTGATATCAGGTTATCGTAGTGTTACTTATCAGACAGAACTTTATAACAGTTACGTTCAGCAGGAAATGGCTGCTGACCCAAGTTTGACGGAGTCTCAGGCGGAGAAAAAGGTTCAAACCTATTCACAACCACCAGGAGCGAGTGAACACCAAACAGGTCTTGCGATTGATATGAGTACTGTAGATAGCTTAAATGAAGCAGATCCAGATACAGTAGCTAAAGTCAAAGAGTTGGCGCCGAAATATGGCTTTGTTCTTCGTTTTCCAGATGGTAAAACATCGTCAACGGGTGTAGGTTATGAGGATTGGCATTTCCGCTATGTTGGTAAAGAGTCAGCAGAGTATATGACTGAACATAATCTTACTTTGGAGGAGTATTTGGCATTATTAAAGGAGAAAGCTAAGTGAGACGACGTTTTAAACTAAAAGCCTTCATTACCTTAGTTGTTGTTTTTGCTTTAGGTATTCTCTTACCTTTGATTCTTCATGCCTCTACAGATGATAATGCTCGTTCGGTAAAGGTTGCTTACACACAGCAAGAATTTATTGAGACCTTAGCTCCAACAGCTCAAAAGATGTCTAAAAACTATGGTGTACCTGCGTCTATTCTCCTTAGTCAAGCTGCATATGAGTCGAATTATGGTAGCAGTCTTTTATCTGTTAAATATCATAACATCTACAGTCTCCCTGCTCAGCCAGGTCAAGAACGTATTCGTTTAAAGGATAGTATCTACAGTAAAGGGAAGTGGCAATACCAAAAGGTGGATTTTGCAGTTTTTAAGGATTGGTCAAGTTCTATGATGACTTATTTAGAAGAACTTCGCCAAGGAACATGGGGCGAATCGACCTATAAAGAGGTGGCAGGAACGACTAGTTATAAAGTTGCGGCAGAAAAACTACAAGCTGCGGGTTTTAGCAGTGATCCGGGTTATGCCAAACACCTCATATCTATTATTGAGACCTATCATTTGTCAAAATATGATTGATAAGATTAGAGTGCCTCTGAGGTGCTCTTTTTTTGCTTTTCTAGGTCTTAAGATGTATTTTTAGCACTCTTACAAAAAGAGTGCTAAATTTTTGGTTTTTTGGGTTGACATGTTCAAGTTTAGGTGTATAATAGAATCATAAGTTAGCAGTCGATGTATTAGAGTGCTAATAAATAGAAATGAGGTGACATCGTGATTACGCAAAGGCAAAACACTATTTTGAATTTGATAGTTGAGATGTTCACTCGTACACATGAACCGGTTGGTTCTAAAGCATTACAAGAATCAATTGATTCGAGTTCAGCGACCATTCGTAATGACATGGCCAAGCTTGAAAAGATGGGCTATCTTGAAAAAGCTCATACTTCTAGTGGACGTATGCCAAGCCGAGCAGGTTTCCAGTATTTCGTCGCTAATTCTTTGAATCTTGATACGATTGATGAACAAGATGTTTATCAAGTGGTCAAGGCCTTTGATTTTGAAGCCTTTAAACTTGAAGATATCTTGGATGCAGCGGCGAAGCTGCTGGCAGAAATGACAGGATGTACAGCAGTGATTCAAGATGTGGAGCCGACACGACAACGTCTGACTGGATTTGACATTGTTCATCTATCCAATCACGACGCTTTAGCGGTTCTTACTCTAGATGAATCTAAGCCTGTGACAGTTCAATTTGCTATTCCAAAAAATTTCTTGTCTAGTGATTTGGAAATTCTTCATAAGCTTGTTCAAGAACGTTTTTTGGGAAACACTGTCTTAGATATCCATTACCGATTGAGAACTGAGATTCCTCAGATTGTGCAAAAGTATTTCAAAATAACAGATAATGTTCTAGATTTGTTTGATTATATCTTTTCACAACTTTTTAAGGAATTGATTTTCATCGAAGGTAAGGTTGCATCACTGACTTATGCCGACTTAAAAACCTATCAATTTTTGGACAATCCACAACATGTGGCACTTGAGCTTCGATCAGCTATCTCCGATGATGAAGTGACCAAGATTTCGGTTGCAGAATCAACTGAAGAAGCGCTTGAAAATGTCACAGTTATGAGTCATAAATTCCTGATTCCTTATCGTGGGATGGCACTCATGCATGTGATTGGCCCAATTGAAATGGATTATCGTCGCATGGTTAGTTTGGTCAATGTTATTAGTAGAGTTTTGGTTATGAAGTTGACGGATTATTACCGTTACCTCAATAGTAACCATTATGAAGTTAGCTAAGATATAACATTTAAAAAGTATAGAAAGAGGTGTATGCCTTGACTGAAGATATTAAAAAAGAAGAAGTGAAAGAAGAGGAAGCTACGGAGACAACTGAAGAAGTTGTAGAGGAAGTAAGCGAACCTTCTGAACTTGAAGAAGTCCAAGCGCGTGCCGAAGAATTTGAAAACAAATACCTTCGTGCCCATGCAGAAATGCAAAACATTCAGCGACGTGCAAATGAAGAACGTCAACAATTGCAAAAGTATCGTAGCCAAGATTTGGCAAAAGCGATTTTGCCATCACTTGATAACCTTGAACGTGCTCTTGCCGTTGAGGGCTTGACTGATGATGTCAAAAAAGGCTTGGAAATGGTGCAAGAAAGTTTAGTGCATGCTCTTAAAGAGGAAGGAATTGAAGAAATTCCAGCTGATGGTGATTTCGATCATAACTTCCACATGGCAATTCAAACAATGCCTGCAGATGATGAACATCCAGCAGACACGATTGCACAAGTTTTCCAAAAAGGGTATAAACTCCACGAACGCGTCTTACGCCCAGCTATGGTAGTTGTATACAACTAGGATACAAAGTCCGTAAAAGCTCACAGTAAAAATAGGAGATTGACGAAGTGTTCGATGAACACAAGGAAATCTATCTTTTTTACCCAGAGCTTAGGGCGTGTTCAACTAGGCAATTCTGACGGTTGCTGAAGCAACTCGTCAGAAAACGGCAAGCGCCATAGCGATTGCCTAGCCTCCTTACTAACTCGTCGTCAAAATAAAATCGATTTCGACTTCTTGTGTCGTAACATAATTGAAAACTTGTCCGAAATGACAGAAAACTATGAATGAAAGATAAAAAAAGCAAAATAGAAATTAAAGTAAAAAGGGGAAAAACATATGTCTAAAATCATTGGTATTGACTTAGGTACAACAAACTCAGCAGTAGCAGTTCTTGAAGGAACTGAATCAAAAATTATCGCAAACCCAGAAGGTAACCGCACAACTCCATCTGTTGTGTCATTCAAAAACGGTGAAATCATCGTTGGTGACGCTGCAAAACGTCAAGCAGTAACAAACCCAGATACAATCATCTCTATCAAATCTAAGATGGGTACTTCTGAAAAAGTTTCTGCAAACGGTAAAGAATACACACCACAAGAGATTTCAGCTATGATTCTTCAATACTTGAAAGGTTATGCTGAAGATTACCTTGGTGAAAAAGTAACTAAAGCAGTTATCACAGTTCCTGCTTACTTCAACGATGCACAACGTCAAGCAACAAAAGACGCTGGTAAAATCGCTGGTCTTGAAGTAGAACGTATCGTCAACGAACCAACAGCAGCAGCTCTTGCTTACGGTTTGGATAAGACTGATAAAGAAGAAAAAATCTTGGTATTCGACCTTGGTGGTGGTACATTCGACGTATCTATCCTTGAACTTGGTGACGGTGTCTTTGACGTGTTGGCAACTGCAGGGGATAACAAACTCGGTGGTGATGACTTTGACCAAAAAATCATCGACCACATGGTTGAAGAATTCAAGAAAGAAAATGGAATCGACTTGTCAACAGACAAGATGGCTCTTCAACGCTTGAAAGATGCAGCTGAAAAAGCTAAGAAAGACCTTTCTGGTGTTACTTCAACACAAATCAGCTTGCCATTCATCACTGCTGGTGAGGCTGGACCTCTTCACTTGGAAATGACATTGACTCGTGCGAAATTCGATGATTTGACTCGTGACCTTGTAGAACGTACGAAAACTCCAGTTCGTCAAGCCCTTTCAGATGCAGGTTTGAGCTTGTCAGATATTGACGAAGTTATCCTTGTCGGTGGTTCAACTCGTATCCCTGCCGTTGTAGAAGCTGTTAAAGCTGAAACTGGTAAAGAACCAAACAAATCAGTTAACCCTGATGAAGTAGTTGCCATGGGTGCTGCTATCCAAGGTGGTGTTATTACTGGTGATGTCAAAGACGTTGTCCTTCTTGACGTAACTCCATTGTCACTTGGTATCGAAACAATGGGTGGAGTGTTCACAAAACTTATTGACCGCAACACTACTATTCCAACATCTAAATCACAAGTCTTCTCAACTGCAGCAGACAACCAACCAGCCGTTGATATCCACGTTCTTCAAGGGGAACGCCCAATGGCAGCAGATAACAAGACTCTTGGACGCTTCCAATTGACTGATATCCCAGCTGCACCTCGTGGTATTCCACAAATCGAAGTTACTTTCGATATTGATAAGAACGGTATCGTATCTGTTAAAGCTAAAGACCTTGGAACTCAAAAAGAACAAACAATTGTCATCCAATCTAACTCTGGTTTGACAGACGAAGAAATTGAAAAGATGATGAAAGATGCTGAAGCAAATGCTGAAGCAGATGCAAAACGTAAAGAAGAAGTAGATCTTCGTAACGAAGTTGACCAAGCTATCTTTGCGACTGAAAAAACAATCAAAGAAACAGAAGGTAAAGGCTTCGACACAGAACGTGATGCTGCTCAATCAGCTCTTGATGAACTTAAGAAAGCTCAAGAATCAGGCAATCTTGATGACATGAAGGCTAAATTGGAAGCTCTTAACGAAAAAGCTCAAGCTCTTGCAGTTAAACTTTACGAACAAGCTGCAGCAGCACAACAAGCTCAAGCAGGAGCAGAAGGTGCACAAACAGCAGATAACTCAGGCGACGATGTTGTAGACGGAGAGTTTACTGAAAAGTAAGATGTAAAGTCCATTAAAACCTCACAGTAAAAATAGGAAGATTTCTCTTTTTCACCAAGAGGTTAGGGTGTGCTCAGTTCGGTAAGGTGTTGAGCTTAGCTAGTAAATGATAAAAAGAAATCCAGAGGTTGCAAACCAGCCTCTGTTTTTCGCTAAAATAAGTGAAGTGAATATAAGATATAGTTTTACTTCGTATCGTAACAAATATAAAATAGAAAGGAACAAAGAGTGTTCGTCGTTGAACACGGGCTAGGGATTAAGCCAAAAAGATAGTTGGTTTCAAGGGACTAGGTGTTCATCTTCAAAACTATTACTTTGGCTTTCTCCATTAGATGCCCTTTGTATCTAAAATTATGAACAATACCGAATATTACGATCGTCTTGGGGTATCTAAGGATGCCTCTCAAGATGAAATTAAACGTGCCTATCGTAAGATGTCTAAGAAATACCACCCAGACATTAATAAAGAACCGGGTGCGGAAGAAAAATATAAAGAGGTTCAAGAGGCCTACGAAACTTTAAGTGATGACCAAAAACGTGCAGCCTATGACCAATACGGACCAGATGGTGCGAATGGTTTTGGTGGTCAAGGAGGCTTTGGTGGCTTCGATGGTGGTGCAGGCTTTGGTGGCTTTGAGGATATCTTCTCTAGCTTCTTTGGTGGTGGTGCTACTCGTAACCCGAATGCTCCACGTCAAGGTGATGATCTTCAGTACCGTGTCAACCTAAGCTTCGAAGAGGCGATTTTTGGTGCCGAAAAAGAAGTTCACTACAATCGTGAAGCAACATGTAAGACATGTTCGGGATCTGGTGCAAAACCTGGCACAAGCCCTGTAACTTGTGGTCGCTGTCATGGTCAAGGGGTTATCAATGTCGATACGCAAACACCACTTGGTATGATGCGTCGTCAAGTAACCTGTGATGTCTGTCATGGAACAGGTCAAGAAATTAAAGAGCCATGTCAAACTTGTCACGGAACAGGACATGAAAAACAAAGCCACAAAGTATCTGTCAAGATTCCAGCAGGTGTTGAAACAGGTCAACAAATCCGTCTTGCAGGTCAAGGTGAAGCTGGTTTCAATGGTGGTCCTTATGGAGACCTCTTTGTAATCATCAATGTTAATCCAAGCGATAAGTTTACTCGTGATGGATCAACAATTTACTATACACTTAACATTTCCTTTGTCCAAGCTGCTCTTGGTGATACTGTCGAAGTACCAACAGTTCACGGAAATGTTGAGATGACCATTCCAGCAGGGACTCAAACAGGCAAAACTTTCCGTCTAAAAGGAAAGGGGGCTCCACGTCTTCGTGGAGGTTCACAAGGAGACCAACACGTTACAGTTAAGATTGTAACTCCTACGAAGCTAAACGATGCTCAAAAAGAAGCTCTCCTTGCATTTGCCAAAGCAAGTGGTGATGAAAAAATCGCACCACAGAAAAAAGGTTTCTTCAATAAAGTAAAGGATGCCTTAGAAGATTTATAAAGGAAGGACGCTGAAGGCGTCTTTTTCTTTATTTCGAAAATTGTATGGGGTCAGTTGCTAATCGACCTACTTCTTATCCTTGAAAAAATCTGATATGATAATCTTATGGTTAGATACAAAGCGACAATTTCCTATGATGGTACACTTTTCTCAGGTTTTCAAAGACAACCAAATGCACGTTCTATTCAAGAAGAACTTGAAAAGACTCTCTTACGGTTAAATAGCGGAACACCTGTCACCGTTCATGGAGCGGGTCGTACAGATGCAGGTGTTCATGCCTATGGACAAGTTATACACTTCGATTTGCCCCAGGAGCGGGATCCAGAGAAGTTACGTTTTGGTTTAGATACACAATGTCCAGATGACATTGATGTTGTTAGTATTGAACTTGTATCAGAAGAATTTCATGCACGATACAATAAACACAGTAAAACCTATGAGTTTCTAGTAGATGCAGGGCGACCTAAGAACCCCATGATGCGTAATTATGCGACCCACTATCCCTACCCTCTAAGTTTAGCACCTATGCAGAAGGCTGCTAAGGATTTGGTCGGTACACATGATTTTACAGGCTTCACAGCTTCAGGAACTTCTGTAGAAAATAAAGTACGCACAATTACTCAGGCTAGTGTATCTATCGATGAGAAAACTGGATTTTATATCTTTACTTTTTCTGGCAATGGTTTTCTCTATAAGCAAGTTAGAAATATGGTCGGTACCTTGTTGAAGATTGGCAATGGTCGCATGCCTGTTTCGCAAGTTAAGACAGTGTTGGAAAGTCGTAATCGTAATCTCGCAGGACCAACGGCAGCAGGAAATGGGTTATATTTGAAGGAGATAAGATATGAGTGATGAATTGATTTTAGCGATTTCGGGGAATGATATTTTTAGTGGTGGCGGACTTCATGCAGATTTAGCGACGTTTACCACAAATAAACAGCATGGATTTGTGGCTCTTACCTGTCTGACAGCTATGACTGAGAATGGTTTTGAGGTCATTCCGGTTGATACTAATGTTTTTAAACAACAACTTGACTCACTAAAAGATGTCCCATTCTCAGCAATAAAAATTGGTTTGTTGCCTAACGTTGAAATCGCAGAATTAACGTTGGATTTTGTTAAAAAACATTCTGATATTCCAATTGTCTTGGATCCCGTTTTAGTATGTAAGGAGACTCATGACGTTGAAGTTTCTCAACTACGTGATGAATTGGTTAAATTTTTCCCTTATACCACGGTTATCACTCCGAACTTACCTGAAGTCGAACTGCTTATAGATAGAAAGGTTAAGACTCTTGATGACATGAAGCATGCGGCTAGCTATCTCAATGAATTAGGTGCTAAGACTGTCGTTGTCAAAGGTGGAAATCGCTTGGATGGTAATAAAGCGATAGATGTCTTTTATGATGGAACAGATTACAAATTGTTTGAAGAAGCTGTGCTAGACAAAAACAATACCGGTGCAGGATGTACATTTGCTTCAAGTATAGCTAGTGAATTAGTCAAAGGCTGTTCAGAAACTGAAGCTGTAGCAAATGCTAAAGCCTTCGTTTATGAATCAATTAAACAATCAAATGAATTTGGAGTAGTTCAATATGCAAAATAAGAAAACAAAAGAGCTAACATTATTAGCTGTCTTAACGGCTTTATCAGTGACCTTTGGATTCGTAGCTAAAATTCCGACTCCAACAGGGCTTTTAACTTTGGTAGATGCAGGAATCTACTTCACAGCCTTCTATCTTGGAAAGAAAGAGGGGGCAATTGTGGGAGGACTATCTGCATTTTTGATAGATTTGCTATCATCTGCTCCGCAATGGATGTTTATCAGTTTGTTAATCCATGGTGCACAAGGTTATTTTGCTGGATTTAAAGGTAACTATCGTATCCTAGGTCTTCTGATTGCTACAATTGTGATGGTGGGTGGCTATGCACTTGCTTCAGTATTTATGTATGGAACAGGAGCTTCAATCGCAGAAGTGATTCCTAATTTCTGCCAAAATGCTTTTGGCCTAGTCGTTGGATGGGTATTGTATCAAGGATTCAAAAAAGTTCAATCTAAAAAAGGATAATAGTTTTACTAAACCCTATTGACAAGTATTGATTTGGGTGATAAGATATAAAAGTTGTCTTAACTGACTTGCCACAAACTTGAAAAGGTTCCAAAACTTTAAAAAAGTTATTGACAAGACAAGCTAGAGATGATATTATAAATAAGCTGTTTCGCGAGAGACAGCGGACACGAGAAGTAAAAAAACTTCAAAAAAAGTGTTGACAAGGTATTCTAGATTTGCTAGAATATAGAAGTTGTCTTAAGAGAGACAAAGACCTTTGAGAACTGAATAAGAAACCAAGTGCAGGGTTATGATAGAAGAATTATAACCTGTCAATTTACAAGAATAAATCGTCAGACGACGGTAATGAGTTAACGCTCGAACAATTATTAAATTTTTTAATGAGAGTTTGATCCTGGCTCAGGACGAACGCTGGCGGCGTGCCTAATACATGCAAGTAGAACGCTGAAGAGAGGAGCTTGCTCTTCTTGGATGAGTTGCGAACGGGTGAGTAACGCGTAGGTAACCTGCCTTGTAGCGGGGGATAACTATTGGAAACGATAGCTAATACCGCATAACAATGGGTGACACATGTCATTTATTTGAAAGGGGCAATTGCTCCACTACAAGATGGACCTGCGTTGTATTAGCTAGTAGGTGAGGTAACGGCTCACCTAGGCGACGATACATAGCCGACCTGAGAGGGTGATCGGCCACACTGGGACTGAGACACGGCCCAGACTCCTACGGGAGGCAGCAGTAGGGAATCTTCGGCAATGGGGGCAACCCTGACCGAGCAACGCCGCGTGAGTGAAGAAGGTTTTCGGATCGTAAAGCTCTGTTGTAAGTCAAGAACGAGTGTGAGAGTGGAAAGTTCACACTGTGACGGTAGCTTACCAGAAAGGGACGGCTAACTACGTGCCAGCAGCCGCGGTAATACGTAGGTCCCGAGCGTTGTCCGGATTTATTGGGCGTAAAGCGAGCGCAGGCGGTTTGATAAGTCTGAAGTTAAAGGCTGTGGCTCAACCATAGTTCGCTTTGGAAACTGTCAAACTTGAGTGCAGAAGGGGAGAGTGGAATTCCATGTGTAGCGGTGAAATGCGTAGATATATGGAGGAACACCGGTGGCGAAAGCGGCTCTCTGGTCTGTAACTGACGCTGAGGCTCGAAAGCGTGGGGAGCGAACAGGATTAGATACCCTGGTAGTCCACGCCGTAAACGATGAGTGCTAGGTGTTGGATCCTTTCCGGGATTCAGTGCCGCAGCTAACGCATTAAGCACTCCGCCTGGGGAGTACGACCGCAAGGTTGAAACTCAAAGGAATTGACGGGGGCCCGCACAAGCGGTGGAGCATGTGGTTTAATTCGAAGCAACGCGAAGAACCTTACCAGGTCTTGACATCCCGATGCTATTTCTAGAGATAGAAAGTTACTTCGGTACATCGGTGACAGGTGGTGCATGGTTGTCGTCAGCTCGTGTCGTGAGATGTTGGGTTAAGTCCCGCAACGAGCGCAACCCCTATTGTTAGTTGCCATCATTCAGTTGGGCACTCTAGCGAGACTGCCGGTAATAAACCGGAGGAAGGTGGGGATGACGTCAAATCATCATGCCCCTTATGACCTGGGCTACACACGTGCTACAATGGTTGGTACAACGAGTTGCGAGTCGGTGACGGCAAGCTAATCTCTTAAAGCCAATCTCAGTTCGGATTGTAGGCTGCAACTCGCCTACATGAAGTCGGAATCGCTAGTAATCGCGGATCAGCACGCCGCGGTGAATACGTTCCCGGGCCTTGTACACACCGCCCGTCACACCACGAGAGTTTGTAACACCCGAAGTCGGTGAGGTAACCTTTTGGAGCCAGCCGCCTAAGGTGGGATAGATGATTGGGGTGAAGTCGTAACAAGGTAGCCGTATCGGAAGGTGCGGCTGGATCACCTCCTTTCTAAGGAAAAACGGAATGTACTTGAGTTTCTTATTTAGTTTTGAGAGGTCTTGTGGGGCCTTAGCTCAGCTGGGAGAGCGCCTGCTTTGCACGCAGGAGGTCAGCGGTTCGATCCCGCTAGGCTCCATTGAATCGAAAGATTCAAGTATTGTCCATTGAAAATTGAATATCTATATCAAATTCCATATGTAATTAAATACATATAGATAGTAACAAGAAAATAAACCGAAACGCTGTGAATATTTAATGAGTTAGGTCGAAAGACCAAAATAAGGTTAAGTTAATAAGGGCGCACGGTGGATGCCTTGGCACTAGAAGCCGATGAAGGACGTGACTAACGACGAAATGCTTTGGGGAGCTGTAAGTGAGCAATGATCCAGAGATGTCCGAATGGGGGAACCCGGCAGGTAATGCCTGTCACTCATTACTGTTAAGGTAATGTAGAGGAAGACGCAGTGAACTGAAACATCTAAGTAGCTGCAGGAAGAGAAAGCAAAAGCGATTGCCTTAGTAGCGGCGAGCGAAACGGCAAGAGGGCAAACCGAAGAGTTTACTCTTCGGGGTTGTAGGACTGCAACGTGGACTTAAAGATTATAGAAGAACTACCTGGGAAGGTAGGCCAAAGAGAGTAATAGCCTCGTATTCGAAATAGTCTTTATACCTAGCAGTATCCTGAGTACGGCGAGACACGAGAAATCTCGTCGGAATCTGGGAGGACCATCTCCCAACCCTAAATACTCTCTAGTGACCGATAGTGAACCAGTACCGTGAGGGAAAGGTGAAAAGCACCCCGGGAGGGGAGTGAAATAGAACCTGAAACCGTGTGCCTACAACAAGTTCGAGCCCGTTAATGGGTGAGAGCGTGCCTTTTGTAGAATGAACCGGCGAGTTACGATATGATGCGAGGTTAAGTTGAAGAGACGGAGCCGTAGGGAAACCGAGTCTTAATAGGGCGCATTAGTATCATGTCGTAGACCCGAAACCATGTGACCTACCCATGAGCAGGTTGAAGGTGAGGTAAAACTCACTGGAGGACCGAACCAGGGCACGTTGAAAAGTGCTTGGATGACTTGTGGGTAGCGGAGAAATTCCAAACGAACTTGGAGATAGCTGGTTCTCTCCGAAATAGCTTTAGGGCTAGCGTCGATGTTAAGTCTCTTGGAGGTAGAGCACTGTTTGGGTGAGGGGTCCATCCCGGATTACCAATCTCAGATAAACTCCGAATGCCAACGAGATATAATCGGCAGTCAGACTGCGAGTGCTAAGATCCGTAGTCGAAAGGGAAACAGCCCAGACCACCAGCTAAGGTCCCAAAATATATGTTAAGTGGAAAAGGATGTGGGGTTGCACAGACAACTAGGATGTTAGCTTAGAAGCAGCTATTCATTCAAAGAGTGCGTAATAGCTCACTAGTCGAGTGACCCTGCGCCGAAAATGTACCGGGGCTAAAACATATTACCGAAGCTGTGGATACCTTTATAGGTATGGTAGGAGAGCGTTCTATGTGCGAAGAAGGTGTACCGTGAGGAGTGCTGGAGCGCATAGAAGTGAGAATGCCGGTATGAGTAGCGAAAGACAGGTGAGAATCCTGTCCACCGTAAGACTAAGGTTTCCAGGGGAAGGCTCGTCCGCCCTGGGTTAGTCGGGACCTAAGGAGAGACCGAAAGGTGTATCCGATGGACAACAGGTTGATATTCCTGTACTAGAGTATATAGTGATGGAGGGACGCAGTAGGCTAACTAAACCAGACGATTGGAAGTGTCTGGCCAAGCAGTGAGGTGTGATATGAGTCAAATGCTTATATCTATAACATTGAGCTGTGATGGGGAGCGAAGTTTAGTAGCGAAGTTAGTGATGTCACACTGCCGAGAAAAGCTTCTAGCGTTAATTATACTCTACCCGTACCGCAAACCGACACAGGTAGTCGAGGCGAGTAGCCTCAGGTGAGCGAGAGAACTCTCGTTAAGGAACTCGGCAAAATGGCCCCGTAACTTCGGGAGAAGGGGCGCTGACTTATGGTCAGCCGCAGTGAATAGGCCCAAGCAACTGTTTATCAAAAACACAGCTCTCTGCTAAATCGTAAGATGATGTATAGGGGGTGACGCCTGCCCGGTGCTGGAAGGTTAAGAGGAGTGCTTAGCAATAGCGAAGGTATGAATTGAAGCCCCAGTAAACGGCGGCCGTAACTATAACGGTCCTAAGGTAGCGAAATTCCTTGTCGGGTAAGTTCCGACCCGCACGAAAGGCGTAATGATTTGGGCACTGTCTCAACGAGAGACTCGGTGAAATTTTAGTACCTGTGAAGATGCAGGTTACCCGCGACAGGACGGAAAGACCCCATGGAGCTTTACTGCAGTTTGATATTGAGTATCTGTACCACATGTACAGGATAGGTAGGAGCCTATGACCTCGGGACGCCAGTTTCGAGTGAGGCGTTGTTGGGATACTACCCTTGTGTTATGGCTACTCTAACCCAGATAGGTTATCCCTATCGGAGACAGTGTCTGACGGGCAGTTTGACTGGGGCGGTCGCCTCCTAAAAGGTAACGGAGGCGCCCAAAGGTTCCCTCAGAATGGTTGGAAATCATTCGCAGAGTGTAAAGGTATAAGGGAGCTTGACTGCGAGAGCTACAACTCGAGCAGGGACGAAAGTCGGGCTTAGTGATCCGGTGGTTCCGCATGGAAGGGCCATCGCTCAACGGATAAAAGCTACCCTGGGGATAACAGGCTTATCTCCCCCAAGAGTTCACATCGACGGGGAGGTTTGGCACCTCGATGTCGGCTCGTCGCATCCTGGGGCTGTAGTCGGTCCCAAGGGTTGGGCTGTTCGCCCATTAAAGCGGCACGCGAGCTGGGTTCAGAACGTCGTGAGACAGTTCGGTCCCTATCCGTCGCGGGCGTAGGAAATTTGAGAGGATCTGCTCCTAGTACGAGAGGACCAGAGTGGACTTACCGCTGGTGTACCAGTTGTTCTGCCAAGAGCATCGCTGGGTAGCTATGTAGGGAAGGGATAAACGCTGAAAGCATCTAAGTGTGAAGCCCACCTCAAGATGAGATTTCCCATGATTTTATATCAGTAAGAGCCCTGAGAGATGATCAGGTTGATAGGTTAGAAGTGGAAGTGTGGTGACACATGTAGCGGACTAATACTAATAGCTCGAGGACTTATCCAAAGAAAGTAACTGAGACATATTGACAACGATTTGGTTTCTTGATATAGTATAGATATTCAATTTTGAGTTGAGAATACTCAGAGTTAAGTGACGATAGCCTAGGAGATACACCTGTTCCCATGCCGAACACAGAAGTTAAGCCCTAGTACGCCTGATGTAGTTGGGGGTTGCCCCCTGTTAGATACGGTAGTCGCTTAGCTTTTATCCGCCATAGCTCAGTTGGTAGTAGCGCATGACTGTTAATCATGATGTCGTAGGTTCGAGTCCTACTGGCGGAGTATAGGTTTCATTGCTGGATGTAGGTCTAGCTTTTTTTTGTTTTTATCACCTTTTATAGTGACATATATGTCGCTATTTTATTTCTTATCTATCTCTTATAATAGGTTTCGTAATTAATTTAATTACAAAAATTATATCTATTAATAGGAGGTTGAATGGAACAAGAAGTTTTTGTTCATGCATATGAAGTTGTAAGGCCGATTGTACTTAAGGCTAGTAGACAATATTTCATCCAACTTTGGGACCTTGCTGATATGGAGCAAGAGGCTATGATGACGCTTTATCAGCTTTTAGAAAAGTTTCCTGAATTAAAGTCTGATGATGATAAGTTACGGCGTTATTTTAAAACGAAATTTAGGAATAGGCTTAATGATGAGGTTAGAAGGCAGGAGTCTGTAAAACGACAAGCTAATCGACAATGTTATATTGAAATTTCAGATATTGCTTTTTGTCTTCCGAATAAAGAGTTAGATGCTGTTGATAGGCTTGTTTATGATGAGCAGCTTAATGCTTTTCGTAATCAGTTGTCTTCGGAAGATGCTACTAAGTTGGACCGTTTGCTAGCTGGGGAGTGTTTTAGAGGTCGAAAAAAGATGATTCGAGAGTTAAAATTTTGGATGGTTGATTTTGATCCTTACAATGAAGATGATTAATTCTTAATATAGAACCTTGGCTGGCAATATTGTTTAATATGAATAAAAAACACTTCGAAAGTAGATTCATCTTATCTATCTTTTGAAGTGTTTTTAATGTAATGAATTTATTTTACTGCTATAGGGTTTCCAATAAATCTTGGAAGTTCAATATTTTCTTTGATTAGGGCTTCTTGGTAAAGTTTCAAGAAGTCTGCATAGATATGAGTTTGTTGTCCATTTTTTGTAAAGATATCAATACGAAATACCAGTTGTCCAGAAGGAGTTGTGCTTAAACCAATGATATTTGGTGCTCCACAGATTTGAGGATAGTTTTCAATGTTTTCTTGATTTACTTCTTGGATGATGCTTGTCATCTTATTGATATCGGTTGACGGATAGACTGGGATATCAATTTGAGCTCTCATATTCCCTCGAGATTTGTTGGATACAATTGTGATATTTCTGTTAGGTATAAAATGAAGAGTACCATCAAATCCTCGAATTTGAGTAGTGCGAATACCTACGGTTGAAACAAGACCTGTAACGGTTCCTACTTCAACTGAGTCGCCGACTTCAAACTGGTTTTCTAATAAGATGAAAAAACCATTAACGACATCTGATAGGAAGCCTTGAGCTCCTAGACCAAGAGCAACCCCAGCAAGTCCTGCACCAGCAAGGAGGCTTGATACTGGAACCCCAAGGATACTAAGAAGCCAGTAAACAAGGAAAAAGTATAGCACGTAGTTCATGCAATTGTGTAGTAAACGTTCAATGGTTTTTTGTCGAGCAGGTGTTTGAATTGTCCAAGCTAGAGAGCGTCCGACTGTATGTTTAAAAAGGAAGTTGATAATCTTCTTACTAAGAAGAAAGATGATGAGAAGAATGAGGAGCTTAATTCCTTTTGTAATGAGTACCATTAGGGTCTCTTCAAAATTAAATTGTTGGACGTATCTTTGTAAAATATTCATAGCTTTAGTTTATCAAAAATTTGAAAAAGTAGCAGTTCCTAACGATTTTCTTGTGATTAAATTGGAGAAAAAAACTTTTAAAAGGCTTTGAAATATGGTAAACTAAACTGTATCTATAAAAAATTTTAAGGAGAATGACTACATGTCTGTATCATTTGAAAACACAGCCACTAACCGTGGTGTGGTGACATTCACTATCGGTCAAGATAAAATTCAACCAGCTTTGGATCAAGCGTTTAACAAGGTTAAAAAGAATTTGAACGCTCCAGGCTTCCGTAAAGGACACATGCCTCGTGCCGTATTTAACCAAAAATTTGGTGAAGAAGCTCTTTACGACGATGCTTTGAATGCAATTCTTCCAGCAGCTTATGAAGCAGCGATTGCTGAACTTGGTCTTGATGTTGTTGCACAACCAAAAATTGATGTAAAATCAATTGAAAAAGGTCAAGATTGGACACTTACTGCAGAAGTTGTTACAAAACCTGAAGTAAAACTTGGTGCATATAAAGATCTTGAAGTTTCAGTTGAAGCTTCTAAAGAAGTTACTGATGAAGAAGTTGATGCTAAGCTTGAAAACGAACGCAAAAACTTGGCTGAATTGGTTGTTAAAGAAGGTGCAGCTGAAAATGGCGACACTGTTGTTATCGACTTTGTTGGTTCAGTAGACGGTGTTGAATTTGATGGTGGTAAAGGTGAAAACCACTCTCTTGAACTTGGTTCAGGTCAATTTATCCCAGGTTTCGAAGACCAATTGGTTGGAGCAAAAGCTGGTGATGAAGTAGAAGTTAAAGTAACTTTCCCAGAAGACTATCAAGCTGCTGACCTTGCAGGTAAAGCTGCTGTATTTGTTACTAAAGTTAACGAAGTTAAAGCTAAAGAAGTTCCAGCTCTTGATGATGAGTTGGCTAAAGATCTTGACGATGAAGTTGAAACTCTTGACGAGTTGAAAGCTAAATACCGTAAAGAACTTGAAGCAGCTAAAGAAATCGCATTTGATGACGCTGTTGAAGGTGCTGCACTTGATTTGGCTGTTGAAAACGCTGAAATCGTTGAATTGCCAGCAGAAATGGTTGAAGACGAAGTTCACCGTGCTATGAACGAATTCATGGGTAACATGCAACGTCAAGGTATCTCTCCTGAAATGTACTTCCAAATCACTGGTACAACTCAAGAAGATCTTCACAAACAATATGAAGCTGACGCTGACAAACGTGTGAAAACTAACCTTGTTATCGAAGCTGTTGCTGCTGCTGAAGGATTCGACGCTACAGAAGAAGAAATCCAAAAAGAAATTAACGATCTTGCAGCTGAGTACAACATGGAAGTATCACAAGTTTCTGCACTTCTTTCACCTGAAATGCTTAAACACGATATCACTATGAAGAAAGCTGTTGAAGTTATCACAAGCACAGCAAAAGTTAAATAATATGACTAAAATCAAGTTTCTGTTGAGACTTGATTTTTTCTTCTATAAATGCTTTGACTATTGACTCTTTTTAGCGTAAAATAAAAGGTAGCGAAAAATTGATTGCTGAGCTATTTCTGATAGAAACTAGCTTGAGTAAGAATGAAGGAGAACCACTTTGGAACTAGACGTATTTGCTGGACAAGAAAAAAGTGAATTATCAATGATTGAAGTGGCCCGTGCTATCTTAGAAACACGTGGTCGTGATAATGAAATGTATTTCAATGATTTGGTCAATGAAATTCAAAATTACTTAGAAAAATCGGATGCTGATATCCGCAATGCTTTGCCATTCTTTTATTCAGATTTGAATACGGATGGAAGTTTTATTCCACTAGGTGATAACAAATGGGGCTTGCGTTCATGGTATGCAATTGATGAAATCGATGAAGAGGTCATCACATTGGAAGATACTGATGAAAATGCACCAAAACGTAAGAACAAGAAAGTTAATGCCTTCATGGATGGTGATGAAGATGCCATCGATTATAATGACGATGATCCAGAAGACGAGAACTTTACACCTGATTCTGATAGTCTTGAATATGACGATGATAGCGAAGATGATGAGAAAGCCGAAGTGGAATCTTATGACTCTGAGTTGAATGAAATTATTCCAGATGATGATTTGGATGATGTTGAGTTGTCAGAAGAAGATGATGACGATGACTATGAGGATGAGTCAAACGATTAAGTTTTCATTGACAAATGGTCTTGGATAGTTTAGACTATTTATCGGGCACCTCTTTTGAAGAGGTCATGATTAAGGCTCCCAGAGTAAAACTCTTGGGGGTCATTTTTGTTTTCAGTCATTTACTGGACTTGTCTAAGGTGAGGTACTTTGTACGGCTCCCATCAGGTACTAGGGAAGGACTATCGTGATTATCTGAGTGGGTAATCAATCTGCTATCTGTAGTTGTTTTGAATTATATTATAAGGAGTTAACATGACAAAATATATTTTCGTCACTGGTGGTGTGGTATCTTCAATTGGTAAAGGGATTGTAGCTGCAAGTCTTGGGCGTTTGCTTAAGAATCGTGGTCTTAAGGTTACGATTCAAAAATTTGATCCTTACATCAATATTGACCCAGGAACAATGAGTCCTTACCAACACGGTGAAGTTTATGTCACTGATGATGGTACTGAAACTGACCTTGACCTTGGTCACTACGAACGTTTTATTGATATCAATCTTAATAAATACTCTAACGTGACTACTGGTAAGATTTATAGCGAAGTTTTGCGTAAGGAACGTAAAGGAGAGTATCTTGGTGCGACTGTTCAGGTGATTCCGCATATCACAGATGCTTTGAAAGACAAGATTAAGCGCGCAGCGACAACAACTGATTCAGATGTCATTATCACTGAAGTTGGTGGTACGGTTGGTGATATTGAAAGTCTTCCATTCCTTGAAGCGCTTCGTCAAATGAAGGCTGATGTGGGCTCTGACAATGTTATGTATATCCACACAACGCTTCTTCCTTATTTGAAGGCTGCTGGTGAAATGAAGACAAAGCCAACGCAACACTCTGTTAAGGAATTGCGTGGTTTGGGTATCCAACCAAATATGTTGGTTATTCGTACAGAACAACCTGCTGGTCAAGGAATCAAGAATAAATTGGCTCAATTCTGTGATGTTGCACCTGAGGCTGTTATCGAATCACTCGACGTGGAACATATCTATCAAGTGCCACTTAATATGCAGGCTCAAGGTATGGATCAAATCGTTTGTGATCATTTGAAACTGGATGCTCCAGCTGCAGATATGACAGAGTGGTCTGCTATGGTTGATAAGGTGCTTAACCTTAAGAAAACAACTAGAATTGCTCTTGTTGGTAAGTATGTGGAGCTTCACGATGCTTACTTGTCAGTAGTTGAGGCACTTAAACACTCAGGTTTGGCAAATGATACTGCCATTGATATTGACTGGGTCAATGCTAATGATTTGACTGCTGAAAATGTTGCTTCTCGTTTGGCTGATGCTGATGGTATTATTGTTCCTGGTGGTTTCGGTCAACGTGGTACTGAAGGTAAGATTCAAGCTATTCGTTATGCACGTGAAAATGATGTGCCAATGTTAGGTGTCTGTCTCGGTATGCAATTGACATGTATTGAGTTTGCTCGCCACGTTCTTCACTTGGATGGCGCTAATTCAGCTGAGCTTGATCCAAACACAAAATATCCAATTATCGATATTATGCGTGATCAAATTGACATTGAAGACATGGGTGGTACTCTTCGTCTTGGTCTTTACCCATGTAAGTTGAAACCAGGTTCTAAGGCAGCTGCCGCTTATGGCAACCAGGAAGTTGTTCAACGTCGTCACCGTCACCGTTATGAGTTTAATACCAAGTTCCGTGAACAGTTTGAGGCTGAAGGCTTTGTCTTCTCAGGTGTGTCACCAGATAATCGTTTGATGGAAGTGGTGGAGCTCCCAGACAAGAAATTCTTTGTGGCAGCACAATACCACCCAGAATACCATAGCCGTCCAAATCATGCGGAAGAACTTTACAGTGCCTTTGTGACAGCAGCGGTTGAAAATGCTAAATAATTATCTAAGACAGAGTGGGATAGCCTACTCTGTTTTTTATTGGCTCCTTTTATGCTAAAATAAAGGGAATAATAAGAAAGAACGAGGAAAACAAATGGCTAAATTCGGCTTTTTGTCAGTATTAGAAGAAGAACTGGATAAGCACCTGGACTATGATTTTGCGATGGACTGGGATAAAAAGAATCATGCTGTGGAAGTAACGTTCATCCTAGAAGCGCAAAACAGTAGTAATGTGGAGACTATTGATGATAAGGGTGAAGTGTCTGATGAAGATGTCATTTTTGAGGATTACGTGCTCTTTTATAATCCAGCAAAATCACGTTTTGATGAAGAGGACTACCTAGTGACAATTCCATATGAACCTAAGAAAGGTCTATCTCGTGAGTTTTTGTCCTATTTTGCGGAGACCTTGAATGAGGTGGCAACAGAAGGATTGAGTGACTTGATGGATTTTCTATCTGATGATGGACCTGAGGAATTCGGTTTGGTTTGGGACAAAGAAGCTTTCGAAAAAGGGAAAGCTCAACTTGAAGAGAAGGAATTTTTTGCTTATCCAAGGTATTAAAGGGAGCGAAAAGGGATGGATGCTTATTTAAAAGATCAGTTCGATTTTACAGGTGTTAAAGCTGCCTTACTCGTAGAGCAAAGTATTTTAGTCATTCTCAGAGATAATAAACCAGATATTCCTTGGCCAAATACATGGGAGTTGCCAGGTGGTGGAAGAGAAGGTCAAGAAACGCCTCTTGAATGTCTTCAACGTGAGGTCTGGGAGGAGCTGGGCTTGACTTTGAAAGAGGAATCTATTATTTGGTCGAAAATCTATCCTAGTATGTTGGATAAAGATAGGTCAGCTGTTTTTGTGGTTGGTCAAATTAGCCAAGAGCAGTATCGTGAGATTCGTTTTGGTGACGAGGGACAGGAATTTAAACTAATGCCTATAGAGGATTTTATAAAAGCAGAAGGAGTCATTCCCCAGTTGCAGGAACGCTTTAAAGACTATTTATCAGAAAAGGAAGAAAATAATATATGGACAAATGGCAAGAACTAACGATTGAGGTTAATCGTGAGGTCGAAGAGGTGGCTTCTAATATTTTAATTGAATCTGGAAGCCAGGGTGTGGCTATTGATGATAGTGCAGATTATTTGGAAAATGCGGACCGTTTTGGTGAGCTTTATCCTGAGGTTGAACAGGTTGAGACGGTTAAAATTACGGCTTACTATCCGGAGTCAGCAGATATCGAAGCTATTACTAAGCAGGTTAATGAGCGTTTGGCTGAGTTGACGGATTTTGGTCTTGAAACTGGAGATATTCACTTGGCTACTCAAGAATTGGTTGAAGAAGACTGGGCTGAGAATTGGAAGAAGTACTATGAACCAGCTCGCATTACCCACGATTTGACTATCGTACCGTCATGGACGGATTATGAGGCATCAGTAGGTGAGAAGATTATCAAGCTAGATCCTGGCATGGCCTTTGGAACCGGAACACACCCAACGACTAAGATGAGTCTTTTTGCACTCGAACAGGTGCTTCGTGGTGGCGAGACGGTGATTGATGTGGGAACTGGTTCAGGTGTCCTCTCGATTGCTAGCTCTCTTCTTGGAGCTAAGGAAATCTACGCCTATGACCTTGATGATGTGGCGGTTCGAGTGGCACAGGAAAACATTGATATGAATCCTGGCATGGAAAATATCCACGTTGCTGCAGGTGATCTTTTGAAGGGTGTAACTCAAGAAGCTGATGTTATCGTGGCTAATATTCTGGCGGATATTCTCATTCACCTGACGGAAGATGCCTACCGTTTGGTTAAGGACGAAGGTTATTTGATTATGTCAGGGATTATCTCTGAAAAATGGGATATGGTGCGTGCATCGGCTGAGAAAGCAGGTTTCTTCCTAGAAACTCACATGGTTCAGGGAGAGTGGAATGCTTGTGTCTTCAAGAAGACAGATGATATTTCAGGTGTGATCGGAGGCTAAATGCAACAGTATTTTATAAAGGGGCAGGTTGAAAATCCAGTAATCATCAAAGACAAGGATACTGTGAAGCATATGTTTAACGTTATGCGTTTAACAGAAGCTGATCAGGTTGTCTTGGTTTTTGAAGACGGTATCAAGCGTCTTGCGCGTGTGACTGACCGTGAGAACCATGTCTTTGAAGTGATTGAAGACTTAAATGATAATGTTGAGATGCCTGTATCTGTAACCATTGCCTCTGGCTTTCCCAAGGGAGATAAGCTAGAGTTGGTGACACAAAAGGCAACAGAGCTTGGAGCTCAGGCTATTTGGTCCTTCCCTGCCGACTGGTCTGTGGTCAAGTGGGATGGTAAGAAGCTTGCCAAGAAGGAAGATAAACTTGCCAAGATTGCTCTAGGAGCTGCAGAACAATCCAAGCGTAATCGTGTTCCAGAAGTTAGATTGTTCGAGAAGAAGGGAGAATTTCTATCAGAATTAGATAATTTTGATAAGATTTTTATCGCCTATGAGGAAACCGCCAAAGCGGGCGAGTTGGCTACTCTAGCTCGTGAGTTGGCTCAGGTAGAGAGTGGTCAGAAAATTCTCTTTATCTTTGGACCAGAAGGTGGTATTTCTCCGTCTGAGATTGATGCTTTTGAGGAAGCTGGTGGCCTTAAAATTGGGCTTGGACCGCGTATTATGCGGACGGAAACGGCTCCTCTCTACGCTTTGAGTAGTGTCAGTTATGCCCTAGAATTGAATAAATAAGAGAAAGTTGGCCTTGTTCCAACTTTTTTTGTATTTGACACTTTTAAGCTAAGATTGCATCTTGCCATTGGTTTTGTATGACAAATCGAGTAATTCTAAAAAAGTTGATAATCTTATTTAGTTTTAATATAATTGTATTATCTTTATAAAAGGGGAAGATTTTTAATGAAAACGAATCGTTATGTGACTCAATCCGCTGTGGTTTTGGGCCTTTTTGCTCTCTTGACTGTGCCACAAGTCGTAGGGCAAGCTGATGAAGCAACGGCACCTGTACCAACTGCTTCTACCGAAACTGTGGCAGATAGTGGTGCATCAGTAGTATCAGGACAAGGAACTTCTGGGACAGCTGTTCAAGGAGGAACAGAGACTGTCTCTGCTACACCAACAACAGTAGCGACAAATGCGTCTACAGAGCCATCAGCTAATACCTCAACGAACCAAGCAAGTCAAGAAGCCAGTGCTGTTTTGACCAATGCTAACCAGGTGACACCAGCAGTACCAGTACAGGCTGAACCGGTTACAGAGCCTGCTCATGAGGGGCAGACCGTTGATATGCAGATTTTGTCAACAACAGACCTTCATACCAACTTGGTTAACTATGACTATTATCAAGATAAGCCGTCTCAAACAGTTGGTTTGTCTAAAACTGCTGTCCTTATCAAAAAAGCTCGTGAAACTAATCCCAATACGGTCTTAGTGGACAGTGGGGATACGATTCAGGGAACTCCTTTTGGGACTTATAAGGCTTTGATTGATCCTGTTGCCCAAGGTGAGACTCACCCTATGTACAAGGCTTTTGAGATGCTTGGGTATGACGCCGAAACGCTTGGAAACCACGAGTTTAACTATGGTCTAGAATTTTTGGATCGTATGGTTAAGGCTGCTAAGATTAACATTATTAATGCCAATGTGCGTAATGCTCAGACTGGTGATTACTATTACAACCCTTATAAGATTGTTAACAAGACCTTTACTGATACGGACGGCAAACAGGTAACACTAAAAATCGGTATTACTGGTGTCCTTCCAACACAGATTTTGGTTTGGGATAAGGCCAACCTTGAAGGTAAGGTAACTGTTGATGATCCAATGGAGGCTGTTAAGGCTATCGTTCCTAAGATGAAGGCTGCAGGAGCTGACTTTATCCTTGTTGCTGCTCACTCTGGTATTGGTGACAATGAATACACTAAGAATGAGGAAAATGAAGGTTACCAAATTGCTGGTATCGAAGGCGTTGATGCTGTTGCGACAGGGCATTCTCACGCTGATTTCCCAAATGGAGATGGCACAAGTTTTTATGCAAAATACCCTGGTGTAGATGATGTCAATGGTCTCATCAATGGGAAGCCCGTGGTTATGGCTGGTAAATTCGGAGATCATCTAGGTATCATGGATGTCAAATTGACTTACACGGACGGCAAATGGAAAGTTGTCAATAGTAAGGCTAAGCTTGAAAAGATTGATACTAAGTCAGATGTTGCGGACAAGGACTTAATTGACATGGCAGCTCATGACCATAATGGAACAATCAACTATGTACGTAAGGAAGTTGGTGAGACTACTGCACCAATTACTAGCTACTTTGCTCAGGTTCAGGATGATCCATCTATTCAAATCGTTAATAATGCACAACTATGGTATGCTAAAAAACAAGTAGCGGGAACAGCAGATGAGAATCTTCCACTCCTCTCAGCTGCAGCACCTTTCAAGGCAGGGACTCGTGGGGATGCGACCTACTATACCGATATCCCAGCTGGCCCATTGGCCATTAAGAACGTCGCAGACCTCTACCTCTACGACAATGTTACTGCCCTACTCAAAGTGACTGGGGCACAAATTAAAGAATGGTTGGAAATGTCTGCAGGACAGTTCAATCAAATTGATCCTAACAGCAAAGAACCACAGCAACTCATTAACAGTAGCTATCGCTCATACAATTATGATGTGATTGATGGGTTGACTTATAAGTTTGATTTGACACAACCTAACAAATACGATCGCGAAGGTAAGTTGGTTAACCCAGACGCTAGCCGTGTTCGTGACTTGGCTTATCAAGGTAAACCTATTGATTTGAATCAGACTTTCCTTGTCGTGACTAACAACTATCGTGCGACTGGTAACTTCCCTGGTGTTAAAGATGCTGCCGAAAAACGCCTCCTCAATCTTGAGAATCGTCAGGCCATCATTGATTATATCGTTAGCGAGAAGACAATTAACCCAACTGCCGATGGAAATTGGAGTTTCGTCCCTAATATTACGAATGCAGATATCCGTTTTGCCTCATCTGACAATGCGCGTGCCCACCTTGCTGGTCAGGATGCCATTAGTTATGTAGGACCATCAACACAAGCAGGATTTGCAGAGTACCGCTTGATTGTTAAGGAAAAGACAAATCAAGTTGAGGATACGACTAATAAAGAATCTGAGAAGTCACCAAAAGGTTCTGAGACAGCGGATCAAACTAAGCGTGAGACACCAAAAGCTACTGTAGGTGCCAGCGTGGCTAAACCTGCCCCAGCTATCCAATTGTCAAATGCTCAAGTCGTTATCTTGCCTCAAGCTCAAGTACAAGAAGCTCAAGGTTCAAGTTCAGTTAAGGCCTTGCCAAACACTGGTTCAGACGAATCTGTGTCAGCAACTTTAGCTGGTCTGGTTCTTATGACCTTGGCTGGGTTCTTTGGAATTAAAAAACACGAAAAAAATTAAGCAAAGGAAAAAGCCCCTGACAGGGCTTTTTTGCTCTAGTTTTAGCGTTGGTTAAAGTTCTTTTGGGCTTCTAGGATAATAGGTGCCAGACGTTCGATATCAGACTGTGTGCCGCGTAGCTCGAAGTCTCCCAACATTGGGAAGCCAAAACGTTGACTGTACTGTTTGGCGGTTAGGCAGTACTGGTTATTGAAGTTACGGTTACCAGAACCGATGATACCAAAACAACGTTCGTGATTGCCATGGGCCGCGATAAAGTCACCCAGTGGATTGGTTAGGATCTCAACATCTCCATTGTCAACGCCATTTCCACCTTCAAGGTAGGTTGGCAAGAGTGCGACAAAGGGTTCATCTACTTGGAAGGTTTCATGATTAAGCTCTTTAATATTGATTTGGCGACATTCAATCCCGTGGTTGAGGGATAGGTAGTCAGACATACGTTTGACAAAGCTTTGGGTATTGCCACTTAGACTAATATAAACGAGGGTAAGTTGAGACATAAGCGTCCTCTTTCTATCTATATCTTGTGTTTGCTCAATCATTCTAACACAAGATATTGTGCTTTTCAAGTTGGCTCCTTTTGGCTCCTTGCAGTTAATAATTGCCTATCTAGCTCTTTTTCTTTACTTGTAAAAGTGATAAAATAAAGGTTATTAAAAGAAGCGAAGGAAGAAATCATGGCTAAAGATAAAAATGTAACAGGAGAAGAAATTTTAGATATTTGCTCGGCCTACATGTCAGCAGATGATTTGAAATTAGTTGAAAAAGCCTGGCATTATGCGACAGATGCTCATAGTGGGCAATCTCGTCAGTCAGGAGAACCTTATATTATTCACCCTATTCAAGTGGCAGGTATCCTGGCAGACCTTCATCTTGATGCAGTGACAGTAGCCTGTGGTTTCTTACACGATGTCGTTGAAGACACCGAAAAAACGCTCGATGATTTGGAAACGGATTTTGGTACGGATGTACGAAATATCGTAGACGGTGTTACTAAGCTTGGTAAGGTTGAGTACAAGTCCCACGAGGAGCAGTTGGCTGAAAACCACCGTAAGATGCTTATGGCCATGTCTAAGGATATCCGTGTCATCTTGGTTAAATTGGCCGACCGTTTACACAATATGCGTACCCTAAAGCATCTTCGCAAGGATAAGCAAGAGCGCATTTCTCGTGAAACTATGGAAATCTATGCTCCTTTGGCTCACCGTCTGGGTATCAGTCGTATCAAATGGGAATTGGAAGATATGTCCTTCCGTTACCTTAATGAGGTGGAATTCTACAAGATTTCTCACATGATGAAGGAAAAACGTCGTGAGCGTGAGGAACTTGTGGACGAGATTGTCGATAAAATTAAGACCTACACAGCTGAACAAGGACTTGTTGGTGATATTTATGGTCGTCCAAAGCATATCTACTCTATTTATCGTAAGATGCGCGACAAGAAAAAGCGCTTCGATCAAATTTATGATTTGATTGCCATCCGTTGTGTCATGGAGACGCACAGTGATGTTTATGCCATGTTGGGATACATTCATGAGCTCTGGCGCCCCATGCCTGGCCGTTTCAAAGACTATATTGCCAATCCTAAATCCAATGGTTACCAGTCTATCCATACAACGGTTTATGGACCAAAAGGACCTATTGAAATCCAAATCCGTACCAAGGAAATGCACCAAGTTGCCGAATACGGGGTTGCAGCTCACTGGGCTTACAAGAAAGGGATCAAGGGCAAGGTAGATTCGAAAGAGTCCGCTTTGGGAATGAACTGGATTAAAGATCTTGTTGAACTTCAAGACGCCTCAAATGGTGATGCTATGGGGTTTGTTGACTCTGTTAAAGAGGATATCTTCTCAGAGCGTATTTATGTCTTTACGCCAAATGGTGCTGTTCAGGAACTGCCTAAAGATTCAGGACCTATTGACTTTGCCTATGCCATCCATACCCAAGTTGGTGAGAAGGCCACAGGTGCTAAGGTTAATGGCCGTATGGTGCCCTTGACAGCCAAACTCAAGACAGGTGATGTGGTTGAGATTGTAACTAATGCCAATTCCTTTGGTCCTAGCCGTGACTGGATTAAGATGGTTAAGACCACCAAGGCCAGAAATAAAATTCGTCAATTCTTTAAAAATCAAGACAAGGAAGCTTCTATCACCAAGGGTCGTGAGCTTTTGATTGCCTACTTCCAAGAGCATGGCTATATTGCCAATAAGTACCTAGACAAGAAACATATTGAGGAAATTCTCCCTCGTATGAGTGTGCGTAGTGAAGAAGCTCTCTATGCCGCTGTTGGTTTTGGTGAAATTAGTGCTGCTGCTGTTTTCAATCGTTTGACAGAAAAAGAACGCCGTGAGGAAGAGCGTGCTAAGGCAAAAGCTGAAGCTGAAGAGCTAATGAACGGTGGCGAAGTTAAGACTGAGAAGAAAGAAGTTCTCAAGGTTAAGAGTGAAAATGGCGTCATCATTCAAGGTGCTTCAGGCCTCCTCATGCGTATCGCTAAGTGCTGTAACCCAGTACCTGGAGATGAGATTGAAGGTTATATCACCAAGGGACGTGGAATTGCTATTCACCGTTCCGATTGTAATAATATCAAGAGTCAAGAAGGTTATGAGCAACGTCTAATCGAAGTGGAGTGGGATGAGCGTAATGCCAATAAATCTTATTTGGCAGAGATTGACATCTATGGCCTTAACCGTTCTGGTCTGTTGAATGATGTTCTTCAAATCTTGTCAAATACGACCAAGAGCATTGCTACGGTCAATGCACAACCGACTAAGGACATGAAGTTTGCCAATATTCACGTTAGCTTTGAAATTGCAAACCTTATTGAATTGACTGGTCTTGTGGATAAGATTAAAATTATCCCTGATGTTTACAGTGTTAAACGTACGAATGGGTAAGGAGTTACTGCGATGAAGATTGTAATTCAGCGCGTGCAAAGTGCCTCTGTAGTTATTGAGGATTCTACGGTTGGCGCTATTAAGCAGGGACTTTTACTCTTGGTTGGAGTTGGTCCAGAGGACACCAAAGAGGACCTAGAGTATGCAGTTCGTAAGATTGTCAATATGCGCATTTTTTCAGATGAAGATGGCAAGATGAATCTTTCTGTTAAGGATATTGGCGGTCAGATTTTGTCGATTTCTCAGTTTACGCTTTTTGCAGATACAAAAAAAGGGAATCGACCGGCATTTACAGGTGCTGCAAAGCCCGACATGGCTAGCCAGTTATATGACGATTTCAACCATTCCTTGTCAACTCATGTTCCTGTAGAAAGAGGACGCTTTGGCGCAGATATGCAGGTTAGCCTGGTTAATGACGGACCTGTGACCATTATTTTAGATACCAAAAATCGATAAACAAACCATTTCTCGCCTTGTGTGAGAGGTGGTTTTTTTATTCTCTCACATGAACTATTTAGGTGATGGATTTTCATTATTTGGGATTTATTTTTGTCATTTAAAGTAGACTGAATCAAGTGAATATTTAATGAAATTAGAAAATGTTGTTCTCAAATTTCTGAAAAAACCTGACCATTCATGATGAAAAAATTACCGTTTACGAGGATTACCGGAAATTCCCTTGTCTTACAAAAAAGATTAAGTTAACATTAGTTTCATAAGAAACACCAAGCGATTTTTATGAAACTAAAAATAACTCGAGTTTACAGCATGCAAATACAAATAGTGATAATTTGAAACGCCGAGGTGATTTAAACTTTTTTAGAGGGATAGAGAGATATGTCAAAGAAAGTAGCGTCAACTAAATTATTATCAGGTTTGTTTGTAGCCGGTGGTGTCCTAGGGATGAATCAGGTTGCCAAGGCAGATAACGTGGTCAGTTCAGAAGCAACAAAACCAGTTATTACAACTGAAGCAGATAACTTGGTGGTGGTACCAACTGAGGCCGTTGCTCCAGTAGCGACAACAGAAGTAGGTCCATCATCTGCTGCTGTTGCGACAGATACTGCAACAACAGCGACAGCTTCTACAATCTTTTCACAAGCTGTGCCAGCAGAAAGTGCTAGCTCAGAAACGCTTGTAGCCAGTGAAGCACTAGCTCCTGAGTCAGCTGCTGTGGAAACCATCACATCATCATCTGATAATGCTACTGAAGCAGGACGCCATTCAACTGCTCAAGTAACACCAGTTACAGAAGTGACAGAGCAAAACTTGAATGGTGATGCTTACTTGACAGATCCAGAAACAACAAAAGCAGCTTATAGCAAGACAGATGGTGATATTAATTATTCCGTTGTTGTGTCTAATCCAACAGCAGAAACTAAGACGATGACTGTCAACTTGACACTTCAACATGCTTCAGAAATTATCGGTCAAGATAACGTTGATCTTACGCTAGCGGCAGGAGCTTCAGCTAAGGTTTCAAACTTGACAGTAGCGTCAGAGTGGTTGACAAACAATACAGGTTATTTGGTGACAATCAGTGTCAATGATAAATCTGGTAGTACTTTGTCAAGCAAGCGTGCTGGTTTGTCTGTTGAAGATGATTGGACAGTTTTCCCACGTTACGGTATTGTAGCAGGTTCGCCAACTGATCAAAACAGTATTCTTGTTAAAAATCTTGAAGCCTACCGTAAAGAGCTTGAGCTCATGAAGTCTATGAATATCAACTCATATTTCTTCTATGATGCTTATAACGAAGCTACAGATCCTTTCCCAGAGGGTGTCGATAGCTTTGTTCAAAAATGGAATACCTGGAGTCACACTCAGGTTGACACTAAGGCTGTTAAAGAATTGGTTGACCAAGTTCATAAGTCAGGTGCTGTTGCCATGCTTTATAACATGATTTCAGCAGATTCAAATCCAAAGAATCCAACCCTTCCACTTGCTGCTTTGGCTTATAACTTCTACGATAGCTTTGGTAAGAAGGGTGAACCGATGACTTACACTATCGGTGATAACCCAACTCAAGTTTACTATGATCCAGCGAATCCAGATTGGCAAAAATATATCGCAGGTGTCATGAAATCAGCTATGGATCGTATGGGATTCGATGGTTGGCAAGGTGATACAATTGGTGACAACCGTGTGACTGATTATGAGCACCGTAACAGCACAGACGAGGCTGACTCACACATGATGTCTGATTCATATGCATCATTTATTAATGCCATGAAGGACCTCATCGGTGAAAAGTACTACATCACAATCAATGATGTTAATGGTGGTAATGATGATAAACTAGCCAAGGCACGTCAAGATGTTGTTTATAATGAGCTTTGGACAAATGGTGGTTCAGTTATTCCAGGACGTATGCAGGTTGCCTATGGTGATTTGAAAGCACGTATCGATATGGTACGCAATAAAACTGGTAAATCACTTATCGTTGGTGCCTACATGGAAGAACCAGGTATTGACTATACTGTTCCTGGTGGAAAAGCAACTAACGGTGCAGGTAAAGATGCCCTTGCTGGTAAGCCATTGCAAGCTGATGCGACTCTTCTCGTAGATGCGACAGTAGCTGCAGCCGGTGGTTATCACATGTCCATTGCAGCCCTTGCCAATGCTAATGCAGCCCTTAACGTTCTTCAAAGTGCCTATTACCCAACTCAATACCTCAGTGTGGCTAAGGACACTATTCGTAAGCTTTACAATTACCAACAGTTCATCACTGCTTATGAAAATCTTCTCCGTGGTGAGGGTGTGACTAACAGCACTCAGTCTGTATCTACCAAGAATGCTTCTGGTGAAATCCTTTCTAAAGATGCTCTTGGTGTGACAGGAAATCAAGTTTGGACATTTGCTAAATCAGGAAAAGGTTTCTCAACTGTTCAAATGATTAACATGATGGGCATCAATGCGGGCTGGCATAATGAAGAGGGTTATGCGGACAATAAAACACCGGACGCACAAGAAAATCTCACAGTTCGTCTTAGTCTAGCAGGTAAAACAGCTCAAGAAGCAGCTAAAATTGCTGATCAAGTCTATGTGACATCACCAGATGATTGGGCAACTTCAAGCATGAAGAAGGCACAAGCAAGCCTTGAAACAGATGAAAATGGTCAACCAGTGCTTGTCATTTCAGTTCCTAAACTAACTCTTTGGAACATGCTCTATATCAAGGAAGACACAACAGCAACACCGGTAGAACCAGTTATCTTGAAACCAGTTACTAACCAAGCTGGTAAGAAAGTAGATAATACAGTAACATCTGAAGCAAGCTCAGAAACAGCTAAATCAGAAAATACAACAGTAAATAAAGGTTCAGAGGCTCCAACTGATACGAAACCATCTGTTGAAGCTCCTAAACTAGATGAAACAACTAAACCAGCACCATCAGTTGACGAGTTAGTAAACTCAGCAGCTGTTCCAGTGGCGATAGCTGTGTCAGAGACCGCACATGATAAGAAAGATGACAACTCAGTATCTAATACGGATCAAGGTACAGTAGCATCAGATTCAATCACTACACCAGCTTCAGAGGCTGCAAGCACAGCTGCCTCAACAGTCTCATCAGAAGTATCAGAAAGTGTAACAGTATCATCGGAAGCATCAGAAACTGAAAATAGTTCAGTAGCATCAACTTCAGAGTCAGCAATTTCAACGACGACAGCAATTTCAGAATCACATACAGTAGTTGAACCAGTGGCTTCTTTGACAGAATCAGAGAGTCAGGCAAGCACTAGCCTTGTTTCAGAAACTACTAGCACAATTGTCTCAGTTGCTCCGTCAGAAGTATCAGAAAGCACAACAGTATCATCGAAGGTCTCAGAAACTGATATTATCTCAGCAGCATCAACTTCAGAGACTTCAGCATCTGAATCAGAGAATTCAATCAGCACAGTCGTTTCAGAATCAGAAGTAGTTGAAGAACCAGCTGTTTCATTGACAGAATCAGAAAGTCAAGTGAGCACTTCAGAAGTGACTTCGGCGATTTCAGAAACAGTAAGCACATCAGAGGAAGTCATCCTTGATGGACTATCAGAAAACATCAATAGTTGGAATAGACTCTCTGTAGCTCCTCGCGTCTCAGAAACCTTACCAAGTACTTCTGAAACGATTACAGAAGCAGCATCACTCTTTAGCAACTATGCAAGATATTCAGAAACAGCAAGCTCAGAATCTCACTCTATGGTAGCAGCTTCTTCAGAAGTTTCTATTGAAAAATTAGCAGTATCTATCTTGAAAGATACTGAGGGTGGCTTGTACGATGCTACAACAATCAGAAATATTGTTGAGATGATTGATAGCATTACAACAAATGTCAGCTATACTCGCAGTAGCCGTCAAGACCTTGTCAATACAGCTTCGTCAGATAATACTTACAATGGTAGTCAAGATCTTAACCTTGCAAGTAAGACAACGACGCAAGCAGGTGAAAAAGGAACAACTGAAGATCTTAAGGCTACAATTGCTAAAACAGCAAAATCTCACAAGTGGGGAGAACATGCTGTAGCTATCCTTACAGCTATTGTCCTTGCAGGTGCGGCAACCCTTGCAGCTCTTCGTAACTTCTTGATGTCAAAAAAAGTTGATAAATAATAAGTAGAACTCTTTGTGTAAACAAGGAGTTTTCTTTATACTGGCTGCTATTTTTTCTGAAAATTGTGATACAATAGAAATAGTTTGAATATTGTGTCAAAGGAGAGCCAATGATTACTGCAAATGATATCGTAAAGGCTAATGAAGTCTTAAAAAACGTGGTGGAACGCACACCACTAGATTTTGATCGCTACCTATCTGAAAAATACGGGGCGACCATTTATATTAAAAAAGAAAATATGCAAAAGGTACGCTCTTTCAAATTGCGTGGAGCCTACTATGCTATCCATCAATTGAGTGATGAGGATAAGGCGCGTGGTGTGGTTTGTGCATCAGCCGGAAACCATGCTCAGGGGGTTGCCTACACTTGTAACGAGATGAAGATTCCGGCAACCATCTTTATGCCAGTAACAACACCTCTCCAAAAAATTGGTCAAGTCCGTTTCTTTGGTGGCAAGTTTGTAACAATCAAATTGGTGGGAGATACCTTTGATGCTTCTGCCCAAGCAGCGCAGGAATATACCAAGTCTGAAGGGATGACTTTCATTGATCCATTCGACGATTATAATGTCCAAGCGGGGCAAGGAACTGTTGCTTATGAAATTTATGAGCAGGCTCAAGAGGAAGGTGTTTCCTTCGATAGTATCTTGGTTCCAGTAGGTGGTGGCGGCCTTATCTCTGGTGTAGCTACCTATATCAAGGATGTAGCACCGTCTATGGAGGTTATTGGTGTTGAGGCTAGTGGTGCTCGTAGTATGCGTGCTGCCTTTGACCGTGGTTATCCTGTAAAACTCGAAGAAATTGATAAGTTTGCGGACGGGATTGCTGTTCAAAAGGTAGGTGTCAAGACCTATGAAGTCGCACGTAAATATGTTGACCGCCTCTTGGGAGTTGATGAAGGATTGATTTCAGAAACCCTAATTGATATGTACTCTAAGGTTGGTACCATTGCAGAACCCGCAGGTGCGGCATCAGTGGCAGCTTTGGAAGTGATCAAAGATGAGATTAAAGGAAAAACCATCGTCTGCATCATTTCAGGTGGTAACAATGACATCAACCGTATGCCAGAGATGGAAGAACGTGCGCTTATCTACGATGGTATCAAGCATTACTTTGTGGTTAACTTCCCACAACGTCCTGGTGCCCTTCGTGAATTTGTAAATGATATCTTGGGACCAAATGATGATATCACTCGTTTTGAGTACATCAAACGTGCTAATAAAGGAAAAGGTCCGGTTCTCATTGGTATAGCTCTTAGTGATAAGAACGACTATGATGGACTTCTCGAGCGTCTTTCGGCCTTTGACCCAAGTTATATCAACCTTCACGGTAACGAAACACTATACAATATGCTTGTCTGAGGACAGGTTCAGACAATGAAAAAAGAATCGACGAAAGTCGGTTCTTTTCTACTTTGACTTAGCTATAAAGTGGCACTAAGGCCTTATCTTCAAACTAAAACCCCAGTATTTCTACTGAGGTTTTCTTTATTCGATAATTAAGAGTCCATCTTTGATGGCGAATGGATTGTCTTTATTGATGCGGTCGTAGAACATGATACCGTTAGTATGGTCGATTTCATGTTGAACAACGATTGAGTTGTAACCACGGAGTTTAACACGTTGCTTTTCGCCCTCTTTGTTGAAGTATTCAACAGTTACACGAGCATGACGAACCACGTAACCAGGAACGTCGCGGTCAACTGAGAGGCATCCTTCGCCATCGCCCAAAGCAGCATCCTGAACAGAATGGGCAACTACTTTAGGGTTGTACATGATTTCTTGAAGGCTATATGCTTCTTTTGGTGGATTACCTTCAGCGTCTTCAGGATTTGGAACGAGAACGGCGATAATGCGTTTTGAAATATCTAATTGTGGGGCTGCAAGACCGACTCCCCCACGAAGCCCCATTTTTTCGGCAATAACAGGATCTTGTGAGTTACGAAGAAACTGCATCATTTTTTCACCTAGGATAATGTCTTCGTCTGATAGTGGGAAGGTTACATCTTCAGCGACAGCACGCAAGGTTGGATTTCCTTCGCGAATGATATCATTCATATCAATCATATGGCTGGCGCGGATAATTTTGGTTTGAGCGTCCATTTGTTTACCTCTATTTTCTTTGATTTACTTGTTTATAACTATAGCACAAAAGGGTTGAAAATTAAACCATCAAGGATTAAGGTGAGGCTTTTTCTAATCGATAAAAGCCAGTTTTTCCAAGGTTTGTCTCTCTAAAATACGATAGGTCTTAAAAGCCTCTTTTTCGATAATCCCCTGGTCGATAAATTGTTTGATGACTCGCTGTACATGACGATAGCTAGTCCCAAAACGGGAAGCTAAAATGGATGGCGATAATTGAAAGATATTCTCTTCTTCACTATTCAAAATATGGGTGGCCAGACGCTCTTTGACTGAGTAACTCGCATTCGTTGAGGCAGTGATACCTTGCTTATGTAGTGCCATAGCTAGGTTACGTCCAATTTGGTAGAGAAAAACAGGGTCTTTGAGGAGTTCTTCTTTATTATTTAATGGGAGCTGTACTGCTTGAACCTCTTCTAAAGCAATGACTGATGATCCTGCTGGTTGGTTGGTCATGAGTTCTACATCTCCCAATATCTGAGGCTGATTGAGCGTTTCTAGGATATGTTCTTTACCATTGAAGAGAGAACGAACAATTTTTACCTTTCCTGATAAAATGTAGGTCAGCTCAGTGATAGCTTGCCCTTGGGTACAAATATAATCGTTCTTTTGAAAGGTGACTTTCTGTAATTGGTTGAGGTAGGGGGGTGGAAAGACCTGGTCAAGTTGAGGTCTTATGGCATGATTACGCATACATCTCCTTTTTTAGGACCTAGGTCCTATTTTTTAAAGTCTCCTTAGATTATAATGAAAAAATAACTATTAGACAAGTAAGGAAAGGATGTTCTTATCCCTATATTATGACACGAATTTTAGAAAAAATGAGCCTGCTTGGGCTATCCTTGCTCTTGATTTCGGCCTTTTCGATTTCAACAGCGTTACCACCTATGTTGGACTACTATAGCGCAACCTTTTCTGCCGCGCAAGTGGAGCTTTTAGTATCTGTCCCTTCATTTTCCGTAGTCGCGATGCTCTTACTTAATTCATTTATTGACAAATGGCTAAGTGATAGACAGCTAATTGTGACTGGATTACTCTTACTTAGTAGTGCTGGGATTTTTCCTTTTTTTGTACAAGACTATCCTCTTGTCTTACTGTCACGTATTGCTTTTGGAATGGGGATTGGTCTTATCAATGCTAAGGCGATTGCCATCATCAGTCAACGTTATCAAGGTAAAGAGCGGGTTCAGATGTTAGGTATTCGTGGCTCCATGGAGTTGATTGGTGGAGCTTCTTGTTCTCTTTTGGTTGGACAGTTACTAAAAATTCATTGGACCTTTGCCTTCCTTATCTATGGTTTTGGTTTTGTGATTTTGATTATGTATCTCCTTTTTGTGCCAACGATGGAGCAGGTGGAGAAGAAGCAGATTACAAAAAGAAAACAGGTTCTGAACAAAAAAGACCTTGGTATGATTATTGGCATGGCTCTTTTAGCAGGTTTTGTCATCTGTATCAATTCTTCGATTAGTTTGCGCGTGCCTCTGTTTCAAGTTGCTGGTAAGACTATTGAGAGTGGTCAATCAGCCTTAGTACTGAGTTTAGAGCAGGGAATTGGAATTGTAGCTGGACTGAGTTTCGCCTCGCTTATAGGACATTTTAAAAATCGTCTTTTGCCTATAGTGATGTTCTTGTTAGCGGTTTGTCTCTTTGGGATGTCAGTGGCTAGTAACTTACCGATTTTGATTTTATCTTCAGTTGGTGTTGGTTTCTTCTATAGCACTGTTTTGACAATTATCTTTAACCGACTTTCTGAGTCTATTGATAGAAATCTGTTGAACAAGGCGACAGCCTATGTCCTCTTAGGGTGTAACCTAGGGTCAGCCATTTCCCCTTATGTTTTGAAATTATTGGCACTCATATCTCCAAGTTTTAGTTGGATTTTTCTAGCCTATGCAATCGTAAGTTTCCTACTTTTCCTTGGATTCTTTCTGAATGCAAAAATGACCAAAAAAGTCTAAGCTTCAAAAACTTAATCAGTGAAATCTTGCGATTGACAAAGATTAGTAGATGAGCTAAAATAGAGAGGTCGTAAAGACAAACCAACTCTTTCTTGGTTTTAGGAGAGCCAATCCTAAGACTCGGATGGAGCAAAAAAAGGAGAAAAAACATGGCAATCTCAAAAGAGAAAAAAAATGAAATCATTGCTCAATACGCACGTCACGAAGGTGACACTGGTTCAGTAGAGGTTCAAGTTGCTGTCCTTACTTGGGAAATCAACCACCTTAACGAACACATTAAACAACACAAAAAAGACCACGCTACTTACCGTGGTTTGATGAAAAAAATCGGTCACCGTCGTAACTTGTTGGCATACCTTCGCCGCACAGACGTTAACCGTTACCGTGAGTTGATCAGCTCACTCGGACTTCGTCGTTAATTCAAGATACAAGTGCTTAGGCCTTGTTCAATTGAATACACGAAAATGGAACTGCTCTATGATGGGGCAGTTTTTTTATTCACTAGGATTTTAGCCCGAGTTCAAAACAGCTCTCTAGATATAGAGGGCTGTTTTTCTGTATTCATATAAAACTTTCTGACGATGATTAATCTATAGAGCAAAAAAACTCCAAAATTAATTCTGGAAGTTTTTTAACTTAAAATCTTTTTGATAATTGTTTGAAATTGAGGGAGTTGATGAATAGCAGTTCCGATAAGGATACCTAACATATTTAAGGTGATATCTCCCAAATCAAAGACTCCTAAATGTCCGAAGTACTGAATGGATTCGACGGAGAAAAGGGTAAGGAGACAGAGTAGGAGATTACTCAATCGTGAAGAAAAGAGGAGTCCCAGAGGGATGAACATTAACAGGTTCATGATGGGAACGAAGTGGCTACCCCAGTATAATTCCCGAGCGAAGGAAAGGGGGTTAAGTGAGAGACCTTGGGTACCAATGTTTTTCAAGAAAAGTAGGTAGAAGAGAGCAAGAAAGTAAATGAAGTAGAGTAGGAGTAGTGTCTGTTTTTTCAGCTTTCTAGTAAGAAGTAGTTTCAAAAAAGCGTAGACAAAGTAACTCAGTAGGACAATAATGACTAGGTTGAGTAAGACTTGAAAGTAGGAGCCATAATGGGCGATGTAATGAACGTACTGTTCGAGATGCCCCCTATAAAACCAATAAGACAAGGCCAGTGAGAGGATTCCTAGTAAGATGTTACTCAATGTTTTTAATGTTTTTGCCACTTTGCTCCTCCATTTGCATATGATGAGTACACATTATATCAAAAAAACGTTTAAAGAAAGTTAAGAAACTGTAACGAAGTTTTGATAGAATAAAAGGATAAGGCAGAATCAAAGACTAAAAAAGGACTTTGAAACAGCAACTCTACTTTTGACTAACAATTTAATGATTTTTGTAAACAGGCTATGAAAGCTTATAAAATAATTAAATTTTAAAAATTAGGAGTCAGCACCTTGTTTCGAGATTATTAAAATGTTATTATATAGTAGTGAATTTTTAACATAAAAAGGAGTTCGTCTTATGAATAAAAAGGTTTTGGCGACAGCTGGAATTGCAGCACTTGCAGTTTCTGCTACAGTTGCTAAAGCTGATGAGGTAACGACAAACGATCAAGCCTCAACAACAGCATCAGTATCATCGACAGCTACACAAGCTGTCCCAACTCAAGCCCAAGTCGAAGCGGCTAGAGAACAAGCCAGCGCTGCAAATCAAGCAGTATCGCAACAAGAGTCAGTTGTTGCTAATCATGAAGTAGCTGCAAACCAGGCTCAAGCAAACCTAGCGACAGCAGATTCTAACTTGCAAAAGGCACAAACAGCAGCCGATGAAGCAAGTCCAGAAACTATTGCTGCCGCTCAAGGTCAAGTAACTACTGCTGAAAATGCAGCTAAGGAAGCTAAGTCAGCAGTCGAAACAGCTCAATCAGCAGAAAAAACTGCTAAAGATGCAGCAGACAAACAGCAAGCTGTCGTTAATACAGATCAAGCTAATGTCAATGCTAAAGCTACTGAAGTGGCTAATGCTCAAAAATCAGTAGATGCCGCTAAAGTAGCTCTTAATGGTTCTAGTGCTTCTGAGGCAGCTTCTAACCAAGCTAAAGCGCAATCAGCTTTTGATGCTGCAACAGCAGCTGAGAAAAAAGCTCAAGAAGAATTGGCAGCCGCTCAGGCAGCTGATAAAGAAAAAGCTACTGCTATTTCAGCTAAAGAAGGGCAATTGACTGCAGACCAAAATGCAGCAAACCAAGCTAAAGCAGCTTATGAGACTGCTCAAACAGTAGCTAATGAAAAGGCAGCCGCACTTGCAGCCGCTGAAGCAGCTAAGAAAAAAGCAGAATCTTCAACAACTTCAACAGCTAATGTTCGTCAAAAATTCTCAGTGTCACAAGAGTATGTCAATGCTCTTAAGATTCATGAGTCTAAAACAGCGACCGCAGCAGAAAAAGCTCAAGCTGAACAAGTCTTGAAGAACGTTAATAAACGTGATCGTGGTAACAATAGTTATCAAGATAATGAAGCGGATAAAAATGTTAAAATTAGTGATTTGAATAATCTTAGTGAAGCTCAAATTACAGATTTGTCATTGTATGCTTCAAGTTTGATTAACCAAATTCGTACAGCCTTTGGTACAACTCAAACATCTGTTTCAAAAGGTAGTGTTCTTGCGGCTGACCGTGTTTCAGATGGTTATGTAGCAGATAACTGGGGTTGGGAAGCTATTACCCATCAACGACATGATAGTGCCGCCCTTGACCGTGCTGGTAAGTCATTTAATAGTGTAAGTATTGGTGAAAACCTTAATACATGGCAAGGTTTGACAGGACCATTTACCCTTAACGACATTAAGAAATATGTCTATGAAGCTATGCTTGACTTCATGTTTAACGGTAATGAGTGGAACCATGCTCGTTCTATCTCTGGACTTACAGCAGATGGTGGTGAGTCTTACATTGGAACAGACATCAGTGTTGTTGCCGGTGCCTTTAACGTTCACGTAAACAATGTCAATAAAAATTCTATCGCTTCTGATAGTAGCTTTGACACAACTAAGATTGCTAACCCATATGAAGGTAACCAATCTCAATCATCTTCAAATGCAAATCTTGCTGCTGCAAAAGCAGCTTATGAAGCTGCTAAGCAAGCTAACGATCAAGCTCAAAGTGACTTGGCTAGCAAGAAAGCGGCTTCTGAGTCAGCAACTCTTAAGCTTAAGAATACTCAGTCAGAACTTGCAGCTCTTAAAGCGACTGCAAGCAAGTTGGCAGCTGCTCAGAATAACCTTTCTGAAAAACAAGCAGCCCTTGCAACTGCTAAATCAGAATTGGAAAAAGCTAACGCTGCAGTTGAAAACCTTAATGCTAACGCACAAGAAAAAGCAGCAGCCCTTAGCAAAGCTCAAGCAACTCTTGATGAAAAACAAGCAGAGCTTAAAACAGCTAAAGATAAACTTGCGACAAGTTCTGCAACCTTGCAACGTTTGACAAATGCCTACAACGCTGCTAAGCAAGATACTGCTAAGAAACAAGTAGCATTGACACAAGCTAACCAAGCCTTGACTGCTGCTAAGAACCGTCTAGCAGCCCTTACAAATGCTTCAGGTAACCTAGCTAAGGCTAAAGCAGAACGTGCAACAGCCTTTGCCAAATTTACTGCGGCGAAAGCAGCTCTTTCAACTGAACGTGCGAAACTTGTTGAATTGTCAGCTAAGCGTGATAAATTAACGAGCGAATACACGACTGTTCAAACAGCCTTCGATAACTACATGAAAGCTAAGGCAGACAAAGAGCGTCAAACACAATTGGCTAAAGAGTTCGCTAACATTACATCCAAAGGTCTTACACCAGTACCTGTTTACGATGTAGATGGTAAAGTTATTGCTTTCACAACACAAGAACAAGCAGCTCAAACTGTAGCTCAAGTTCCTGTAAATTATGGTCAAACAAAAGCTGAGAAACAAGCTCCTGTACAAGCAGCAGACAGCTTGCCAGAAACAGGTGAGTCAACTGCAGCAGGATTCAGTCTTGTAGGTCTCTTCATGACACTATTGGCCTTCCTTGGTTTCGTTGACAGACGTACACGTCGTAACTAATCATTATAGACAAAAAAACGGCAACTGCCGTTTTTTTGTATGTCTGAGAATCTAAAAAAGTTAAGGTCGAAACCTTAACTTTTTCGTTTTTAACCCAAGAAACGTTTGAGGAATTCCTTAGTACGTTCTTCTTTAGGATTTTCAAAGATTTGTTCTGGGCTACCTTGTTCAGCGATTACCCCTTTATCCATGAAGATGACACGGTCTGAAACATCACGTGCGAACTCCATTTCATGGGTAACGATAATCATGGTCAAACCAGTTTCAGATAGCTCCTGCATAGTCTTGAGTACTTCCCCTACCATTTCTGGGTCAAGGGCTGAAGTTGGCTCGTCAAAGAGGATGGCTTCTGGATCAACAGAGAGGGCACGGGCAATGGCCACACGTTGTTTTTGTCCCCCTGAAAGTTGTTTGGGTTTAGCTTTCCAGTATTGTTCCCCCATACCAACTTTCTCCAAGTTAGCTTTGGCGATGCTTTCAGCTTCTTTACGGTCACGTTTGAGAACAGTTGTTTGAGCTACGATAGCATTTTCCAAGACATTAAGGTTTTCAAAGAGGTTGAAGGATTGGAAAACCATACCGAGTCTTTCACGATAGGTAGTGAGGTCGTAACCTTTTTCAAGGACGTTGTCCCCATGATAGAGGATTTCACCACCTGAAGGTGATTCTAGTAGGTTAATAGAGCGAAGGAAGGTTGATTTCCCTGAACCTGAAGAACCAATAATTGAGATAACCTCACCCTTTTTGACACTGAGGGAGATATCTTTGAGGACTTCATTTTTTCCGTATGATTTTTTGAGGTTTTTAATTTCTAAAATCGTCTCAGTCATTAGTGAACCCCTCCTTGTGTGTAAGTATCTTGATCCAAACGGCGTTCTACATAACGCAAGATGCGTGTCACTGTGAAGGTAAGGACAAAGTAGATTGCTGCGATAACAAAGAATGTTTGGAAGTATTGATAAGTTTGGCTTGCGACAGTGTTACCTGCGAAGTAAAGTTCCACAACAGAGATAACGTTCAAAACAGAGGTATCCTTGATATTGATAACGAACTCATTACCAGTAGCTGGCAAGATGTTACGGATAACCTGTGGAAGAACAATCTTACGCATGGTTTGACCATGGGTAAATCCAAGAGCAGTTGCAGCTTCAAATTGTCCTTTATCTACAGCGAAGATACCACCACGAACGATTTCACTCATGTAGGCTCCGGTGTTGATAGAAACGATGAAGACAGCTGCTAGGGTACGGTCAATATTGATACCAAAGGCCTGGGCAGTACCGTAGTAGATAACCATAGATTGTACAATCATTGGCGTACCACGGAAAACTTCGATATAGACATTAAGCACCCAACCGAAGAGTTTTTGGAGCAAGGCTACAAATTTATTAGCAGCCTTAGGAGCTGTACGGTAAACACCAATCATAAGACCGATGAAAGTACCCACAACTGTACCGATAATTGAGATAAGAAGGGTAATTCCTGTACCACGTAAGAATTGTGGCCAGTTCTTAGCGATGATAGTGCTCATCTGACTAAAGAAGTTTCCTTTTTTAGCCTCATCAGTCTTATCTGCAGGTTGGATGTTAATGATGTGATCCATCAGTTTGACACGTTCCTCTTGGCTGATTCCAGCAAGGACCTTATTGACTTGCTCCATTTGTTGGCTGTCTCCTTTGCGAAGACCGACGGCCAAGGATACGTCATCATCTGAAACCTGGAAACCACCATCTTTAAGTGTAATCATCTTATATTTTGAGCTAGCTTCTTCGGCAGTTTTTGCTTCAGGACGCTCTGAAACATAGCCATCGATGATACCAGATGCAAGGGCTTGGCGCATAGCACCGAAGTCACCCATAGCGGTTTGTTTGCTGACACCTGGGATTTGGTCAATCAAATTATAAAGATAAACCCCTTGTTGAGCTGTGATTTTAGCATCCTTGAAGTCTTTGAGGCTCTTAGCGTTGGCATAATCACCGTCTGAGCTGACAACCATGACAGGTTCGCTTCGGTAGTAGCTATCTGAAAAGTCGATTTCTTGACGACGTTCAGCTGTTGGGCTCATACCTGCGATGATCATATCGATTTTGCCGGAAGTGAGGGCAGGAATCAAACCTGTCCAAGCGGTTTTGACCACCAAGGGTTTCTTCCCTTGGGCTTCAGCGATTTTTTTAGCGATTTGCACGTCATAACCGTTGGCATACTGTTTAGTACCTTCGATTGGAACGGCTCCGTTTGAGTTATCGTCCTGCGTCCAGTTGAAAGGTGCATAGGCAGCCTCCATACCGACACGGAGATACTCGTCTGCTTGAGCGCTTGATACTCCCCCAAAAACGAGGAGGAGCGCTGCAAAGCAGGCTACAATAATTTTTTTCATTGAAACAATGTCTCCTATAAAAATGTCATACCTTACTATTTTACAGGAAATTAAGATTAATGACAATAAGTTGGGATTAGAAAAACAATCTCTATACCAAGATTGTCTTCAAATACAAGTTGTAATTTGATATAATGGGAAGGACGATTTGGAGCCTTGATCATTTTTGGTGTGATGAGGCTAGCATTTTAAAACGGAGATAATTATGCAAACGGCACAATTTATTATTGAATTACTAAAAGCAGTCTTTCTTGGGATTGTCGAAGGTATCACTGAGTGGCTACCGATTTCATCTACAGGTCACTTGATTTTGGTGAATGAATTCTTGAACTTGAGACAAAGTAAAGATTTCATCGATATGTTTAATATCGTTATCCAACTTGGTGCTATTCTTGCGGTTATGGTCATTTACTTTAAACGTTTGAATCCCTTCCAACCTGGTAAGACAGCACGTGAAGTGCAATTGACTTGGCAACTTTGGCTCAAGGTGGTCATTGCCTGTATTCCTTCAGCCTTCTTTGGTCTACTTTTAGATGACTGGATGGAGGCCCATCTCAGTAATTTCTTTGTAGTAGCTATCATGTTGGTGGTCTACGGGATTGCCTTTATTTGGATTGAGGACCGCAATCGACGTGTAGAACCTAAGGTAACGGATTTGGCACGTATGTCTTACAAGACAGCTTTCTATATTGGTCTTTTCCAAGTCTTGAGTATCATTCCAGGGACAAGCCGTTCAGGTGCTACTATTCTTGGGGGTATCATCGTTGGTACGAGTCGTAGCGTAGCTGCTGACTTTACCTTCTTCCTTGGTATTCCAACCATGTTTGGTTACAGTGGTCTTAAGGCAGTTAAGTACTTTATTGATGGGAATACCTTGACAGGTGGACAAGTGGCTATTCTCTTGGTAGCTAGTGTGACAGCCTTTGTTGTCAGCTTGTTCGTGATTCGCTTCTTAATGAACTATATTAAGAAACATGATTTCACAGTTTTCGGAAAATACCGTATCGTACTTGGTATTATTGTGCTTCTCTATGGAGCAGTCAAACTTATTTTCGGATAATTACTTCTAAGTAAACTGAAAAGGACTTCGATTGAAGTCCTTTTTAGCTGGTTTAGAGATTATTTGTGGAGAAGTTTTCCAAAGATAAGGTAAGCTAGCAACCATAGGACCAGTCCGCAAGTCAAGAAGCTAGCTAGGATTTTCAAGAAGTCCACGATATTATGCAAGGGATACCATCCAGATAAACAGAGAATTGGAAGGATGGTAACACACATGAGAGAGAAGTGGAGAAGAGATTGCTGTTTGAGCGATAAACGGTTATCGTCGTAAATGGGTGCAGTTGCTAGTATGATGACAACGATCAGTCCTGTAAGAAAGGTAGATTTGTTTACTTGATAAGGTTGCCCCGATAAGTAGAGAAAGAGCGTCAATAAACTCGTTATTCCTCCAGCAATGCTAGCTCGTAGCCACCCTTTTTTATAGGCAGTCATGGTCATCACCTCCATGTATATCTTCACTTTTATTATACTCCAATCTAGGATAGATGACAGGTATAAATGGGGAAATACAAGGTTTTGTTAGTATTAAGAAGTTTTTAGAAATCCTTTCCAAAATAAGACTCAAACTTACTCAGAAATTGCTATCTCTTGGCTTTTCTAGTATAATGAAATAACTACTCGTGCGAGGTTTTTTACATATGGAAATGAAACAAATAAGCGAGACAACTCTAAAAATCATGATTACCATGGAAGATCTTGAAGAACATGGTATGGAATTGAAAGATTTCTTGATTCCCCAGGAAAAAACAGAGGAATTTTTCTATACTGTCATGGATGAGTTGGACTTGCCTGATAACTTTAAAAATAGTGGGATGCTGAGCTTCCGTGTCACGCCACGCAAGGATCGTGTGGATGTCTTTGTGACTAAATCAGATCTTAAGGAAGACCTTGATTTCAACGATTTGTCAGATATGGATGACTATTCAGGGCTTTCTCCAGAAGAGTTCCTCAAGGCCCTTGAGGGTAACTTTATGGACAAGGGTGACATCGAAGCACACCATAAGCTCGAAGAGCTTGAAAAGACCTTGGAAGAGGTTGATAAGGCTATGACAGAGCCTACCAAGGAAGTGGCTGAAGAAAATATTCGTGAAGACTATACCCACTATGTCTTGGCCTTCTCTGACTTTGATCAAGTGGTGACTTTTACGCAAGGTTTGAAGGATATACCTGTTGAAGGTTCTGAGCTTTATAAACTTGGGGATGTCTACTACATGACGATCCTTCTTTACTTGGCTGATGAGCCTGATTATTACGCGAACAATATGTATGCGCGTTTTCTTGAATATGCGAATGTGGCAGACCGAACACGTGCCTACCTACAAGAGCATGCAACAATCTTGATGGAAGAGGACGCCTTACCGGTACTACAAGCAACGAAATGGAGCTAAGACATGCCTTGGACCATTAACTATATATTCGTTTTGATTGGGACCTTTTTGATAGCTATCGTGACGACCCCTTTGGTACGCTCTTTGGCCTTACGTGTCGGAGCGGTTGACAATCCCAATGCAAGACGTATCAATAAAAAGCCCATGCCTAGTGCTGGCGGTCTAGCTATTTTGTTGGCCTTTGTACTGGCGACCTTGATCTTTATGCCTATGATTATCCATAAGGATATCTGGCATGTTTCCTACATCAGGTATATCTTACCGGTTGTTGTGGGAGGATCTGTCGTAGCTCTGACGGGCTTCGTTGATGATATCTTGGAATTAAAGCCCCTACCTAAGATGCTTGGTATTGTTATTGGAGCTGTCATCGTTTGGGCTTTTACAGACTTCCGATTTGATAGCTTTAAGATTCCATTTGGTGGTCCTATGATTCATTTTGGACCAGTCTTGACCTTGATTTTAACGGTATTATGGATTGCGGCCATCACCAATGCCATTAATCTGATTGATGGTTTGGATGGCTTGGTTGGAGGAGTTTCTATCATTTCCCTTATGACTATGGGGGTGATTTCTTATTTCTTCCTCTATGATACTGATATTTTCTTGACCATGACCATCTTTGTCTTGGTGGCTGCCATTATGGGCTTCTTCCCTTACAATTATCATCCAGCAATTATCTATTTAGGTGATACGGGGGCGCTTTTTATTGGCTTTATGATTGGTGTCTTGTCATTGCAAGGATTGAAAAATGCAACTGCAGTGGCTATTTTGTCACCTGTTATTATCCTTGGAGTGCCTATTGTTGACACAGTGGTAGCCATTGTCCGCCGTAAGTTGTCAGGGCGCCCAGCCATGGAGGCTGACAAGATGCACTTGCATCATCGCCTTCTAGCTATGGGCTTCACTCATCGAGGAGCGGTTCTGGTGGTTTATGCCATCGCTATCCTCTTTTCATTGATTGCCCTCTTGTTAAACGTTTCCAGTCGTCTCGGTGGTATTCTCTTACTCTTGAGTTTGATTTTGGGAATGGAAATTCTGATTGAAGGGCTTGAGATTTGGGGCGTTGGTCGAACACCTCTCTTCAATTTCCTAAAATTTATCGGGAATAGCGATTATCGTCAAGCAACCATGTTAAAATGGAAGCAAGGGCGAAAAAATTAAACATTTGAAAAGCCAAGTAATGGCTTTTTTGTTATAATGATTCTAATTAAGGAAAATGGAAGTTCTCTTTTTATTTTCCAGAAAATAGTAAGACTATTTTCAAAAAAATAATGCAAATTAGCGAGCAAGTGCTCGCTGTATATATGAAAAAAGGAGTATACAATGTCTGTACTTGAAATCAAAAATCTTCATGTTTCTGTTGAAGATAAAGAAATCTTGAAGGGTCTTAATTTGACTCTTAAAACTGGTGAAATTGCTGCTATCATGGGGCCTAACGGAACTGGTAAATCTACCCTTTCAGCTGCTATCATGGGTAACCCAAACTATGAAATCACAGAAGGGGACATCCTTTTTGATGGCGAAAGCATCCTTGATTTGGAAGTTGACGAACGTGCACGCCTAGGTCTTTTCCTTGCTATGCAATACCCAGCTGAAATCCCAGGAATCACAAATGCTGAGTTCATCCGTGCGGCTATGAACGCTGGAAAAGAAGATGACGAAAAGATTTCTGTTCTTGATTTCATCACTAAGTTGGATGAAAAGATGGAATTGCTTGGTATGCGTGAAGAAATGGCTGAGCGTTACCTTAATGAAGGTTTCTCAGGTGGTGAGAAAAAACGTAACGAAATCCTTCAATTGCTCATGTTGGAACCTAAGTTTGCTCTTCTCGATGAGATTGACTCAGGTCTTGATATTGATGCCCTTAAAGTGGTTTCAAAAGGGGTTAACGCTATGCGTGGCGAAGGCTTCGGTGCTATGATTATCACTCACTACCAACGTCTCTTGAACTACATCACTCCAGATGTCGTACACGTAATGATGGAAGGTAAAGTGGTTCTTTCAGGCGGTCCTGAATTGGCTGCTCGTCTTGAGCAAGAAGGTTATGCGAAAATCGCTGAAGAGCTCGGTTACGAGTACCACGAAGAAGCGTAAGTCTGTTACTCGAAATAACTAGAAAAGGAGTAACCTATGTCAAAAGAATCTATTATCGCTTTTTCACAAGCAAAGGCAGAGCCACTTTGGTTGCAAGACCTTCGTCAAGCAGCCTTTGATAAGATTGAAAGTTTGGCTCTTCCAAAAATTGAGCGTGTTAAATTCCACCGTTGGAATCTCGGTGATGGAACGATTACTGAAAATGAACCATCAGCAAATGTGCCTGATTTTACAGCGCTTGGAAACAACCCTAAATTGGTCCAAGTAGGAACAAATACTGTACTTGAACAATTGCCAGCTGACTTGATTAGTCAAGGTGTGGTCTTCACAGACCTTACGACTGCTCTTGAGGAAATCCCAGAAGTCGTTGAAGCCTTCTTTGGTAAGGCTGTAGCCTATGACGAGGACAAATTGGCAGCTTATAACTATGCCTATTTCAATAGTGCAGCAGTCCTTTATGTACCAGATAATGTTGAAGTTGACTTGCCAGTTGAAAGCTATTTTTACCAAGATGGAACTTCAAATGTTCCATTTAACAAACACGTTTTGATCGTGGCTGGTAAAAACAGTAAATTGACTTACCTTGAGCGCTTTGAAACGCTAGGTGAAGCGACTGAAAAAGCTAGTGCCAATATTTCAGTTGAAGTCATTGCTCAAGACGGTGCACAAGTCAAGTTTGCGGCTATTGACCGTTTGGGTGAAAACGTCACAACTTATATTAGTCGTCGAGGTCGTATCGGTCGTGATGCCAGCATTGACTGGGCTCTCGGGATCATGAACGAGGGCAATGTTATTGCTGACTTTGATAGTGACTTGATTGGCAATGGAAGTCATGCCAACCTTAAAGTTATTGGTCTTTCATCAGGTCGTCAGGTTCAAGGGATTGATACTCGTGTGACGAACTATGGTAACAACTCTGTGGGACATATCCTCCAACATGGTGTTATTTTGGAACGTGGTACTTTGACTTTCAATGGTATTGGTCACATTGTCAAAGGTGCTAAGGGTGCTGATGCACAACAAGAAAGCCGTGTGCTTATGCTTTCTGACAAGGCACGTTCAGACGCCAACCCAATCCTCTTGATTGACGAAAACGAAGTTACAGCAGGACATGCTGCTTCAATCGGTCAGGTAGATCCAGAGGATATGTATTACCTTATGAGTCGTGGACTTGATCAAGACACTGCAGAACGTTTGGTTATTCGCGGTTTCTTAGGAGCAGTTATTACTGAAATCCCAGTTAAAGAAGTGCGCGATGAAATGATTTCTGTAACTGATACAAAACTAAACAAACGTTAGGAACTATCGACACAGATAGTCTAACCTATGATATATCTAGATAGGGAGATAAGATGTCAGCTTTAGATGCCTATAAGATTCGACAAGATTTTGCCATTTTAGATCAGGTAGTTAATGATGAACCTTTGGTATACTTGGATAATGCAGCAACGACTCAGAAGCCTCAAGTAGTTTTGGATACTCTCATGGCCTACTATCATGAGGACAATGCCAATGTTCACCGTGGTGTGCACACTTTGGCTGAGCGTGCAACAGCTGCTTACGAAGCTAGTCGTGAAAAGCTTCGTCAGTTTATCAATGCTAAATCAACCAAAGAGGTCCTCTTTACACGTGGAACGACAACTGGTCTTAACTGGGTTGGTCGTTTTGCAGAGCAGGTTCTTGAGCCAGGAGATGAGGTGGTTATTTCAATTATGGAACACCACTCGAATATCATTCCTTGGCAGGAAGCTTGTAAGAAGACGGGGGCTAAACTTGTTTATGCCTACTTGAAAGATGGCCAATTGGATATGGAAGATTTGGCCAACAAGATTACTGAAAAGACAAAATTTGTCAGTCTAGCTCAGGTCTCTAACGTTTTAGGCTGCATCAATCCTGTCAAAGAAATTGCCAAGCTCGCCCACCAAGTTGGTGCCTATATGGTGGTGGATGGTGCCCAATCGGCGCCCCACATGGCCATTGATGTTCAGGATTTGGATTGTGATTTCTTTACCCTTTCTGGACATAAGATGTTAGGTCCAACAGGGATTGGGGTTCTTTATGGCAAGGAAGAGATTCTTAACCAGATGAATCCTATTGAATTCGGTGGTGAGATGATTGATTTTGTTTACGAACAGGAAGCCACTTGGAAGGAATTGCCTTGGAAATTTGAGGCTGGTACACCTAACATTGCGGGGGCTATTGCTCTTGGTGCTGCTGTGGACTACCTCTCTGCTTTAGGTATGGAAAATATTCATGCTTACGAGCAAGAATTGGTAGACTATGTTTTGCCTAAGCTTCAGGCGATTGATGGTCTGACAGTCTACGGGCCAGAAGATCCTAGTCAGCATGCAGGTGTTATTGCCTTTAATATTGATGGGCTTCACCCTCATGATGTGGCGACAGCTCTTGATTATGAAGGAGTGGCAGTGCGTGCGGGTCACCACTGTGCTCAGCCTTTAATTAATCATTTAGGAATCTCATCAGCTGCCCGAGCAAGCTTCTATATTTATAATACTAAAGAGGATTGCGACAAGCTTGTAGAGGCAATTCTTGCGACGAAGGAGTTTTTCAATGGCACTCTCTAGACTAGATAGTTTATATATGGCTGTTGTGGCCGATCACTCTAAGAGCCCTCACCATCATGGTGTCCTACCTGATGTGGAGCAACTTCAACTGAATAATCCGACTTGTGGAGATGTTATCAATCTGTCAGTTAAATTTGATGGTGACGTGATTGAAGACATTGCCTTTGCTGGTGATGGTTGTACCATTTCTACAGCTTCATCAAGTATGATGACGGATGCTGTTATAGGTAAAACCAAGGCAGAGGCCTTAGAACTAGCGGAGATTTTCTCTCTTATGATTCAAGGAGATCATAAAGATGAAGATAAGCTGGGCGAAGCCAAGCTCTTGGCGGGGGTTTCTAAATTTCCACAACGTATCAAATGTGCAACACTCTCTTGGAATGCCCTTAAAAAAGCCATAGAGAGAAGCGAGCTTTAGGAAGTCAGGGAGCAGTTAGTCTCCTTGCCCAAGCAAAAAAGAAAATGAATCAAACCTTTAATAAAGGAAAATACTATGACTGAAACAAATGAAAAAGTAGAACCAAAACCCATTGATTTGGGAGAATATAAATATGGTTTCCATGACGATGTGACACCAGTCTTTTCAACAGGAAAAGGAATCAGTGAAGATGTGGTCCGTGCCATGTCTGCTGAAAAAGGGGAGCCTGAGTGGATGCTTGAATTCCGCTTGAAATCATTGGAAACCTTTAACAAAATGGCCATGCAAGAGTGGGGACCAGACCTTTCTGGTATTAACTTTGATGACTTGACATATTTCCAAAAAGCATCAGACAAACCTGCTCGTGACTGGGAAGACGTTCCTGAGAAAATCAAGGAAACTTTTGAACGTATTGGTATCCCAGAAGCAGAGCGTGCCTATCTTGCTGGAGCCTCAGCTCAGTATGAATCAGAAGTGGTTTACCACAACATGAAAGAAGAGTATGACAAGTTGGGTATTATCTTTACAGATACGGACTCAGCTCTCAAAGAGCATCCAGAGCTCTTTAAGAAGTACTTCTCAAAACTGGTTCCGCCAACAGACAATAAATTTGCGGCCCTTAACTCTGCCTTTTGGTCAGGTGGTACCTTTATTTATGTACCTAAAGGCGTCAAGGTGGATATTCCGCTTCAAACCTACTTCCGTATCAATAACGAAGCGACTGCTCAGTTTGAACGTACCCTTATCATCGTAGATGAAGGTGCCAGCGTTCACTATGTTGAAGGATGTACAGCACCAACATACACAACGGCTAGCCTTCATGCAGCCATTGTTGAAATCTTTGCGCTTGATGGTGCCTACATGCGCTACTCAACTATCCAAAACTGGTCAGATAGCGTCTACAACTTGGTAACTAAACGTGCTACTGCTAAGAAAAACGCAACTGTTGAGTGGATTGATGGTAACCTTGGTGCCGAAGTTACTATGAAGTACCCATCTGTTTACCTTGATGGAGAGGGTGCGCGTGGTACTATGCTTTCAATCGCCTTCGCCAATGCGGGTCAACACCAAGATACAGGAGCTAAGATGATTCACAATGCACCGCATACATCATCATCTATTGTCTCTAAATCAATTGCTCGTAATGGTGGTAAGGTTGACTACCGTGGACAAGTTACTTTCAACAAGGATTCTAAGAAATCGGTATCTCACATCGAATGTGACACCATCTTGATGGATGACTTATCTAAATCAGACACTATCCCATTCAACGAAATCCACAATTCACAAGTTGCGCTTGAACACGAAGCTAAAGTTTCTAAGATTTCTGAAGAACAGCTCTACTACCTCATGAGCCGCGGACTTTCAGAACAAGAAGCAACTGAAATGATTGTTATGGGATTTGTGGAACCATTTACCAAAGAACTTCCAATGGAATATGCTGTTGAACTTAACCGCTTGATTAGTTATGAAATGGAAGGATCAGTTGGGTAAGAACTCTGATAATCTAAAGGGACCGGATGGTCCTTTTTGTTTTGCTTGAAAAATGAGGTAATGAGCTCTAGCTTAATGTTAGTGAAGCGCAATTGCAATATTTGGAAAGCGTTTACAACTGATATTTAAAAAGATATAATAGATTTGAACAGCAAGTAATGGAGGTGACTAATATGGGAGTATATAACAGTGACTGGCTACTCAATCAGATTCGAGGGACAGCTAATGTCGTCAGCAAGGCGTTTAAATTTGAGACTCTGGATATTGATTTAGGTCAGGTGGAAGATGAGCAAGGGCATACTGTTGATGGAAATGACTACATTGATGATTTGTTAATTCACGAAAAGTATGATCAGGCGACAGCCTTCATTCATAGTCAACTCAAACGTTTGACGACTAATGACTATAATCTCCTTGTCAGCATCTATATTGAGTATTTGGAGAATTTGCCGCCATTAATAAAAGAAAAACATCAGCTTGATAATCGCCAAATAATGGACTGGAAAGCTAAACTGTCCGAGTTTTCATGGTAATTTGCTAGAGAGAGTGGGAGAGGAAACGCCAAGCGTTTACGACTTTTCCACCCTCTTTTTTGTGTTATAATAGAGACACTATGGATAAATTAATTAAAACAATTTCAGAATCAGGTTCTTTCCGTGCTTATGTTCTTGATAGCACTGAAACAGTTAGAACCGCACAAGAAAAACACAATACATTATCATCATCAACAGTTGCTTTGGGGCGTACTCTTATTGCCAATCAAATCTTGGCTGCTAACCAAAAGGGTGAAAGCAAAATTACAGTTAAGGTTATCGGAAACAGCTCTTTTGGTCATATCATCTCTGTAGCTGATACCAAAGGACATGTTAAGGGCTACATCCAAAATCCAGGTGTGGACATCAAGAAAACAGCGACTGGTGAAGTTTTGGTGGGTCCTTTCATGGGTCAAGGGCAGTTTGTCTCAATCATCGATTATGGAACTGGTAATCCTTACACGTCCTCAACACCACTTATTTCTGGTGAAATCGGTGAAGACTTTGCCTACTATTTGACAGAATCTGAGCAAACACCATCTGCTGTTGGTCTTAATGTACTTCTTGACGAAGAGGATAAGGTTAAGGTTGCTGGTGGTTTCATGCTTCAGGTCTTGCCAGGGGCTAGCGAGGAAGAAGTCGCTCGTTACGAAAAACGCATCCAAGAGATGCCAGCCATTTCAACGCTTTTGGAGTCTGATGACCATATCGAAGCTCTCTTGAATGCTATTTATGGGGATGAGCCTTTCAAACGTTTGTCTGAAGAGGAGCTGAGTTTTGACTGTGATTGCTCACGTGAACGCTTTGAAAATGCCCTCTTGACGCTTGGTAAGGATGAACTTCAAGCTATTAAAGATGAAGATCACGGTGCTGAAATCATCTGCCAATTCTGCCAAAACAAGTATGAATTTTCAGAAGCTGACTTGGAGGAACTCATCAATGACTAAACTTAATTCGTCCTTCATGATTGGAAATGTAGAGATCCCTCACCGAACAGTCCTAGCTCCTATGGCAGGCGTGACCAACTCTGCCTTTCGTACCATTGCAAAAGAGTTTGGTGCTGGTCTTGTGGTGATGGAGATGATTTCTGAAAAAGGTCTCCTCTACAATAATGAGAAAACTCTTCACATGCTTCACATCGATGAGAATGAACATCCAATGTCTATCCAGCTTTTCGGTGGTGATGCTGAAGGCTTGAAGCGAGCAGCCGACTTTATCCAGACCAATACGAAGGCTGATATCGTTGATATCAACATGGGTTGTCCGGTCAATAAGGTAGTCAAAAATGAAGCTGGTGCCAAGTGGCTCAAGGATCCAGATAAGATTTACCACATTGTCAAGGAAGTAACGTCAGTACTTGATATTCCTTTGACTGTTAAGATGCGTACGGGTTGGTCAGACAGTGATTTGGCTGTGGAAAACGCTCTTGCAGCTGAGTCTGCAGGTGTTTCTGCTCTTGCTATGCACGGTCGTACCCGTGAACAAATGTATACTGGTCACTGTGACCATGAGACGCTGGCTCGTGTTGCTAAAGCTATTACTAAGATTCCATTTATCGGAAACGGTGATGTTCGTAGCGTTCAAGACGCTAAACTCATGATTGAAGAACTTGGTGTAGATGCGGTTATGGTGGGGCGTGCAGCTATGAACAACCCATACATCTTCACGCAAATCAATCACTTCTTCGAAACGGGAGAGGAATTGCCAGAGCTTCCATTTGATAAGAAGCTGGACATCGCTGAAGACCACCTCAAACGTTTGGTGGACCTTAAAGGTGAAAAGATTGCTGTTCGTGAATTCCGTGGTCTGGCACCACACTATCTTCGTGGAACAGCAGGAGCAGCTAAGGTTCGTGGCGAAGTCTCACGTGCCGAGTCTGTTGCTCAGGTCGAAGAAATATTTGCGACTTTGCGATAAATGTATATACATAATGAAAACTTGACCAACTTGGTTAGGTTTTTATTTTACTCTTATTCTTCCCTGATATTGATGACAGCGAACTGCTAATCTTTTTCTAGGTCTTCCCTTGCAAAACCTCTGTGTTTTCGATATAATTAACTGGTTAAGTAAATGGAGAAAGAAATGCTAGAACTAGAAGAACAAGTCAATCAATTGATTAACCAAATTTTGCTTAAGGCTGAGAATCAGCATGAGCTCCTTATTGGTCAGTGCCGTAGTCAGGTTAAGTTGACCAACACCCAGGAGCATATTCTCATGCTTTTGTCTGAGGGGCGAAAGACCAATTCTGAGTTGGCTAAGACTCTCAATGTCAGTCAGGCTGCTGTTACCAAGGCGGTAAAAACCTTGGTCAAAGAGGGCATGTTGGAGGCTAAGAAAGACAAGGATGATGGGCGCGTGACCTACTTTGTCTTGACACAAGAAGCTCAACCCATAGCCCGAGAGCATGAGGAACACCACCAAGAGACCTTGGGGGTTTATCGGTCTGTATTGGATCAGTTCGATAATCAAGAGCGTCAGGTTATTGGACGTTTCTTGACAACATTAGCAGAAAAAATCGAGGAATAAGATGCGTTATATTACAGTTGAAGGACTGAGCTTCCAGTATGATGCGGAGCCCGTTCTGGACAATATTCACTATCATTTGGATTCTGGGGAGTTTGTGACCCTGACTGGGGAAAATGGAGCTGCCAAGTCAACGCTTATTAAGGCTACCCTAGGAATTCTCAAGCCTAAGAAAGGGACTGTGACGATTTCTGATATTAACAAAGATGGTAAAAAGCTTCGTATGGCCTATCTTCCACAGCAGATTGCCAGCTTTAATGCAGGTTTTCCAAGCACGGTATACGAGTTTGTTAAGTCTGGCCGTTATCCTCGTCAGGGCTGGTTCCGTCGTTTGACGAAACACGACTTGGAGCATGTTCAACGTGCCCTAGAGTCTGTTGGTATGTGGGAAAATCGTCACAAGCAGATTGGACATCTCTCAGGTGGCCAAAAGCAGCGTGCTGTTATTGCGCGTATCTTTGCTTCAGATCCTGATATCTTTGTTTTGGATGAACCAACGACAGGGATGGATGCAGGAACAGCCAATACCTTCTATGAACTCATGCACCACTCTGCCCATAAGCATGGCAAGTCTGTCTTGATGATTACCCACGACCCAGAGGAAGTCAAGGAGTACACAGACCGTAATATTCATCTGGTTCGTAACCAGAAATTGCCTTGGCGTTGTTTCAACGTCCATGAAAAGGATGGAGAGGAGCACAAACATGATTAGTGAATTATTAGCCTATGATTTTATGCAACGTGCTATTCTCGCCGTGATTGCTATTAGTATCTTTTCGCCAATTTTGGGGCTCTTCTTAATTCTTCGTCGTCAGAGCTTGATGAGTGATACGTTGAGTCACGTGTCCCTAGCTGGGGTGGCTGTTGGGATTTTCTTGGGACAATCAACCACTTGGATGACCCTTGTGGTTGTGGTTATTGCCGCTTTGGTCTTGGAATATCTCAGGGTCAGTTACAAGCATTATATGGAGATTTCAACGGCTATCCTCATGTCAATGGGATTGGCAGTGGCTCTTATTCTTAGTAACAAGGCGGGTAGCAGTAGCATGAGTCTGGATAGCTATCTTTTTGGTTCTATCATCACGATTAGCTCTGAGCAGGTTCATGCCCTCTTTGTGATTGCGGCTATTGTACTGGTCTTGACGCTACTATTTATTCGTCCTATGTATCTTTTGACCTTTGACGAGGACACTGCTCATGTAGATGGCTTACCAGTACGTCTCATGTCGCTTCTCTTCAATATTGTGACAGGTATAGCGATTGCTCTGATGATTCCAGCAGCAGGATCACTTTTAGTTTCTACCATCATGATTCTTCCAGCAGCTATTGGTATGAAAATAGGTCAAACCTTTAAATCTGTCATTTTTTGGGCTATTGGTATTGGTTTGGTTGGCATGCTCTCTGGTATTTTTATTTCCTATTATTGGGAAACACCAGCTAGTGCAACTATTACCCTTATCTTCATCGCCTTCTTTGGTCTGGTATCCATCTTTGAACCTCTCTTAAAAGCAGAGTAAATAATAGAAGAAAAGGGCTTGAGAAATCAAGCTCTTTTTGTGATATACTAAAGTGGTTTTTGAGAGAAGTTAAAATAAGAATGGTAGATTTCTAGGCAGAAAAAATGATTAGTTTTTTCTGGTGTCTACTATTATTTGTAACAGTAACAAAAAAGGAGAAAACATGGAAATCTTTTTAACGAGTATATCGGGAATCCTAGTCATCTTAGGTATGATTTTAGTGGGATTCGTTATGGGCGAAAAAGGCTGGTTTGACGACAAGTCACGTGGTCTTATAGCGAAGCTAGTCACTCAAATTGCCCTGCCTTGTTACATGCTCTATACGATCACACAGCGTTTCACAGCGACAGACCTACTTAAAATGTTGCCAGAATTGCGTTTTCCTGCACTGTCCATGGTGATTTTACTTGGGATTGCGACAGCGGTGGCTAGTATTTTTGCAGTGAAAAAGGAGCGTCGTGGTCTCTTTATCTCCATGTTTTTTAATTCAAACACCATTTTTGTGGGGCTCCCTATCAATCAAGCCCTCTTTGGCGATGCTAGTATTCCCTATGTTCTTATCTATTATATGTGCAATACGACCTTTTTCTGGACCTTGGGAACATACCTTATTCAGCGGGATGGAGAAGGAGAGGCAGAATTTGATTTAAAAACAAGTCTGAAAAAGATCTTCTCACCCCCTCTAATGGGCTTCATGTTAGGTCTTATTATTGTTATCCTTCATATTAAATTACCAACTTTTTTAGCCAGTGACTTGCAGTATTTGGGTAGTTTGACGACTCCTTTATCTATGATTTTCATCGGTTTGTCGGTATCCAATGCAGGTGTGAAGCAGTTGGTTCTTAAAAAGGACCAGTTATTAATTTTGTTGGGACGCTTTGTAGTTGCTCCTCTTTTGATGGCTGCCATTGTTTACTGGGCACCTCTCCCAACTTTGATGAAACAAGTTTTTATCATCCAGTCTGCCATGCCTGTCATGACTAATGCTCCAGTAGTTGCTAAACTCTATGGAGCTGATAGTGATTACGCAGCTGTTATGGTTACTGAGACTACCCTTGCGACCATGATTGTTATCCCAATTCTCATGGTTCTGATGGCTTAATAAATGCCTGAGTCCCCCAGTTTTTGCTAGGGGGCTTCTCTTTGTAAAAAAAAATCAAAAAAGTTTAAGAAAACGCTTTACAAATCGTAAAAAGATGCTATAATAATTACATAAGTTATGCAAGCGTTTGCATCGAAACGTAGGAGGAAATGAAATGAATAAGCTAAAAGAAAAATTTGGCTTTGAGTTCTGGCAAAAATTCGGTAAAGCCCTCATGGTTGTTATCGCAGTTATGCCAGCAGCAGGTCTCATGATCTCACTCGGTAAAACAGTTGCCATGATTAATCCAAACGTGGCACCACTCGTTATTACTGGTGGATTTCTTGAGCAGATTGGTTGGGGGGTTATTGGTAACCTTCACATCTTGTTCGCCCTTGCCATTGGTGGTAGCTGGGCTAAGGAACGTGCAGGCGGTGCCTTTGCGGCAGGTCTTGCCTTTATCTTGATTAACCGTTTGACTGGTTCAATCTTTGGTGTTACTTCAGATATTCTTGCTGATAAGGCTGCTACAGTCCACACCATTTTTGGTCAATCAATCAAGGTATCTGATTACTTCATCAGTGTTATGGAAGCTCCAGCCCTCAACATGGGTGTGTTCGTAGGTATCATCTCTGGTTTCATCGGAGCTACTGCCTTCAACAAATACTATAACTTCCGTAAATTGCCAGAAGCTTTGTCATTCTTCAATGGTAAACGTTTCGTACCATTCGTAGTCATTCTTCGTTCAGCTATTGCAGCTATCGTTCTTGCTATTGTATGGCCAGTTATCCAATCTGGAATCAACGGCTTCGGTATGTGGATTGCCAACTCAAAAGAAACTGCTCCAATCTTGGCACCGTTCTTGTTCGGTACTTTGGAACGTCTTCTCTTGCCATTTGGTCTCCACCACATGTTGACTATCCCAATTAACTACACTCAATTGGGTGGTACTTACCACGTATTGACTGGTGCCGCTAAAGGTACTGAAGTATTGGGTCAAGACCCACTCTGGCTTGCTTGGGTTACTGACCTTGCAAACCTTAAAGGTGCACACCCAGAACAATACAAACACCTTCTTGAATCTGTTACACCAGCCCGCTTTAAAGTTGGTCAAATGATCGGTTCATTCGGTATCTTGATGGGTATCGTAGTAGCCATCTACCGTAACGTCGATGATGATAAAAAACATCAATACAAAGGGATGTTGACTGCAACTGCACTTGCAACATTCTTGACAGGGGTAACAGAGCCAATCGAGTACATGTTCATGTTCGTGGCTACTCCACTTTACATCGTTTATGCTTTGGTACAAGGATGTGCCTTTGCCATGGCTGATATCGTTAACCTTCGTGTTCACTCATTCGGTTCTATCGAGTTCTTGACACGTACACCACTCGCTATTAACGCTGGTTTGGCGATGGATATCGTTAACTTCATTTGGGTAACTGTACTCTTTGGTGTTATCATGTTCTTCATCGCAAACTTCATGATTAAGAAATTTGACTACGCTACACCAGGACGTAACGGTAACTACGAGCAAGGTGATGATGCCCCTGCAGGAGATGGTGCAGCAGCAAGTGCTGGAACAAGCTCAGCAAGCTCACAAGTTATCAATATCATCAACCTTCTTGGTGGACGTGCTAACATCGTCGACGTTGACGCATGTATGACTCGTCTCCGTGTTACTGTTAAAGAAGCTGATAAAGTCGGAACTGAGGAACAATGGAAAGCTGAAGGAGCTATGGGTCTTGTCATGAAAGGACAAGGGGTTCAAGCTATCTATGGTCCTAAAGCAGACGTATTGAAATCTGATATTCAAGACGTTCTTGATTCAGGTGAAGTTATTCCTGAAACACTTCCAAGTCAAATGACTGCTGTTCAAAAAGCAGAAGCTAACTTCAAAGGTGTGACAGATGAAGTGCATTCAGTTGCTGATGGTCAAGTTATCAACATCGAAGATGTTAAAGACCCAGTATTCTCACAAAAAATGATGGGAGACGGATTTGCAGTTGAGCCTGAAAATGGCCACATCGTTTCACCAGTAGCTGGTAAAGTGACAAGCATCTTCCCAACTAAACACGCTCTTGGTTTGGTAACAGACAATGGTCTTGAAGTTTTGGTTCACATCGGACTTGACACTGTTAGTCTTGAAGGTAAACCATTCGACGTTAAAGTTACTGAAGGTCAAACAGTTGCTGCAGGTGACCTCTTGGTTGAAGCAAACCTTGATGCTATCCGTGAAGCAGGTCGTGAAACATCTACAGTTGTTGTCTTTACAAATGCAGATGCAATCAAATCAGTTAAAGTAGAACATACAGGTAAATTGGCTGCTAACGCTCCAGTTGCAAAAGTAGAACTTTAATTTGCTAAACGATAAACAAGCAGACAGCCCTTGGGCTGTTTTGTTTGTAAATGACCCTATGTCATTTCTAGATGCAAGTCAGAAGAGGGATAAACTTATGAAATTTCTAACTTTAAATACTCACAGTTGGATGGAAGAAGATGCTGAAGGAAAATTCCAAACCTTAAAGGAACAGATCCTAAAGGCTAAGTATGATATTATTTGCTTCCAGGAAGTTAACCAAGAAATAGAGACTTCTGTTGTGGACACGGATGCTTACTATCATGCACTTCCATCAGCAACACCAATCCACCAAGATCACTTTGTCCGTCTTCTTGTGGAAAAGTTAGCTGAAGAAGGTCTTCAGTACCATTGGACTTGGGCCTATAATCACATTGGTTATGATCACCTTAATGAGGGGGTTGCCGTCTTGTCACGTCAACCATTGACAGCGAGCGAAATCTTGGTTTCAGATGTTGATGATCCAACTGACTACCATACACGCCGTGTAGCAGTTGCTGAAACTACTGTAGATGGCCGAGAAGTTGCTGTTGCTAGTGTTCACCTTTCATGGTGGGACAAAGGTTTCCAAGAAGAGTGGGCACGTATTGAGGAACGTTTCAAAGCTATTGGGAAACCGCTCATCCTAGCAGGTGACTTTAATAACCCAGCAGGTCGCGAAGGTCATCAAGCCATCTTGGCTAGCTCGCTCAATCTTCAAGATAGTTTTGAAGTAGCTAAAGAAACAACTGGTAGCTATACAGTTGGACCAGGTATCGATGGCTGGAAGGGCAATGAAGAGCCTTTACGTATCGATTATGTCTTTGCTAGCCAAGATTGGACAGTAGAGCGCCTTAGCGTGATTTTTGATGGCAATAATCAACCTTTGGTAAGTGACCACTACGGTCTTGAAGCAGAATTAACATTTAAGTAGAAACTGTATCCTATTATGACCTAATAAGGGTAAAAAACATTGTCAAAAGACAAATAAAAGAGTAAACTAGAAGCTATAATTGAATTTTTATAAGGAGAGACTAATGGCTCATATTACATTTGATTATTCAAAAGTTTTGGATAAATTTGTAGCACCACACGAAGTGGACAACCTTCAAGCACAAGTAACAGTAGCAGACGAAATGATTCGCAAAGGAACTGGCCCAGGGGCAGACTTCCTTGGATGGCGTGACCTTCCAGAAAACTACGATCGTGAAGAATTTGATCGTATTTTGAAAGCTGCTGAAAAAATCAAAGAAGAAAGCGATGTTTTGGTTGTTATCGGTATCGGTGGTTCTTACCTTGGTGCCAAAGCAGCTATTGACTTCTTGAATCATCACTTTGCTAACCTTCAAACAAAAGAAGAACGCAAAGCTCCACAAATCGTTTACGCTGGTAACTCAATTTCATCAACTTATCTTGCAGACTTGCTTGAGTATGTTGAAGATAAAGACTTCTCAGTTAACGTTATCTCTAAATCAGGTACAACAACTGAACCAGCTATCGCTTTCCGTGTTTTCAAGGAACTCCTTGTTAAGAAATACGGTCAAGAAGAAGCAAACAAACGTATCTACGCAACAACTGACCGCCAAAAAGGTGCCGTTAAAGTTGAAGCAGATGCTAATGGTTGGGAAACTTTCGTTGTTCCAGATGACATCGGTGGACGTTTCTCAGTATTGACAGCTGTAGGTCTCTTGCCAATCGCAGCTTCAGGTGCTGATATCAAAGCCCTTATGGAAGGTGCTAACGCTGCACGTAAAGAGTATTCTTCATCTAAAATCTCTGAAAACGAAGCTTACCAATACGCTGCACTTCGTAACATCCTTTACCGTAAAGGTTACACAACTGAAATCTTGGCTAACTACGAACCATCACTTCAATACTTCTCAGAATGGTGGAAACAATTGGCTGGTGAATCTGAAGGTAAAGACCAAAGAGGTATCTACCCAACATCAGCAAACTTCTCAACAGACTTGCACTCTCTTGGACAATTTATCCAAGAAGGTACACGTAACCTCTTTGAGACAGTTGTTCGTGTGGAAAAACCACGTAAGAACGTGATTATCCCTGAATTGGAAGAAGATCTTGATGGACTTGGTTACCTCCAAGGTAAAGATGTTGACTTTGTTAACAAAAAAGCAACAGACGGTGTTCTTCTTGCTCACACAGATGGTGATGTGCCAAACATGTTCATCACTCTTCCTGAACAAGATGCCTTTACATTGGGTTACATCATCTACTTCTTTGAAATTGCTATTGCCCTTTCAGGTTATTTGAATGCTATCAACCCATTCGACCAACCAGGTGTAGAAGCATACAAGAAAAACATGTTCGCCCTTCTTGGTAAACCAGGATTTGAAGAACTTGGAGCAGAACTTAACGCTCGCTTGTAATTCTCAGATAAGATCAGCTTTGGCTGGTCTTTTTTTATACATTTGTAGGCTAAAACCCTCCATTAATGATTTCTTGTAGGTTAATTTACGAATTTTCATTTTAAACTTTTTGGACTGGCTAGTTGGGTTTTGTGGCTCTTTAATTTAGAAATGATTGTTGCTATAATTAGTTCAAGTATAGGAGGATGAATCATGATTGGACCTGTGGAAATGGGTGCTTTGTTGAAAAAAATTCGTTTATCAAAGAATTTGACATTGAAAGAACTTGCTAGTGATTATTTATCAGTATCTTTCCTATCAAAATTTGAACGTGGAGAATCTGATATCTCATTATCTAGATTTTTTCTTTTGTTAGATAAATTGGATGTCAGTATTGAAGAGTTCTATGGTATTTTATCTCAAGATAATCCAACTCATACTGAAAAGTTATTAGAAAGTGCTAGTAAGGCTTATTATCAAAACGATAGTTTATTGTTACAGAAGTACGCTGGAGAAGAGCGTCATAAATTTGAGCTCACACAAGACAAATCATTTCTCTATAACAGTATTATGCTAGAATCTTTTTTGGTAAGTGTTTCAAATAAAGAAGTTGATGAAAATAAGGTAAGGGAATTAACAGACTATCTTTTTAGCATTGAACAATGGGGAAAAAGAGAGTTAATCATATTAGGAAATAGTATGTCGTTTATTTCCACCCAGACACTTAATGTTTTGACCAAGGAGATCGTGTATAGAACTAGCCTTTTTGGAAAGAGCGACTCAAATCAAAGAATTCGACTTAGTCTTCTTATTAATGCAGCTTATGAGTTTTTACGGCGTGATGAACTAGATTCTGCGAAATACTACTTAGATTTAGTCAATGATAGTGGAATTCCTGAGGTTTTATTATATGAAAGACATGAGTTGATATTTGTAATGGGAACCTACTTGATAAAGTCAGGTGAAGTTACTGAAGGGAGAAATCTAATTGAGGGGTGTTTAGAAACTCTTAGGACTTTAGGTGCGGAAAATTTATTGCTTACTAAGGAATCAGAGTATCAAGAGTTGCTAAATTCCACTATATGACAATTTTATAGAGTGAGTTAAAAAATAGAATAAACTAAGACCATAGTACGATATCACTATGGTTTTTAATTTTCAATGGATATATTGAGTTCCCATGTCTTCAATTTATCCAACTGACTAAATACCAAGGTGATTTAGATTGTGAGGAAATCTATGAGAACCTATATTCTTAAATACAAATATGAAAATTTAGTTCATATCTTACTGTTAGCCTTGACTGCTGCTATTTTCGTGAGTGCTTCGGTAACCTTGGCTTTAATGACTAATCAGCTGGTATCGAAGCGAATCCAATCCTTTTTAGCTTTATTAGGTTTAGAGATAGGGCTTTACGTTATTTATTTAGTTTTAAATTATATTATTGCTGTAAATCAAACAAAACTAATCCAGAAAATGACTTTGTCTATTCGTCAGTCTTATCTTAGTAAAATTATTCACCATTCTTTTAGTGAATTCAGAAAGAGTGATATTGGAGAGCATCTCTCAGTATTAAATAATGATATCCAATTGATTGAATCAAATGGCTTTACAAGTATTTATACCCTTTGTTCAACAGTATTCACTACTTTGTTTTCAATTATTGCCTTATTAAGTTATGATGTAAGGATTGTTCTGTTAGCCATTTTTTTAACTTTGTGTCTGACCTATCTTCCCAAACCATTTACCAATAAAATGCAGAAATCAATGGAGAAATTTTCCCAAGCGAATGAGGAGCTTGTTTCTGGAATAAGCGATCAGTTATATGGATATGCGGATGTTTATTACGCCAGTCGTAAACAGATATTTCTTAGACAAGTGAGGTCCATTGTTGAGAAATATATTGTACAAAAAATTATTTTTACAAAAAGAAATACTAGCACAGAGACGCTGATGGCTTTATTTTCAGTTGCCGCTCAGATGTTGATACTTCTTCTAACTGGCTTGTTAATTATTTTTGGGAATATTGCCGTAGGTACCATTGCTTCTGTGGGTCAGATATCAGGTAATATTTTTAACTCTCTATCCACCATTAATCAGCTGCAAGTGACAATTAAGTCTGTCGATCCTATCTTAAAAAAATTTCACGATTTTCCAGAGGGTCCAAAGACTTGCATAGCGACTATTCAGGATGTTCGCTTTGAGAATGTAAGTTATCATTTTGGAGATAAGGCTATTTTTGAGGGATTCACCCAAACCTTTAAAAAAGGAGGTAAGTATGCTATTACTGGATGCTCAGGTAGTGGGAAGTCAACCCTGCTTAATATATTCCTAGGTAATCTTAAAGATTACGAGGGAAAAATCTTGTTTGGAAAATTGGAGTCAAAAGAGATTGATGAGAACTCAATCGTGTCTGAATGTGCCTATATTGGGAGTCAAACTCATATCTATAATGATACCTTGAGGAACAATCTAACCCTTTGGAATGAAGCTATTACTGATACACAAATCAAGAAAGTTCTTGAAAGAGTTAATCTTTTATCTTTCTTAAACCGTATAGATGAGCAAGTAAGCGACGGTAGCTTTTCGGAGGGTCAAAAACAAAGAATAGGCCTGATAAGAGCGTTTTTAAAAGGAAGTTCTGTTGTGATTTTTGATGAAGCCACTGCAAATCTTGACCATAATAATGCTACTCGTATTGAGCACCTTTTATTAAGTGATCCTAATATCACTTATATCACGGTTACCCACCATCTTATAAAGGAAAATGAACCATATTTTGATAAGATTATTCGTTTGGGAGAGGGGACTGAGTAAATGTTTCATATGATAAATGCTTAGGATTTATTTCAATTTTACTAACGGCAGTCAAAGTGCTATAATGTAAGGGATTGTGAATTTAGCAAGCTTTGCTATTTTCAAAAAAGAAAAAACAAATCAGAGATACAAATCTCTTAGAAGAGGTGAATCCCATGGGACGTAAATGGGCTAATATCGTTGCTAAGAAAACTGCTAAAGATGGTGCAAACTCTAAGGTTTACGCTAAGTTTGGTGTCGAAATTTATGTGGCTGCTAAACAAGGTGAACCAGATCCAGAATCAAACTCAGCTTTGAAATTTGTTTTGGAGCGTGCTAAACAAGCGCAAGTGCCAAAACACGTTATTGATAAGGCCATTGATAAGGCTAAAGGTAACACTGATGAAACTTTCGTTGAAGGACGTTATGAAGGTTTTGGACCAAATGGTTCTATGATTATCGTAGATACTTTGACTTCAAACGTTAACCGTACAGCTGCTAACGTACGTACTGCCTTTGGTAAAAACGGTGGTAACATGGGTGCTTCAGGTTCTGTTTCATACATGTTTGATAAAAAAGGTGTTATCGTTTTTGCAGGTGAAGATGCAGACGCAATCTTTGAACAATTGCTTGAAGCAGATGTAGAAGTTGAAGATGTAGAAGCAGAAGATGGTACTATCACTGTTTATACTGAGCCAACAGATCTTCACAAAGCTTTGGAAGCTCTCCGTGCTAACGGACAAGAAGAGTTCCAAGTGACTGAACTTGAAATGATTCCACAAACTGAGGTTACTCTTGAAGGTGAAGACCTTGAAGTTTTCGAAGGACTTATTGATGCGCTTGAAGCAGACGATGATGTTCAAAAGGTATATCACAACGTAGCAGATATGTAATCTCATTCAACACTTTCCTTACGATGGAAAGTGTTTTTATGTGGTCTGCCTAAGGATTTGTCTTGCTTGTCCTGCCTTAATCTGATATAGTAGTAGCCAAGTGAATTATTGGAGGAATACGAAATATGAATATGATGCTAGTTTTGGCCATTTATGTGGTCGCAATTGTTGCTTATGTAGCTTTCAGCCGTCGTCGCCAAGCAAAGGCCCAGGAAGATCGTTTTGCAGGTCTTGCTAAGGGTGCTGAGGTTGAAACAATCGGTGGTTTGATTGCTATTGTTGATGAGATTGACAAAGAGAATAACCGTATCGTTTTGGATGCAGAAGGTGTCTTCTTGACCTTTGATTTGAGTCGTTCAATCATGAAAGTAATCACACCAGCACCAACTACAGAGGCAGCAGAAACAACTAAAAAGACAATTATCGAAGAAGATTCAGCAATTGAGTCTGCTGATGAAAACTAAGATGTGTATTTGAGACTAGGTTAAATCCTGGTCTTTTTGCGTTTTCTAATCTTATCGGTATTAAAAGCTGTTCAGAACCCCTGAAAATGTGGTAAAATAAAGGGTAAACTATATTTAGAGGATATTCCATGTTTAAATTTAGAAAAAAATCTCATCAAGAGGTTCTAGACAATATTCCCAACCATATCGGTATTATTATGGATGGAAATGGCCGTTGGGCTAAAAAGCGTCTACAACCACGTGTGATGGGGCATAAGGCTGGGATGGACGCCTTGCAAAAGGTAACTATCGAAGCGTCACAACTTGGAGTTAAGGTATTGACAGTGTATGCCTTCTCAACTGAAAACTGGTCACGCCCACAAGATGAAGTGAAATTCATCATGAATTTGCCAGTTGAATTCTTTAACAAGTATGTACCAGAATTAGACAAAAACAATGTTCGTATTTTGACAATCGGAGATAACAGTCGTCTGCCTAAGGAAACCTTAGATGCTCTTGAAAAGGCAGTTGAGCAGACAAAACATAATTCCGGTTTGGTTCTCAACTTTGCACTGAACTATGGTGGTCGTGCGGAGATTGTATCTGCAGTTCAAGCGATTGCTAAAGAGGTTGAAGCAGGCAAACTCAGTCCTGAAGCTATTGATGAAGATCTCATTGCTAAGCATTTGATGACAGATAAATTGCCTTACCTCTACCGTGATCCAGATTTGATTATCCGTACGAGTGGCGAGCTTCGTCTTAGTAACTTCTTGCCTTGGCAATCTGCCTACAGTGAGTTTTACTTCACAGATGTTTTCTGGCCAGATTTTGACCAGCAAGGGCTACGTCAAGCCATCTCTGACTACAATAAACGTCACCGTCGCTTCGGTGGTGTCTAGAAAGGACCTCTCATGCAAGAACGTTTAATTGGTGGGGGTGTGGCAGCAGTCATTTTCCTCCCATTGCTCTTTATCGGTGGTCTTCCTTTCCAACTTTTGGTTGGAGCCATGGCCATGGTTGCAGTGTCTGAGATGCTTCGCATGAAGCACTTGGAAATTTTCTCTATCGAGGGTATTTTATCAATGGTGGCAGCCTTTATCTTGGCTGTGCCGATTGATCAGTATTTTATCAGTCTTCCAACAAATGCTAGTGTGACAGGTTTTGCTGTTATTTCATTTTTGATTCTAGCAGGGACTGTCCTTAATAGCGACCACTATTCTTTTGATGATGCAGCTTATCCAATCGCATCTGCCTTTTATGTTGGTTTTGGTTTCCAAAATCTCATTGCGGCACGTTTGGATAGTTGGGAAAAAGTTCTCTTTGCCCTTTTTATTGTTTGGGCAACAGATATTGGAGCTTACCTTTTTGGTCGTCAATTTGGTCAGAATAAGCTATTGCCAAAAGTATCACCAAATAAGACTATTGAGGGTAGTGTCGGTGGTATCTTATCCGCAATCATTGTGGCTCTTATCTTTGGTTTGATTAACCACGGCGTTTATGCCCCTCATAACTTCTTCTGGTTGCTTATCTGTACGATTCTCTTTAGTATCTTTGGTCAATTTGGTGATTTGGTTGAATCAGCTATTAAACGTCACTTTGGCGTTAAAGACTCAGGCAATCTCATTCCTGGACACGGTGGTGTTTTGGACCGTTGCGATAGCTGGATCTTCGTTTTCCCAATCATGCACTTCCTAGGACTTTTTTAAGAGTGGAGGTGTCTAGATGAAAGCTATTATTACCTTTTTACTGATTTTCTGTGTGATTGTCGTCTTCCATGAGTTTGGTCATTTCTTTTTTGCCAAACGCTCAGGAATTTTGGTTCGTGAATTTGCCATTGGTATGGGACCGAAAATTTTTGCACATACAGGTAAGGATGGTACCGTTTATACTATCCGTATCCTCCCTTTGGGTGGTTATGTCCGTATGGCTGGTTGGGGTGAAGATACAACTGAGATTAAAACAGGTAGCCCTGCCAGTCTAACGATTGGATCAGATGGTAAGGTAAGACGTATCAACCTTTCGGATCGCCAGGTTGACCAGACGGCTTTGCCTATGAACGTCACTGCCTATGATTTGGAGGATAAGTTAACCATTACAGGTCTAGTCCTAGATGAGACCAAGACCTATGAGGTTGATCATGATGCCACTATCGTTGAGGAGGATGGTACAGAACTTCGTATCGCTCCTAAGGATGTCCAATATCAAAATGCAAGCATTTGGGGACGTTTAATTACCAACTTTGCTGGTCCTATGAATAACTTCATTCTTGGGGTGCTTGTCTTTATTATCTTAGCCTTTGTTCAGGGTGGCGTTCAAGATACATCGACCAACCGTATCCAGGTAGCCGATGGAGGCGCTGCCCAGGTGGCAGGCTTGAAAAATGGTGATGCCATCGAGGCTATCAATAAGGACAAGGTTACTGATTGGGACAGCTTGAAGGAAGCATTGACAGAGAATACCCAGAAATTCTCCAAAGGTGACAGCCTTTCTGTGACAGTTAAGAGAAGTAACGGTCAGGAAGAAACAATCTCTGTTAAACCTCAGGAGAACCAAGGTAGCTACTTTTTGGGTGTTTCTCCTGCTTTAAAAACAGGTCTTAAAGATAAGATTTTTGGTGGTTTCCAAATGGCTTGGGAAGGGGCCTTCAAAATTCTCGTAGCACTTAAGGGACTTATCACCAACTTTAGTTTGAATAAACTTGGTGGACCGGTTGCTATGTTCCAGATGTCTGCCCAGGCTTCAGAAAATGGCTTGATTTCCATTCTTAACCTTATGGGGATGCTCTCAATTAACCTGGGAATTTTCAATCTTATCCCAATTCCAGCCCTTGACGGTGGAAAAATTGTTATGAATATTATTGAAGCCATTCGTCGTAAACCACTTAATCAAGAAATTGAAAGCTATATTACACTTGCAGGTGTTGCCATCATGGTTGTTCTTATGATTGCAGTCACTTGGAATGATATTATGCGTGCTTTCTTTTAATTAGAAACAAAGAAACGAAAGGAAGTCTAAGGGACTTGACCCAAGGGCCAGCCTCCTTAGTATGTAAATGATGAAACAAAGTAAAATGTTGATTCCAACACTTCGTGAAATGCCAAGTGATGCTCAAGTTATCAGTCATGCCCTTATGGTACGTGCGGGTTACGTGCGTCAGGTTTCTGCTGGTATCTATGCTTATATGCCATTGGCAAATCGTGCTATCGAGAAATTCAAAACCATCATGCGTGAGGAGTTTGAAAAAATCGGTGCGGTTGAAATGTTGGCGCCAGCGCTTTTGACAGCAGATTTGTGGCGTGAGTCAGGCCGTTATGAAACTTACGGTGAAGACCTTTATAAACTTAAAAACCGTGATAAATCTGACTTTATCCTCGGTCCAACTCACGAAGAAACGTTTACAGCCTTGGTTCGTGATGCGGTTAAATCATACAAACAATTGCCACTTAATCTCTACCAAATCCAATCAAAATACCGTGATGAAAAACGTCCTCGTAACGGTCTTCTTCGTACACGTGAATTTATCATGAAGGATGCTTATAGTTTCCACCAAAACTATGAAGATTTGGATGTCACTTATGAAGACTACCGTAAAGCTTATGAGGCTATCTTTACACGTGCTGGCCTTGAATTTAAGGGTATCATCGGTGATGGTGGTGCCATGGGTGGTAAGGATTCTCAAGAATTCATGGCGGTTACTCCTGAGCGTACAGATCTCAACCGTTGGGTAGTTCTTGACAAGTCAATTGCTTCATTGGATGAGATTCCAGAAGATGTCATGGAAGAAATCAAGAAAGAATTGACATCGTGGTTGGTATCTGGTGAAGACACAATTGCCTACTCTACAGAGTCAAGCTATGCAGCTAACCTTGAGATGGCAACAAACGCCTACACACCAGCGACCAAGGTTGTGACTCAAGAAGAAGTGACTCGAGTTGAAACACCAGATTGCAAGTCAATTGATGAAGTTGCTGCTTTCTTGAATGTTCCAGAAGAACAAACCATCAAGACTTTGCTTTTCATTGCTGATGATGAACCAGTGGTGGCCCTTCTTGTCGGTAATGATCAGGTTAACGATGTGAAGTTGAAAAACTACCTTGCTGCTGATTTCCTTGAACCAGCTACAGAAGATGAAGCACGTCAAGTCTTTGGCGCTAACTTCGGTTCTCTTGGTCCAGTTAACCTTCCTGAAAATGTTCGTATCGTTGCGGACCGTAAGGTTCAAGACGTGGCTAATGCGGTCGTTGGAGCTAATGAAGATGGTTACCACTTGACAGGGGTTAACCCAGAGCGTGACTTCAAGGCAGAATACGTGGATATTCGTGAAGTTAAAGAGGGTGAAATTTCACCAGATGGTCAAGGTGTCCTTCAGTTTGCGCGTGGTATCGAGATTGGTCATATCTTTAAACTTGGGACACGTTACTCTGAAAGTATGGGTGCTAACGTTCTTGATGAAAATGGCCGTGCTGTTCCAATCATTATGGGATGTTACGGTATCGGTGTTAGCCGTATCTTGTCAGCTGTAATCGAACAACATGCACGTCTCTTTGTTAACAAGACACCAAAAGGTCAATACCGCTATGCATGGGGAATTAACTTCCCTAAAGAATTGGCTCCGTATGATGTTCACTTGATTACAGTTAACACTAAGGATGAGGAAGCCAATGCTTTGACAGAACGTTTGGAAGCTGCTCTTATGGCTGAAGGCTATGATGTCTTGACAGATGATCGTAATGAGCGTGTTGGTTCTAAATTCTCTGACAGTGACCTTATTGGACTTCCAATTCGTGTGACAGTTGGTAAAAAAGCCAGCGAAGGTGTTGTCGAAGTTAAAATCAAGGCAACTGGTGATACTATTGAAGTTAATGCCGATAACTTGATTGAGACACTTGCTATCTTAACAACAGAACAAGATGCTTAATATAAAAAAATCTTTTCTTGCAAGAGCAGGAAGAGATTTTTCTTTTGCAGTGACAATGATAAATTGAGAGAAAAGAGAGTAAATTCCAATTTGACAGAATTGTCTAAATAGTGTAAACTTAAAACTATCATAACTACGGAGGCATCACATGCTTAACAAAGCGACCCATTTGGGAAATCTTAAAGCTTTTTATTACTTTAGTTTCTTTAGATAGGACGTTTGTGTTTCAGGATACAAGCGTCAGTCAGTTTGTATCTATGAAGCTAAAGCATTTTGTGATGGATTAGCCGATTAGATGAATAGGTCTAACCGGTGACATAAGCTAGCTTGTGCTAGTCAAGATGCATAAAACCAGTTGGGCCTGTCCTAACTGGTTTTTTTCATACCGTGGTCTATTTTTAATTTTCATTTGACTCTATCGTCTCGGAAAAAAGATGAAAGAAAATTGGAAATAGATAGAATAAAAAATAGAGGTATACAAGATGAAGAAATTCTTGGTCAGTATGATGGCTGTTATTACAGCTGTCCTCTTGGTAGCATGTTCCAATGCTTCTAATAAAGATTTGGTTCACGTCGGTGTGCTCCAATATGTGGAACATCCTTCCTTGTCAGCGACACGTAAAGGGTTCATTGAAGAACTCAAAGAGGAAGGTTACGTCGACGGTAAGAACATCAAAATCGATTATCAGAATGCACAAGGAGATCAGTCTAACTTGCAGACGATTTCTCAGTCGCTTATTGAAGATAATGATGTCATGTTAGCTATCGCAACCCCAGCAGCCCAGTCTTTGAGTAGTTTGACAAAGGACAAGCCAATTCTCTTTACAGCTGTTACAGATCCAGTTTCAGCTAAATTGGTTAAGTCTATGGACAATGTTGGAGGAAATGTGACAGGGACAAGCGACATGTCACCAATCAACAAACAAGTCGAGTTGTTGAAAAAGGTCCTTCCAAATACTAAAAAAGTTGGGATTATGTACACGACCAGTGAGCGTAACTCAGAAGTTCAGGTTGAAGAAGCCAAGAAATACTTCAAGGAAGCTGGTATTGAAACGGTTATCAAAGGAATTTCATCAACCAATGATATCCAAGACACAGCCAAGAGCTTGATGAGTCAAACCGAAGTGATTTTCATCCCAACTGATAATACTATTGTTAGTGCTATTAATACCTTGGTAGATCTTTCTAAAGAGACTAAGGTTCCAGTTGTTGGTAGTGACGCTGGTAGTGTAGAAAAAGGTGTCCTATTCACTTATGGAACCAACTATGAAGCGCTTGGCCGTCAAACAGGTAAGTTGGCAGGCCGTGTTCTCCGAGGTGAGAAGGTCAAGGATGTCGATGCAGAGTATCCTAAAACCCTAAATGTTGTGGTTAACCATGACATGGCTAAAGAACTTGGTATTGATGTTTCTAGCATTAGTGACGAGGAATCTAAAGCATCAACACAAGATGACAAACCAATTGCTAAAAAAGATAAGGGTGTTATTAAGCTTAAGGTCAATAAGTCTTCTAAAAAAGGATTTTCAAATGTGGTACTAACAGCCATTTCTCAGGGACTCCTCTGGGCTATTATGGCTATCGGGGTCTTCATTACCTTCCGTATTTTGGACCTTGCTGATTTGACAGCTGAGGGGGCCTTCCCACTTGGTGCTGCTACGACAACTATCATGATTATCCGTGGGATCAATCCAATCTTTGCGACTCTAGGTGGTTTTGTAGCTGGTATGCTTGCTGGAGCTGTGTCTGGCTTTATGCATACGAAAATGAAGATACCAGCACTCTTAACAGGGATTATTACCTTAACAGGGCTCTATTCAGTTAACCTTTTGGTTCTTGGAAGTGCCAATGTCTCTCTTTCAGGACATAATACGCTTGTGACTATGGTGATGGATCTTGGTCTATCTAAGCTGAATGGTGTGATTCTATTAGGACTGATTTTTGTTAGTCTGGTAGTACTTATGTTGGTTGTTCTCCTTAATACACAGGTTGGACTTGCTCTTCGTGCAACAGGTGATAACCTTGCCATGGGTGAAGCCAATGGTATCAAGGTTGACCGTATGAAGATTCTTGGCTACATGATTTCCAATGGTTTGATTGCCCTATCAGGTGCCCTCCTAGCTCAAAACAATGGCTATGCGGATATGAATATGGGTACTGGTACAATCGTAAATGGCTTGGCTGCAATCATCTTAGCTGAGGTTATCGTCAAGTATCTACCACTTGGCAAACGCCTCTGGTCAATTGTCGTAGGAGCTGTTCTCTACCGTTTGGTCTTGGTTATTATCCTTGCCATGAACGTTGATGCTCAGATGTTGAAATTGGCTTCAGCCATCTTGCTTGCTATCATCCTTTATGTGCCAGAAGTACGACAAAAATTGAAAATCAGACCTAACAAATCCTTGACTCCAGGAGGTGACAAGTAATGGCTTTACTTAGTTTACAACAGATTCATAAAACCTTTGAAAAAGGCACAGTCAATGAAAATCACGTCCTTCGTGGTTTGGATCTCGACATTGAGCAGGGAGATTTTATCTCTGTCATTGGGGGAAATGGTGCTGGTAAATCAACTTTGATGAATTCAATTGCAGGTGTTCTTAGCATTGATGAGGGGGATATCTTGTTGGAGGGGCAATCTATTAAGAAAGCATCTGTAGATGAGCGCTCTAAAGACATTAGCCGTGTTTTCCAAGATCCTCGAATGGGGACAGCGACAAACCTTTCTATCGAAGAAAATATGGCGATTGCCTATCGTCGCGGTAAGAAACGTAGCTTCTTTAAAAAGTCTATCACTGAAAGCGAGCGTCAAGTCTTCAAGGAAGCCTTGGTAGATCTAGGTCTTGGACTTGAGAATCGTATGAAGACCGATGCTAATTTCTTGTCAGGTGGACAACGTCAGGCCTTGACACTTGCTATGGCAACCTTGGTGCGTCCAAAAATCTTGCTTTTGGATGAACATACGGCAGCCCTAGATCCTAAGACAAGTGACATGGTCATGAATTTGACACGTAAGATTGTTGAAGAACAAGAATTGACAACCCTTATGATTACCCATAATATGGAACATGCTATCGAATATGGGAACCGTCTGGTCATGCTCTATCACGGAAAAATCGTCGTCGATGTGCGAGGTGAGGAAAAGAAAAACCTCACTGTTGCAGAACTTATGGACCTCTTCCACAAAAATAGTGGACAAGTCCTCAATGACGATGCCTTGGTGCTCGGTTAACAAACAAAAAAAGAAACTATCCAAAGTTCAGATTTTGGGTAGTTTTTTCTTGACTATTTTTGACCAAGTGCTAAAATAAATATATGGATTAGCACTCGTGGTTTATGAGTGCTAAAAATGACGTTTCACACGTTACTAATAATAAATAACATTTGGAGGTAATTGGTATGGCATTGAAACCATTGGGTGATCGTATCGTTGTCCGTTTTGAAGAAACAGAAGAAAAAACAGCTAGTGGCTTTGTATTGGCAGGAGCTAGTCATGAAGCTACAAAGACTGCTGAGGTTTTGGCAGTAGGTGAAGGAATCCGTACTCTTACTGGTGAATTGATTGCACCTAGTGTTGCAGCAGGCGATAAAGTTCTTGTTGAAAATGGTGCAGGTGTCAATGTTAAAGACGGAGATGATTCCGTTTCAATTATCCGTGAAGCAGATATTTTAGCAGTCCTAGCTTAGGTCTATGCTAATCAGATATAAAGTAAGATAAAGAAGGAGTAACTATGGCAAAAGATATTAAATTTTCATCAGATGCACGCGCAGCAATGGTCCGTGGAGTTGATACTTTGGCTGATACAGTTAAGGTAACGCTTGGTCCTAAAGGTCGTAACGTGGTTTTGGAAAAAGCTTTTGGCTCACCTCTTATCACTAATGATGGTGTGACAATTGCTAAAGAAATTGAACTCGAAGATCACTTTGAAAATATGGGTGCTAAGCTCGTCAGCGAAGTGGCTTCAAAAACGAATGATATTGCCGGTGACGGAACAACGACAGCTACTGTTTTGACACAGGCTATCGTCCGTGAAGGTCTTAAAAATGTAACGGCTGGTGCTAATCCAATCGGTATCCGTCGTGGGATTGAAGCAGCTGTAGCTACAGCTGTGGAAGAGCTTAAAGCCATTGCTCAACCAGTTGCTAATAAGGAAGCTATTGCCCAAGTCGCAGCGGTTTCATCACGTTCTGAAAAAGTTGGTGAATACATTTCAGAAGCTATGGAACGCGTTGGTAATGACGGTGTTATCACTATTGAAGAGTCTCGTGGTATGGAGACTGAACTCGAAGTGGTTGAAGGTATGCAGTTTGACCGTGGTTATCTTTCTCAGTACATGGTTACTGATAATGAAAAAATGGTCGCTGACCTTGAAAATCCATTTATCCTTGTGACTGACAAGAAAATTTCAAATATTCAGGATGTCCTTCCACTCTTGGAAGAAGTGCTTAAGACAAGCCGTCCACTCTTGATCATTGCTGATGATGTGGATGGTGAAGCTCTTCCTACACTTGTTCTTAACAAGATTCGTGGAACTTTCAATGTCGTTGCTGTTAAGGCACCTGGCTTTGGTGACCGTCGTAAAGCGATGTTGGAAGACATTGCCGTATTGACAGGAGCAACTGTCATTACTGAAGATCTTGGTCTTGAACTTAAGGATGCAACTATGGCAGCACTTGGTCAAGCTTCGAAAGTAACTGTGGATAAAGATAGCACAGTTATCGTTGAAGGTGCAGGAAGCACAGAAGCGATTGCTAACCGTGTTAACCTCATCAAGTCTCAATTGGAAACAACAACATCTGAATTTGACCGTGAAAAACTTCAAGAACGTTTGGCTAAATTGTCAGGTGGGGTTGCAGTTGTTAAGGTTGGTGCGGCCACTGAAACAGCCCTTAAAGAAATGAAACTTCGTATCGAAGATGCCCTTAACGCTACTCGTGCCGCTGTTGAAGAAGGTATCGTAGCAGGTGGTGGTACAGCCCTTGTTAACGTCATTGCTAAGGTTGCTGAACTTGATCTTGAAGGTGACGACGCTACAGGACGTAACATTGTCCTCCGTGCCTTGGAAGAACCAGTTCGTCAAATTGCTTATAACGCTGGTTATGAAGGTTCAGTTATCATCGATAAATTGAAGAACAGCCCAGTTGGTACAGGCTTTAACGCTGCTAACGGTGAATGGGTAGATATGGTCGAAGCAGGAATCATTGATCCAGTTAAGGTCACACGTTCTGCTCTCCAAAATGCCGCTTCTGTAGCTAGTCTTATCTTGACAACTGAAGCAGTCGTTGCCAACAAACCTGAACCAGAAGCTCCAGCAGCACCAGCTATGGATCCAGGAATGATGGGCTACTAAGAGTTTAAAAAGCAAAAGAAAAAACCTAGGAAAAGTTGAGAAACTTTTTCTGGGTTTTCTTTTTTTCATTTATTTGTTGTTAATTACTGAAAAGGGTTAAATGTATCAGAACTTCCTTGTTGACCTGCCATTTGCATCATCATTTGTTGCTGTCTAATGCGTTCTGCTTCCTTATTCGTATTGATAGAAACAGCAAGAAGGATGATCCAACCGATGAATGTCCAGCCTAGAAGAAAGGATAGGATAAAGATTGGCCATTTTTTATCTGTTTTATTTAGAAGAGCTGGTAATATAAGAAGTACAACCAAGGGGAAATTAATGATGACGGAGAGAAGAGCCGTGATCAATCCGGCACTAAGATCATCACTGGCAATTCCTAAGAGTATCATTCCAAGAGCCCAGAGGATAGCTGGGATGGAAGCGACGGCTAACATGATGAGGTTTGTTTGGGTTTTCTTGTCTTGTTTCTTCCAAGTTTCATTTAGATTTTTGCTTGCTTGTTGGAAAGTTTCACCAGTTTGATTCGCAAATTGGTTAACAGTCTGACTGGCAGTTTCTACAACAGGTTTAACTTGTTCCTGGAAGGTCTTTGATTGATTTTCTTGAGCTAGGTTAGTTGCTTGGAAAGTCTCTTCTTCATCTACCATAGAGTTAGTGAGTGGCTCTTCAGCAACATCATAGCTGTCAACATCTTTTTCGGCAGTTTCTACAACCTCTGTTGATGGTACAGGTTTTGTAGGCTCAACGACTTCTGAGCCGTTCGTTGTTTCTACAGTCTCTTTTTGTGAGACAGTTTCTGTTACTTCTACAGTCTGTTTGGGAGTTTCTCGGACAAACTCGCCTTTCTGAGCTGCTTCAGCCATTTCTTGAATACTTGGATTACGACCATTAACTGCTTGGAAAAAATCGATCCAATCTTGTTGCTTCATGTGTATAACCTCCAGATATCTTGATTATAAAAATTTCAATAATTACAATTATAGCAATAGTGTAAGGGGACTGCAATGGGAGTGGGATAGTAGTCTTTACTTTATTTCCTTATAATCTTCTTATCACTAAAGATGGGGAAGAGAAAGAAATAGGTTAGGATATAGACCACTAGAGGATATATCAGTGGATTATAGTCCCAGGCTCCCTGCCAATCTAAGTGTAAGAGTCTGATACTAGCGCGTGTTAGGCCTGCACTCCAACCTTTAAGGCCAAATGGTCTTAGGATTAAACTGAGTGGTGTTGGAAGATGTAAAAGGTAGACTCCATAAACTGCCACTGAAACTAAGAGATATAATCTAAAAAAACGCTGGTGGTAGGCCCACAAGCGTGTAAAATAGTTTTTCATTAGCCAATAACTGCAAAGAGTTTTTGAGCGTTTGATTGGCGAGTAGCATCCATGATAAGGAACCAGTCAACGATTGTCCAGATACCACAGCCACCGCATGTCAATAGTTTACCAACACCTAAGCCAACGTGTCCTAAGATAAAACGGTCAATTCCAAGAGAACCACCGAAAAGTGAGATAACCAACATCATGGTTGGGTCTTGAAAACTAAGTGTATAGAGTAATTGGACTTGTGCCTCTGGAAGAGCTTCAATACGTTGGCGAATATATTGGATTTGTTCTGCTGGAAAATACTTGGCATTGATAGCTAACCATTGATCTGCTGGATTCATAATTAAATACTCCTCTAATTTATATGATATGTAAAGCTTAACATAATGTCCAGGGAGATTCAAGGTGGTCAAGTCTTTTGAAGTCAATAAAAGCAACTTATTTGCAAGCTTCCACTGTGTCATAACTAGAGGATCATTAGGATAATCCTTCCGCACTATGCTTGAGAATGAGCCTACTTCTATTATTTGTGATTTCTTAACCCTTGTTCAAAACTGTCTGAGCTCGCCTTAACAGTGATTTTGTCGAGTGTTAAGGGATGGGTGAAACTAAGGGTGTGAGCGTGGAGCATGAGTCGAGATGCGGGGCGGTGGCTATAAAGAGGGTCCCCCAGAATGGCATGCCCATGGTGGGCCAGATGCACACGAATTTGGTGGGTTCGGCCGGTTTTTAGTTGACAGTTGACCAGACTAGCTCCTTTGAAGGCTTTGAGGCGCGTGATGGTTGTATAGGCAACCTGCCCTTTTCTAGGATCAACCACTCGTTTTCTACGGTCATGGCGGTCGCGTCCAATCTTGTCTTTGTACACAGTCTCCTTGGTCTGAAATTTACCTTCAGCCAAAGCCCAGTATTGACGCTGAATCTTCTTATCTTCCAAGAGTCTATTGAGAATTGGCAGGATAAACGGATTTTTTGCGAAGAGTACAGCCCCACTAGTTTCCATGTCTAGTCGATGAACGACGTAACAGGTTTGCCCACAATAGGCCGAAACATGGTTAAGTAGAGCAATTTCTGTGGGTTCATTACCATGCGTCTTCATTTCTTCAGGCTTATTGACCACGATGAGATGCTGATCCTCATAAAGAGGCTCTACCAGACTGGCATTTCCCATAGGGATAATTTTTTCAGGGTAGTCCTCTGTATCAAAGGTCAGGCTAATCTTATCACCTTTTTCAACAGGACTCTGCCAATTAATAGTCTTTCCATTGATGAGGACGTGCTTTTTCGTACGTAGGAAATGACGAATCTTACGAGGAATGAGGAGCTTAGTTTCGAGCAAGTCTTTGACAGTTGTTGCAGGATAGGGATTGATAATTTCTACGTGTAAAGTCATGGTTTCATTATATCATGAACGTTTAAAAGAGGACAGAATCTGTAAAAACTTGGTATAATAGGGTTATGACATTTTTTGATAATCTAAAAAACAAACTTTTTAAAGAAGAAAATAGCGGAAAGGGCAAGGATTCCCAGCCTGCTGAAAAATCGAAGAATTTACAAAATAAGATAAAGGGACTCTTTGCTAAGAAACCTGATGAGGTTGAACAAGCTGTTGAAGACCTAGATATGTCTCAGGAAAGTCAAGAGACGTCACGTTATCAACGTTCTAAGCAAAAGAAACCTATTGATACCACCAAACCTTTAGGTAAGTTTCAGGCGTTCTTGAGCAAGTTTACACTTTCACCAAGAAATCCTATTCGTCGTTTCTGGCGTCGTTATCATATTGGTAAAATTCTCTTTATCATGGTAGCAGTGCTGGTTCTGACAGTAGGTTCCTACCTTTTCTATATTGCCAAGACGACCAATGTTTCAGATCTTCAAGATGCCTTGAAAGCTACGACGGTTATCTATGACAAAGAAGGTAATCAAGCTGGTTCTTTGTCAGGGCAAAAAGGGACTTATGTGGAGCTAGATGCCATTAGTGATAGCCTAGAGAATGCTGTTATAGCAACTGAGGACCGTACCTTCTATGAAAATAGCGGTGTTAACGTCAAGCGATTCCTCTTGGCCATTGTATCTATGGGACGCTTTGGTGGTGGTTCGACCATTACCCAACAGTTGGCTAAAAATGCCTTCTTGACACAAGAACAGACAGTCACTCGTAAGGCCAAGGAATTCTTCCTCTCTTTGGAATTAACCAAGAAATACAGCAAGCAAGAAATCCTTACCATGTACCTCAATAATGCCTACTTCGGAAATGGGGTTTGGGGTGTTGAAGATGCTAGCCAAAAATACTTCGGGACAAGTGCTGCCAATCTAACCGTTGATGAAGCAGCGACCCTCGCTGGTATGCTTAAGGGACCTGAAATTTATAACCCAATCGATAATATCCAAAATGCGACCAACCGTCGAAACACTGTCCTCGCCAATATGGTTGATGACAAGAAGTTGAGTCAGGCAGATGCCGACAGTGCGGCTGGAGTTGATATGGCTAGTCGTCTGGATGATACCTATCAAGGGACTGGCGATGACTACAAGTATCCGTCTTACTTTGATGCCGTCATTGAAGAAGCTACGAAAACTTATGGCTTGAGTGAGGATGAAATCGTTAAAAATGGTTACAAGATCTACACAGAGATGGATGCCAACTCACAAGCTAACATGCAGCAAACCTACGAAAATACCTATCTCTTCCCTACATCAGAAAGTGATGGTAGTACAGCTCAGTCAGCTAGTGTGGCACTTGATCCAACAACTGGAGCTGTCCGTGGTCTGGTAGGTCGTGTAGGTGGTACCAGTGATACAACCTTCCGTAACTTTAACTATGCAACCCAAGGGAAGCGTAGTCCTGGTTCAACTATCAAACCTTTAGTGGTCTATGCCCCAGCTCTGGCTTCAGGATGGAGCATCAATAAGGACCTTCCGAATAAACCAATCGACTATAATGGCTATACCCCAACCAACTACGGTGGTGTTGAGACAGAGGATGTGCCCATGTATCAAGCTTTGGCCAACTCCTACAATATCCCAGCAGTTTACCTCTTTAACCAAATCGGTATTCAAAAAGGGATCAGTTACGGTCAAAAATTCGGTCTTAACTTTGACAATGTTCCAGAAGAACTGGGAATTTCACTTGGTGGTGGTGTGACAGCCAGTCCTCTTCAAATGGCTCAGGCTTATGCGACCTTTGCTAATGGTGGTGAGATGAACACAGCTTATTTCATTACTAAAATTGAAAATGCCAGTGGTGACATTATTGCTACCCATAGTAAGAAGTCTAAACGTGTTATCAGCCAGTCAGTAGCTAACCAGATGACCAGCATGATGCTTGGTACCTTCTCAAATGGTTCTGCTGTGAATGCTAACTACACAGGTTACACGATGGCAGGTAAGACAGGTACTGTGCAGGCTGAATTTAACAAGGATTTGACTAGTGACCAGTGGGTGATTGGTTATACTCCTGATGTGGTTATGACGACCTGGATCGGCTTTGATAAGACTGACGAGAGTCACTACCTAACAGGAGCTAGCTCGGGAACAGCTTCGACAATCTTCAGCTATATCGCTGCGGATGTTTTGCCAAATACACCAGGGACTGAGTTTACCGTTGAAAATGCCTATGCAGCTGACGGTCAAACACTAGACTATACGGCAGATCCAAATGACTCGCGCAATAGCAGTAACAAGTCATGGACAGACAAGGCGTCAGACGTTGTGAATGACGTTAAAGATCAGGCAAGCAGCCTTTGGGATAAGATTACAGACTCCTTCTCAGGTCTATTCAGATAGCTTGTCAATTGCATTTAAAAGTGGTAAGATAAAAGGAACGGAGGCGTTATGGCACAGAAAAAAGCAAACCTAGCGTGTGCTGAATGTGGGAGCCGAAACTACTCAATTAATGTGAGTAGCACTCCCAAACCAACACGACTAGAAGTTAACAAATTTTGTAAACATTGTAAAAAATACACCTTGCATAAGGAAACAAGATAGGAGACACCGTGAGACAAACTGGAAGTATTTTCAAAGTCTTGAAAGACACGACTTGGCCAGACCGTAAACAACGCTGGCACGATTTTATTTCAGTTCTTGAGTATACTGCGTTCTTCACTGTCATCATCTATGCGTTTGATGAATTGTTGAGTCGCGCTATGTCAGCACTGATTAACTTTTTCTAAAGAAAACACAAAAAGAGTGGGAATGCCTGCTCTTTTTTGTTATAATAAATGCAGATAAAAGCGAGAAGAAGGGCCACCAGGCTTTTTTATTACGCTTTGAATTAAACCTTAGACATTCATTTACATTTAACACTTGCATCTAGAAGATAGCTAGCCGAAGGTGTTTAAATGTCATTTAGAAAAAAGAAAGGAATCCTAAAATGCTAGATTCATTCGACAAGGGCTGGTTCGTCCTTCAAACCTATTCAGGATACGAAAACAAAGTTAAAGAAAACCTTTTGCAACGTGCCCAAACTTATAACATGCTTGAAAATATCTTGCGTGTTGAAATTCCAACTCAAACTGTTAATGTTGAGAAAAACGGTAAAGTTAAAGAAGTGGAAGAAAACCGCTTCCCTGGTTACGTTCTTGTTGAGATGGTGATGACAGACGAAGCATGGTTCGTTGTTCGTAATACTCCGAACGTTACTGGTTTCGTTGGTTCTCACGGTAACCGTTCTAAACCAACACCACTTTTGGAAGAAGAAATCCGTCAAATCTTGATTTCAATGGGTCAAACCGTTGATGTCTTTGATACTAATATCAAGGTTGGTGACGTGGTTCAAATCATCGATGGTGCCTTTATGGGTCAAGAAGGCCGTGTTGTAGAAATTGAAAACAACAAGGTTAAAATCATGATTAATATGTTTGGTTCAGAAACCGCTGCTGAACTTGAACTTTACCAAATCGCTGAACTTTAAGATAGACAAAAAGAGGTTGGACTAAGAGACTTCAACCTTGGAAGACTATCTCATTAAACTTGAGGGGAGAGGCTAGATGCTAGATTTTTGAAATTTAGTTCTGTGTCACTCCCTTTTTTTCTAACGGATGATGATGAATTACAAACGATTTTACGATAGGATTAGCGCTCCTTTGCGTTCTTACGCTAAGGTTTTAGAAGGGTTGAACAAGCTTATAACTAGGACTTTTTACCTGCTTTTTCCTATATTTCTTATTTGGGTTTGGCTAAGGAATGGTTGGTTTGTTCTCTCTACGACGGTGCTTATTATGGGGGGAGGCTTTTTCCTTCTTTCTCTTGGTCGTAGCCTCTACAATCGACCGCGTCCATACCAGACCTGGGCTATTCAACCCCTTATTAAGAAGGACAGTCTGGGTAAGTCCTTTCCCAGTCGGCATGTTTTCTCAGCGACTGTCATTGCTATGTTGGCACTGATGCTTAACCCCTGGCTAGGTGGGGCTATGCTTTTTCTGGCGGGGGCTCTAGCTTTTTTGCGCGTGCTAGGTGGTGTTCACTATCCTAGTGATGTTTTGGCAGGCTATGCCATTGGGATTCTTGTAGGTCTCCTTCTTTATCTTTAGAAAATTTGGGTCTTCTTCGAGAGAGGAAGGCTTTTTGCGTTGAAAAAGGAAAGGCACCTCTAGGGCACCTTTCCTTTTGTTCTAAAATTCGAGTTGGCAATTAAAGGCTGTTCCCACCATTAGATATTAGCTTAGTTTAGGACATGTTCTCTAATAGCTTGAGCGACTCCATGCTCATCATTTGAAGCCGTTACTAAGTTTGCAGTTTCCTTAACCCCTTCAGGTGCATTGCCCATAGCAATTCCTAGACCAGCCAGAGCTAGCATAGGACTATCGTTGAAGTTATCTCCGATAGTCATGACTTGTTCAAGAGGAAGGTCATAATATTTGGCAACTTCAAGGAGAGCGTGTTCTTTAGAAACATGTTTGGCAGTGACTTCTAAGTAGTTATCTTTGGATAAGTAGAAGGCTGTCTGTGGAAAATCCATGCTTAGGAGTTTTTGGTGGAGGTCCTGGATAACTTCAGGCTCATCAATCAACAATAGCTTGTGGATAGGTGGTTCTGAGTCTGAGACCGTGTCTTGTAGTTCCTTCATGATAGGAGATTCACCCGTGATACTTCCTTCCAACTGAGACCATTTGTCTAGTTCGTTGGTAATCCAGTCCTTGCCAGAGTAGATATTCACAGAGACACTTGGATAATCTGTGGATAAGTAGCTAAGAAGTTCTTGAATCTCAGATTTATCCACAGGGTGCTGTATGATAGTACGATCACCCTCAAGTACTAGGGCACCGTTGTAGCAGGCGATAGGATTGTCATGAAGTCCCAGTTTATGAGCAATTGGTTGCATCCCTAGTGGCGAACGGGCAGAAGCTAAAACAAAGGGAATATTTGCCTTTTCAAGCTCTGTCATTACCTCAATCAGTTGCTCATCCACCTGGTGGTTACTAGTGAGAATGGTGCCATCAATGTCACTGATAATCAAACGAATATTACTCATAGTCGCTATCCTTTCCATCGTATAAAATCGTTACTTTATCTTTAAGAGACTCGACCAAATCAGGATCTGGTTCCTTATCTGTAATCCAGTAGTCAAAGTCTTCAATCTTGCCCAAGATATATTTGGAGTGCTTTTCATATTTATCAGATTCAGCAATAAGTATCTTGGTTCGAGCAGCTTGCATGGCTAGTTGTTTGACAGCAACGTCCTCTTCATCTTCATAGCTGACCACTCCTTGACTGAGACTAGCCGCTCCGAAGAAGGCTAAGTCAAACTGTAGATGTTGCAAGAGCTGGGCTTCGTGAAGCGAATAGTAGAAGCGGTTTTTGCTGTAAAATCTTCCTCCCAAGAGATGAAAGTCGACGCCTTCTTTACCGCTTAGGACCAAGGCATTGTCCAAAGAGTGGGAGTAGACAGTGACCTTCTTAGTCAATTTTTGTGAGACTTCAAGCATCAAGGTAGAGACATCGAAGAAGAGTAGAGATTGGTCTTTGACCAAGCTAAGCGCTAGGTCTGCCATTTTTTTCTTGTCTTCAGTGAGTCCTTTCTGACGTTCCTGGAAGCCAAGAACAGTGGTATTTTTTACTGGGAGAATGCCACCATGGGTACGCTGAGCCAGATTCCTCTGGCTGAGGCAGTCGAAATCTCTTCTGACGGTATCTTTGGAAACACCTAATGCGTCAACCATTTCCTTGACAGATAGGTTTCCGCGCTCCTCCAAAAGTGTTAATATTTTCTCTAATCGTTGTTCCTGATACATGAGTCACCTACTTTCTGATACTAGTATAGCATCTTTTTGCTTTTTTGTTACATAAAAGCGCAAAAAAACTTAAAAAGAATGAAAAAAGTACAAAATAGATTAAGGTGAATTTGCCTTTTAAAGTTCCTTTATCATCTTTAAAAATCCTTCAAAAATGCTATAATAGAAGCATTACGAATATTGGAGAGAAACCATGAGTTTTTACAATCATAAAGAAATCGAGCCTAAGTGGCAAAAATACTGGGCTGACAATCACACTTTTAAGACAGGAACAGATGCCTCTAAACCTAAGTTTTATGCGCTTGACATGTTCCCTTACCCATCTGGAGCGGGTCTTCACGTAGGACACCCAGAAGGCTATACAGCGACTGATATTCTCAGCCGTTTCAAACGTGCGCAAGGCTACAATGTCCTTCACCCAATGGGATGGGATGCCTTTGGTTTGCCTGCAGAGCAATACGCTATGGATACAGGAAATGACCCAGCAGAATTCACAGCAGAAAACATTGCCAACTTCAAACGCCAAATCAATGCGCTTGGCTTCTCTTACGACTGGGACCGTGAAGTCAATACTACAGATCCGAACTACTACAAGTGGACACAATGGATCTTCACTAAGCTTTACGAAAAAGGCTTGGCTTATGAAGCTGAAGTACCAGTAAACTGGGTTGAAGAATTGGGAACAGCTATCGCCAACGAAGAAGTTCTTCCTGATGGAACGTCTGAGCGTGGAGGCTATCCAGTTGTCCGCAAACCAATGCGTCAATGGATGCTTAAAATCACTGCCTATGCTGAGCGTTTGCTCAATGACTTGGATGATCTTGATTGGCCAGAGTCTATCAAGGACATGCAACGCAACTGGATTGGTAAATCAACTGGTGCCAATGTCACTTTCAAAGTAAAAGGGACAGACAAGGAATTCACAGTCTTTACGACACGTCCAGATACTCTTTTTGGTGCGACCTTCACTGTTTTGGCTCCTGAGCATGACTTGGTAGATGCTATCACAACACCTGAACAAGCTGAGGCTGTAGCTGATTACAAACATCAAGCTAGCCTTAAATCAGACTTGGCCCGTACAGACCTTGCTAAGGAAAAAACAGGAGTTTGGACTGGTGCTTATGCCGTCAACCCTGTCAATGGTAAAGAAATCCCAATCTGGATTGCGGACTATGTTCTTGCCAGCTACGGAACAGGTGCTGTTATGGCCGTACCTGCCCACGATGAGCGTGACTGGGAATTTGCAAAACAGTTTGACCTTCCAATCGTAGAAGTCTTGGAAGGTGGAAACGTTGAAGAGGCTGCTTATACAGAAGATGGCCTTCACGTCAACTCTGACTTCTTGAACGGTCTCAACAAAGAAGAAGCGATTGCTAAAATCGTGGCTTGGTTGGAAGAAAAAGGCTTTGGTCAAGAAAAAATCACTTACCGTCTTCGTGACTGGCTCTTTAGCCGTCAACGTTACTGGGGTGAACCAATCCCAATTATTCATTGGGAAGATGGTACTTCAACAGCTGTTCCAGAAAGTGAACTCCCACTTGTCTTGCCAGTAACCAAGGACATTCGCCCTTCAGGTACTGGTGAAAGCCCATTGGCTAACTTGACAGACTGGCTTGAAGTGACTCGTGAGGATGGTGTCAAAGGTCGTCGTGAGACGAATACTATGCCACAATGGGCAGGCTCAAGCTGGTACTACCTCCGCTATATCGATCCACACAACACTGAGAAATTGGCTGATGAGGACCTTCTCAAACAATGGTTGCCAGTAGATATCTATGTGGGTGGTGCAGAACACGCCGTGCTCCACTTGCTTTACGCTCGTTTCTGGCATAAATTCCTCTATGACCTTGGTGTTGTACCGACTAAAGAGCCATTCCAAAAACTCTTTAACCAAGGAATGATCTTGGGAACAAGCTACCGTGATCACCGTGGAGCTCTTGTGGCAACTGACAAGGTTGAAAAACGTGATGGTTCATTCTTCCATGTGGAAACAGGAGAAGAATTGGAGCAAGCACCAGCCAAGATGTCTAAATCCCTCAAGAACGTTGTCAACCCAGACGATGTGGTGGAACAATACGGTGCTGACACCCTTCGTGTCTATGAAATGTTCATGGGACCACTCGATGCTTCAATCGCTTGGTCTGAAGAAGGATTGGAAGGAAGCCGTAAATTCCTTGACCGTGTTTACCGTTTGATTACAAGTAAAGAAATCGTTGCGGAAAACAATGGCGCTCTTGACAAGGTTTATAACGAAACTGTTAAATCTGTTACTGAGCAAATCGAGTCTATGAAATTCAACACAGCCATTGCTCAGCTCATGGTCTTTGTTAATGCTGCTAACAAGGAAGATAAACTCTATGTGGATTACGCCAAAGGATTTATCCAATTGATTGCTCCATTTGCGCCTCACTTGGCAGAAGAACTCTGGCAAACAGTCGCAGAAACAGGTGAGTCTATCTCTTATGTAGCTTGGCCAACATGGGATGAAAGCAAATTGGTTGAAGACGAAATCGAAATCGTCGTTCAAATCAAAGGTAAAGTCCGTGCCAAACTCATGGTTGCTAAAGACCTTTCACGTGAAGAGTTGCAAGAAGTAGCACTTGCTAACGAAAAAGTCAAAGCAGAGATTGATGGCAAGGAAATCGTTAAAGTGATTGCGGTACCTAATAAACTCGTTAATATCGTTGTGAAATAAAAATAAATCCTTCGGAGCTTAGCTCTGGAGGATTTTTTAGGTTCAGCTTGACAAGAAATAGTAGTTTTGTTAATGTTATTAACAAAAAGAGGGACACTATGAATAAGAAAGAACTGCATAAGTTTAATAATCGTTTTAACAGTTTTGTTTTAGCCTTTGAACAGTTGAAAAAGGATCAACATCGGAACAGTATTGATAAATCAATCACTATTAATGAAGTCCATTTGATTGATCTAATAGGCCGCAATCAGCCTGTGAATCTAGTGAAATTATCTGAGTTACTTGAAGTATCTAGGAGTGCCATTACTCAGAGTGTTAGACGTTTAATCAAGAAAGACCTCGTTTCTTTTGAATTTGCACCGGATAATGAAAAAAATAAATATCTGATATTATCCCAAAAAGGGGTTGACGTTTTTAACATTCATAAAGAGCAGCAAGAACATATTGAGACAGCCATTTTTTCAGTTTTAAAAAACTATAGTGATGAGGACCTTCAAATGGTTATGAAATTGATGGATGATGTTGAAAAGGTATGGCAAGAATTACCGTGGTAAAAATCACGGTAATTTTAAAGCTATATTGTTAATTACATTAACAAAAAAGAGGAAGATATGAATATACAAATTGAACTGATCTCAGAGTCTGATTTAGCAGACGAATCTTTTAATATTGTCATTGATGGCTTAAAACCAAGAGAAATCTATCGAGTCGAAATGTTTCTATCCGATTATTATTGTATCAATGCTCCCATGCTTTTAACTCATGATGTTTTATGGAAATCAACAGCGATTTTTGTATCAGATAAGAATGGTATTATTGATATTTCACAAACTCCATCTTGTTCTGGCTCTTATGAAGACATTGCAACAATGGGGTTATTCTTTAATGCCAAACCTTTGACCAATAGGAAAAAGAAACTTCCAAACTCTCTTTCTAAAATTCCCTTATTAGATCACTTTTTTGTGGAAATCAAAATTATACAAGGTAATACTGTCGTCGCAGAGAGAACTTTCACAAGACATTACATGAGTTCGCAAATTAGTCATCAAGATATTTACGGGAAACATTTTCAAGGGAGACTCTTTTATGATAAAAAGGCAATAAAAGCACCAGCATTGATTATTGTGAGCGGTAGTGAAGGAAGGATTGAAAAGGCACAGAATATAGCTCAGCTTCTATCTTCTAGAGGTTATATTTGCCTAGCAGTTGCCTACTTTGGTTTAGAGGGGTTGCCAAAACATTTGGAACGTATTCCTTTAGAGTGCCTTGTGGAAGCAAAGGATTATCTACGTCAGCATCCTCAAGTAGATAGTGAAAGAATTGGAATCTATGGACGGTCTAAGGGAGCAGAGTTAGTTTTAGCTGAGGAGAGCATTTTTAATGACGTTCAATGTTTGGTACTAAATTCACCCTCTGATGTGGTGTATGAAGGGATAAAAGGAAAATGGAACTCCCATACTTCTTCTTGGACGTATTTGCAAAAAGAACTTCCTTATCAAAAGTTTCGACTTAGAGATTATCTGTTCAGCAAACTTTTAAAAAAATCCTTCCCTAAAGATTGCTCTGCTAGGATAGATATTGGTCAAATGCACTCACCAATCTTATTGCTCGGAAGTACTGTTGATGAAATATGGGATGCCTCGTCAGCAATTGATGATATTGTTTCATATTATAAAGGACCCCACATTACATTTAAAAAATACCATGAAACAGGTCACATGTTGACAGTGGCTTATCAACCAAATCATCGCTATCGAAAAGATTGGCGTTTATTGATGAAAGAGAGTAAGGGTTCTTGGTTGGCTACAATTCATTTTTTTGATAGGCATTTGAAGAAGCAATAACATAAGATTATAAATATGCTATAATAGTCCCAACTAAGATAAAAACACAGTTCTGGTTGGTAGTCCAGACGTAGGCAATCCTATCAGTAACCTTCCTCCTTGGTTGTCCATTCTTAGGGATAGATATAAGGAGGTGCTGTCGTGGAAACAATTTCAATTGGATTGACAGTTTATTTTGAAGATGGATTTTGGCATGGTTTGTTCGAACAAGTGTATCGAGAATCTTATCAAGTTTGTCGTGTGACATTTGGTCAGGAGCCAAAAGATGATGAAATTCTAGAGATTTTACAGACTCAGTTTACCCAATTATCTTTTAGTCCAGAGACTGCAGCTAAGCAACATGTAAAAATTAAGAATCCTAAACGATTACAGCGAGCTGTGAAGAAACAAGTAAATCAGAAAGTTTCTTCCAAGTCGAAAGAACTATTGCAGTTGCAGTACGAGGAAAGGAAAAAGATTTCAAAACATCAATCTAGTGTCCAAAAGCAATTGCTCAAACAAGAGAAATTTGAACGCAAACAGCAAAAACGAAGAGAGAAGCATAAAGGACATTAATGTGTTTCTCTTTAAAGAAACAGCTCTTTTCTAAATAGAAAGGAGCTGTTTTACTAGTATTGAAGAATAGATTTTAACTGTTTCCAAATCTAGTTACTTATCGCCAAAAGGTTTACCGATGATAGTTTCAAATTCAGGACAATACTTACTTGCCTCAAATTCAATGACATCATATTGGGCAACCTCATTTTGATAGAATGGATCGTGTATAATGATTTCTTGAACAGCTTCTTTATTTTTAGCTCTCACGAGAATGATACCGCCGGTTCTTGGATTTTTCCTTCCAGATGCGATAAATAGACCTTTTGCATAATACTGATTCAAAAAATTTATGTGTTTTTCTAAGTATTTTTCAACTGCATCAAGGGGCTTAATATAGGTAAGATTTACAATAAACATAAGTGACTCCTTTAAAATGAATGATAAATAGATTATAATACTCTACAAACAAATTGAATAGTAGGCACATTTTTGTAAGGAGAAAAAATGTTAACAAATAAAAACTGGAATTGCAGTATGTCTCGGGTCTTAGATGTGGTTGGTGGGAAATGGAGAATGAATATATTATGGGTTATAAACAAGCATAAGAAAGTTCGTTTCAATCAATTGAGAAGAGAAGTTGAAGGGATTACAACTATCAGTTTGACACGTGGACTAGATGTTTTAATAGAGAACCAATTGGTTGAGAAATATGATTTTGAAACTATGCCACTTCATACAGAATATGGGCTGACAGAAAAAGGCAAGTCACTGATGCCGATTTTAAAGGACTTGAATCAATGGGGAAAAGAATGGCTGCAATAAATTTTCTCCTCATTTTAATCTCTTCCATCTCGCCACTCATCTCTTCATTTTGACCACTTATCCCCAAAAGCCGTTTAAAAAACGGCTTTTTTGCTAGACTGGTTCTATCAAAAGGAGAGAGAACATGATATTACAAGCTAAAAACATAAGCAAACGGTATGGGAACCACCTTGTTGTTGATAATATTCAATTACAATTTAAAAGAGGGACTTTCAATGCGATTCTAGGACCAAATGGGGCGGGGAAATCAACGACAATTTCCATGTTGATTGGTTTGAAACAACCAACGCAAGGTGAAATCATCTATGAACCAGGGACTAAAATTGGTGTGGTCTTCCAAACCAGTGTTTTAGATGAGATGCTGACGGTTAGGGAAAATCTGACTATTCGTGCGAAACAGTATAAAGGCTTAAAACCCGATCGTGTGTCTGATCTCATTGGTCGGCTAGGGCTATCAGCTTTTCAAAAGCAGAAATATGGGACGCTTTCAGGTGGCCAAAAGCGTCGGGTTGACATTGCACGTGCCCTGCTCTCACAACCAGATATTCTGTTCTTAGATGAACCAACGACAGGTTTAGATATCCAAACTCGGAAGTCTATTTGGGATTTGCTCTATCAATTGCAGAGAGAAGAGGGAATGACCGTTGTACTGACCACGCATTATCTTGACGAAGCAGATGAAGCTGATCAGATTTATATTGTGGACCATGGGAAAGTGATTGCTCAGGGATCGGCATTAGATATTAAGAGCCAGTATGCAAAAAACATCTTGAAGATTCGTTTCAAGGAGATAGAGCAGATAGAAAGTCTTAAAACTTCGGGAATGTCAGTAGAGCAACAAAGTCAAATGGAGTATGTTTTTCAACCCGAGAGTGAAAGGGAAGCTATTGATTACCTGGCACAAGTTAGAGATAGAATAGCCCATTTTGAGTTTCGTCCAGGGACCATGGATGACGCCTTTATTGCACTTACAGGAAGGGAGGTTCGCTAATGCTAGCTTTACTAAAGCGAAATTTTTTATTGTACTTCAGGAATCGTTCAGGAGTTTTCTTCTCCTTGTTGGGAGCCTTGATTTCCTTTATTCTCTATATTATTTTTCTTCAAAAAAATCTAACAGATGCTTGGAATCAGCTACCCAATAGTGGTCCTTTGTTAAATAATTGGTTAATGAGTGGGGCGCTGGCTGTGACAGGGACAACGACGAGTCTGGCTGCCCTGACTCAGTTGGTAAAGGACCGTGAACATCAAGTAGATCAGGATCTTTATTTATCGAATCATGGGAAATGGCGGTTACCATTTTCGTATCTAGCGAGTGCAATCATCATTTCTTTTGCCATGCAAGTCCTAATGTATGTACTGATGTGTGGCTATTTTAGAGAAGTTCCAACCCTTTCTCTATTACCTGAGGTGCTCCTCATCATGCTGCTTAGTAGCCTGCTTTCTAGTTTAGTGAATGCCATTTTTGTTTATTTTTTCCAATCTGTAGACAGTTTGGGGAAGTTTGCGACCATAGTGGGGACAGCTTCTGGTTTTTTGGTAGGAACTTATGTACCTTTGGGCGTTTTACCTGATTTTGCACAACTACTAATGAAATGTACTCCAGCAACTTATATTGCATCACTTTATCGGCAAGTACTCATGAAAGAAACATTAAGTGAGACCTTTAAAGGTCAAGATAACCTTCTTCAAGAGTTTCAAGAAAAAATGGGCGTTCAGCTCAAGTGGCAAGGTTTATTGACAAAGGAAAATACTTACCTTATAGTGTTAGGAGGTATTCTTCTAGCAAGTATTCTTTGGATTATTTTAGTGAAAAGAACTAGTCAGAAAAAATAAGTGAGAGTTGGAATAGGAATGAAACTTCGTTTTGAAGAAAAATCAGATATTTCGGCAAAGGATCCCTGTGTGGTCATCCAAGCAGAGCGATTGTCTAATCAAGCACGAGAGGTAATGGATTATCTCGAACAATTTTCAGTTGTAAATCAAGTGGTGATTCCTATTAAAACGGATGATCATTTGGTTATGGTAAAAATTGATGACATTATCCTAGCTGAGATTGATAAGAATGTGTTGACGATTTATACCGTAAACAATACCTATACGATGAGAGAGACACTGACAAACTTTCAGCATCGCATCAATCGTCGAAGTTTTTTACAGATATCACGTCATGCTGTTATGAATATAGATCATTTGGAATCACTATCGGATAGTTTTTCTGGCAATATGATGGCTAAAATGACAGGTGGAGTGAAGTCCAGTGTCAGCCGAAAATATGTCAAATCTTTGATGGATTATTTAGGGGTGTAGGAGGAACCAATGAAACGTTTAATTGCTTATTTTGTATCCGGCGTGAGAACGGGATCGTTCTTTTACCTTGCACTCCTTTTACTTGGTCAATTATTTCCGCAGCTTATCTATCCCAAAGTTAATGTAGGAAATATTTTAGCCCTCTTTATGATGAGCGGTTTAATGGGAATGCTCTCGTGGATTTTGGAAGAGCTTGACCGCATGTCGTACAGATTTAGAGTAATCTTGCATTTCTTGTTGACGGCGATTGTACTTACAGTGACTTGTCTGATATCAGGCTGGTATGAGGCTTTAACGAACCCTGCTATCTGGATTGTTTTCATTTTTGTTTATATTATTATCTGGCTTTATCTCATTTGGCAAATGCATATGAGAACACAGCGTATTAATCAAGCTTTACTGCATCGTCGAAGCCAGAAAAAGAAAAGTAATAAATTATAGTAAACTTCAAAAAAATACTCTTTTTCCTCTTGACCCTCACGCCACGTCATAGCTTATACTCTTAATCAGAGAGGAGTTCTAATGAAATCTGTAAAAGAAGTGAGCCAACTATCAGGTGTCAGTGTGCGCACCCTTCATTATTATGACGAAATTGATTTGCTGAAACCGTCAGTTGTGGCTGAAAATGGTTACCGTTACTATAATCGCGATGCGGTTGTCCGTTTGCAGGAAATATTGCTTTACCGTGAGTTAGACTTTCCTCTCAAAAAAATTAAGGAAATCGTAGGTCAACCAGGTTATGACAAAGTTCAAGCGCTTAGGGATCAGATTAAGCTCTTAGAGCTGAAAAAGTCCCGGTTGGAAGCCGTCATAGCTCATGCCAAGGCCTTACAAATGGAGGAAGAAGAAATGTCATTTGAAGCATTTGATCAAAAAGCTGTAAAAGCCTTTCAGGAAGAAGCTCAGGCTAGATGGGGTCAGACAGAAGCTTATCAAGCTTTTGCGGCTAAGGAAGAGGAGTCCTTCCCTGAAGTTACAAAGGAGATGACTGCAATCATGTCTACCTTTGGACAGTTCAAGGAGTATAATCCTGGTGATGATAGTGTTCAGGAGCAAGTAAAGGCGTTACAAGATTATATTAGTCAGCATTTTTATCCATGTGACCAAACGGTATTAGCTGGTCTAGGTCAGATGTATCAAACAGATAATCGCTTTTCTAGTTTTATCGATAAAGTCGGAGGATCGGGTACTGCCGCCTTTCTCGCAGAAGCTATTCGTATTTATTGTCAATAAACTAAGGCCAAAGTCTATAAGACTTTGGCTTTTTTCATGCCATAGTGACATTTATGTCACTATTTTTATAATCATTCAATGTTTATAATTAATGTATCGTTTTAGAAGGCGATTAGTTAAGTGTTTCTGCTATTTTGCTTGAAATTTTCTTGCAGATAATCAGATAGAAATTGATCAAATTCTAACCTAAATCAAATTTACGGAGGGAATCATGTCCATTTTAACCATCGACCACATCTCAAAGTACTATAATCTCGACGGTACGAACCAAGAGCGCGCTTTGAACGATGTTACACTTGAGATTGCACCAGGAAAAATCACTGCTATCTACGGTCCATCTGGCTGTGGTAAGACCAGCCTGCTTAGTATTATTAGTGGCTTGGATAGTCAGTATCAAGGAAATCTTTATTTCAAAAATCAAAACATGCGTGATTTTTCAGAGCGTGACCTGACCTACTTTAGAAAGGCCCATATCGGCTTTGTCTTTCAAAATTTCAATCTTATCCCTCATCAATCAGTCCTTGAAAATGTCAAGATGCCTCTTTACGTTAAAAATATGACTGATAAAGAGATGGCAGAGATTGCGGAAAGGGAGCTTAGCCGTCTTGGAATCGGGGACTTTATCAAGAAAAATGTTAAGCAGCTTTCTGGTGGGCAAAAACAACGTGTGGCCATTGCCCGTGCCCTGGTCAACAATCCAGAAATGATTGTGGCTGATGAACCGACAGGTTCTCTTGATTCTCAGTCTCAGGAAAATGTTCTCGAAATTTTTAAAGAGCTAGCCGAGGCAGGTAAAACTGTGATTATCGTAACCCATAACCCTGAAGTGGCGGATTATGCGGATGTTGTCATTAAAATGAAGGATGGTGAAGTCGTTGAAACAATCGAAAAATAAGGGGTTGACCCTCAAGAATAAACTCAAATTGTCATTGAACAACTTTATGGAACGTAAGTGGCGTAATCTTTTGATTGCGATGGCAACTTCCATTGGTTTTATCGGTGTCTTGATTTCCTTTGGTTTGGGAAATGCTATTGTTGGTATGATTAATGACAGTACCGATGGTGGCAACATTCCATCCCAAATTCAGATTAGTCTTAGTGCTAAATCAGCAGCCAGAGGGGTTCTAAATGCGGATGACGAGAAGTTTATTCGTAGCCAGATTAAGAGTGATGACATTAAGTATTTGGAGAGTCCCTTTGGAATGAACATGGCAAGTCTTACCCTTGATGGCAAGACCATGGATTTCAGTAAGGACCTTCCTAACTATTCTCAGGTTATCAGTCTTTACAAGAACACAAAAATCTCTACATCTCGCAATGATAAGGATAAAATTTCAGCTGGGAAATCTTTTAAATCTGAAGATGAAAAGGGCTTAACTCTTCCGATGAGTTTTGTCAAACGCTATAACCAAGAAACAGGGAAGAAGCTCAAGGCTAAAGACTTTATCGGTAAAGAAATTTCAGCTCAGATTGTTGAAAATACTGCTGAGGGAACTAAAGTAGCGGATATCAAGACTAAGATTGTCCGTATTGTTGATGATAGCGAGGATGCTGAAGAGAGCAATAGCTATATGCCAGCCAAACAATTGGAAGAATTGCTCAAAGAAAATGGCTTTACCAAAACAGTCTCTTACATGCTTTTGGAGCTCAAGGATCCAGCCAAGACTAAGGAAGTCACTAAAAAATTGCAGAAAAACAAGAAGTATCTGGTTCTTTCACAGCAGGCTATTCTAGATGTCATTATTAAATTCATCCGTGTGATTCAGGCCCTCTTGATTATCCTTTCGTCACAAGCTATCCTAGTTTCAGCTGTCATGATTGGAATTATCATCTATATTAACATCATGCAACGCTCAAAAGAGATTGGTGTTATGAAGGCCGTCGGTTACCTTAATCGTGACGTGAAAGCTATCTTTGTTTATGAGGCCCTCTGGATTACGGGTATCTCACTAGCTCTAGCTCTCCTTGTATCGCAGGGTATTGGAAGCTTGGCCAACATGATTGTTTCACATCTCTACCCAAGTGTCAGCAAGGTGTTTGATCTAAATCTGACCTCAATTCTCATCATGTTTGGCTTCTCACTCTTGATGGGCTATGTGTCAGCCTACCTTCCAGCCCGTAAAATCAGTAAAATGGATCCTGTCGAGTCCCTAAGATATGAATAGAAATGAAGAGTAGTCTCCCTAGGCTACTCTTTTTTTGTCAAAACAAGCATTAGAAAATTCAGAAAATCCAAACAATAATTAACTTTCTGAAAAGTGGAGACAATTGCTCAAAAATGCTATAATAGTCAGCATATACAGGCTATTAATAATAAAAAAGAAGTACCTATTCGATTGGAGGAGTTCCATGTATAAAGATGATAGTTTAACCTTGCACACTGACTTGTATCAAATTAATATGATGCAGGTCTACTTCAACCAAGGTATTCACAATAAAAAGGCCGTTTTCGAAGTTTATTTCCGTCAACTTCCGTTTAAAAATGGCTTTGCTGTGTTCGCAGGTCTGGAGCGTATTGTCAACTATCTTGAAAATCTGACTTTCTCAGAAACTGATATTGCTTATCTGAAAGATTTAGGTTATCCTGAGGATTTTCTGGATTATCTAGCCAACCTAAAACTCGAGTTGACTATCAATTCAGCACTTGAGGGTGATTTGGTATTTGCTAATGAACCGATTTTCCAAGTGGAAGGTCCCTTGGCTCAGTGTCAGCTTGTAGAGACTGCCTTGCTAAATATCCTCAATTATCAGATTCTTATTGCTACCAAGGCAGCTCGTATTCGTTCTGTCATTGAGGATGCTCCTCTGTTGGAATTTGGGACACGTCGTGCACAAGAGATGGATGCAGCAATCTGGGGAACACGTGCAGCCGTGATTGGTGGTGCTGACGCAACGTCAAATGTACGTGCCGGTAAGATTTTTGGCATCCCAGTTTCTGGTACACATGCCCATGCTCTTGTTCAAGCTTATGGTAACGATTATGATGCCTTTAAAGCCTATGCATCTACTCATAAGGACTGTGTATTCCTTGTAGATACCTATGACACCCTTAAGATTGGTGTACCTAATGCTATCCGTGTCGCTAAAGAGCTAGGTGATAAGATTAATTTCTTGGGTGTTCGTCTTGATTCAGGTGACTTGGCTTATCTATCGAAGCAGGTCCGTAAGCAACTGGATGCAGCTGGTTTCCCTGATGCCAAGATTTACGCTTCAAACGACCTTGATGAAAATACTATCCTTAACTTGAAGATGCAGAAGGCTAAGATTGATGTTTGGGGAGTAGGTACTAAGCTTATCACTGCCTATGACCAACCAGCCTTGGGTGCTGTCTACAAGATTGTTTCAATCGAGGATGATCAGGGAGTCATGCATGATACTATCAAATTGTCCAATAATGCTGAGAAGGTTTCGACACCAGGTAAGAAGCAAGTTTGGCGTATTACGAGTCGTGCTAAGGGCAAATCAGAAGGTGACTATATCACTTTCGCAGATACGGATGTTAATGCTTTAGATGAAATTAATATGTTCCACCCAACATATACCTACATCAATAAGACTGTTCGTGATTTTGATGCAGTGCCACTCTTGGTCCCAATCTACGACAAGGGGCAACTGATCTATGACTTACCAAGTCTTGATGAAATCAAGGCTTATGCGACTAAGGAATTGGACGAACTTTGGAATGAGTACAAGCGCGTGCTTAACCCTCAAGATTATCCAGTTGACTTGGCTAAAGATGTCTGGGATAACAAGATGACCTTGATTGATAATGTCCGTAAGAAAGCCCATGACTTGTCAGAGTAAAAGGAGAAATTATGACTTTGCAAGAAACTATTATTGCTCAACTAGGCGTTAAACCTAGCATTGATCCAAAGGAAGAAATTCGAAAATCCGTTGATTTTTTGAAGGCCTACATGCTCAAACATCCATTCCTTAAAACATATGTTTTGGGAATCTCAGGAGGTCAAGATTCTACATTGGCTGGCCGTCTGGCACAACTTGCGATTGAAGAGCTCCGTGCAGAGACAGGAAAAGACTATCAGTTTATCGCTATTCGTTTACCATATGGAGTTCAAGCAGATGAAGATGATGCCCAACGTGCTCTTGCTTTTATCAAGCCAGATGTGAGTCTTACGGTTAATATCAAAGAGGCTGTTGATGGTCAGGTTGCTGAACTTGCCAAGGCAGGTGTTACCGTTTCTGACTTCAACAAGGGAAATATCAAGGCCCGCCAACGTATGATAACCCAATATGCGGTTGCTGGTGAAAATAGTGGGGCAGTTATCGGGACAGACCACGCCGCTGAAAACCTTACAGGCTTCTTCACAAAATTTGGTGATGGTGGTGCAGATATCTTGCCACTCTTTCGTCTAAACAAACGTCAAGGTGCAGCCCTTCTTGCAGAACTTGGTGCGGACAAGGCCCTTTATGAAAAAGTACCAACAGCTGACTTGGAAGAGGACAAACCAGGAATCGCTGATGAAGTGGCACTTGGAGTGACCTATCGTGAAATTGATGACTACCTTGAAGGTAAGGAAGTCTCAGCCAAAGCTCAGGAAACGATTGAGTCTTGGTGGCGTAAAGGTCAACACAAACGTCACTTGCCAATCACTATTTTTGATGATTTTTGGAAATAAGAGGAGAAATGAGTTATGATCAAAGCTTATATTGATTTTTGGAAGCGTGCTTTTGACTTTAGCGGCCGTTCGACTCGTCCAGACTACTGGTGGGCTTACTTGGTTAATGTCATTATTATTACTATTCTTACTGTTTTTTGTGTTCTTATTCCTTTCTTCAGTAATGTTGATTTTAGTGACCCAGCTCTGTTGAATAATTCGACTGAACTGCAAAAAATAATTATTACCTATGCTTGGCCACTAATGCTTTTTAGCTTAATTGAACTTATCCCTCAATTGTCTCTACAAATTCGTCGTTTGAGAGATGCAGGATTTCATCCGGCTTGGGTACTTCTAAGTTATATAGGGCTTGTACCAATCTTGGCTATCTTCTCATTGATTGGAAGCATTGTCCTCCTTATCATGTCTTGTCAACCAACGAAACCAGCACCTGAAACGCAGTTTGATAAAGTGGAATAAGATTGTCATAACCCTAGGTTTAACCTAGGGTTATTTTTAAATTGAATTTTCAGAAATTAGTGATAAAATAGAGAGGAATAAGGCTTAAAAGGAGGAATCTTATGACTTCACTATCAACAGATTTCACAGATAAACTATTTGCAGACTATGAGGCCAATGCCAAGTACAGTGCTATTGAGAATGCTGTAACTCATAATGGCTTGCTCAAATCCATCGAAACACGTCGATCAGAAGTTGAAAATGACCATGTTTTCTCAATCGATTTGACTAAAGATGAGGTGTCTAACCAAAAAGCTTCAGGACGTTGCTGGATGTTTGCGGCACTAAATACTTTCCGCCATAAATTAATCTCAGACTTCAAATTGGAAAGTTTCGAGCTTTCTCAAGCCCACACCTTCTTCTGGGACAAGTATGAAAAATCAAACTGGTTCTTGGAACAAATTATTGCTACAGCAGATCAAGAGATTGGCAGTCGTAAGGTTAAATTCCTTTTGGATACCCCTCAACAAGATGGTGGACAATGGGATATGGTCGTATCACTTTTTGAAAAATATGGTGTTGTACCAAAATCAGTTTATCCAGAATCTGTAGCTTCAAGCAATAGTCGTGAGCTTAATCAATACCTCAATAAGCTTCTTCGTCAAGATGCTCAAATCTTGCGTGATTTGATTGCTGGTGGTGCTGATCAAGCTACTGTTCAAGCTAAGAAGGAAGAACTTCTTCAAGAAATCTTCAATTATCTTGCCATGACCCTTGGTTTACCACCACGTCAGTTTGATTTTGCCTACCGAGATAAAGATGACAACTATCAATCTGAGAAAAATATCACACCACAAGCTTTCTTTGAAAAATATGTGGGGCTTAAACTCAGTGATTATGTGTCAGTTATCAACGCTCCAACAGCTGATAAACCTTACGGGAAATCTTATACTGTTGAGATGTTGGGTAATGTTGTAGGTGCGCCAAGTGTGCGTTATATTAACCTCCCAATGGATCGTTTCAAAGAGCTTGCCATTGCACAGATGAAGGCTGGAGAGACTGTTTGGTTTGGTTCAGATGTTGGTCAAGTTTCAGACCGCCAAAAAGGTATTCTTGCAACTAATGTTTATGACTTTACAGCTAGCATGGATATTAACTTGACTCAAGACAAGGCAGGACGTTTGGACTACAGTGAATCTCTCATGACTCACGCCATGGTATTGACTGGGGTTGACTTGGATGCTGATGGCAAACCTGTTAAATGGAAGGTTGAAAATTCTTGGGGAGACAAGGTCGGACAAAAAGGTTACTTTGTCGCTTCTGATGCCTGGATGGATGAATATACTTATCAAATCGTTGTCCGTAAAGACTTCCTTACAGCTGAAGAATTAGCAGCCTATGAAGCAGAGCCACAAGTACTTGCTCCTTGGGATCCAATGGGAGCCCTTGCTTCAAAATAAGACAATATATGAAACCACTGGAAAATGATGCCAGTGGTTTTTCATAGCTTCTTTAAAATTTATCGGTAAAAAAAGAGTTATCCATTCGGATAACCCTTTTTATTTCTTATTCTTCTGCTGTAGCAGTGTTTGAATTTGAATGTTCAGAGCCATTAGAGGCTGATGTCGATGGATTTGTTGAAGCATCAGGACCGTACTGTTGACTATCTTGTGAACTTGATGAGTCACTGCTTTGGCTTGAGTCTAAACTTGATGATGAGCTAGATGTTCCAAGTGATCCTGTGTAAACATTTGATGTTGAAGAACCAGTAAGGAAGACATAGCTACCATTATTATAAACACCGCTAGGCATATCGAAATCTTCAGAACCCGCACCATACATCTGGTTAAGGTAGCTACTTGTTACACCATAGATTTGTTTAGCGATATCAAGGTCTGAACCATAAAGTGGTGTTTTACGGTTTTTGTAACCTGTCCAAATCGCCATTGCATACTTAGTATTGTAACCAACGAAAGTTTCATCCGGAACCATAAGGTCAGCATAGACACCACTTTCTTTTTGTACTTTATAGTACTCATCGTCACCGTAGTTAGATGTACCAGTCTTACCAGCATTGATTGTACCAGGAACATAAGCTTCAGTTGCTGTACCACCTGTCAATACTTGTTTCAACATACTAGACATCATGTAGGCTGTTTGCGGTGACATGGCTTCGACACCTTTAGAATCAAATGATTTAGTTGAACCATCTTCAAATTTGATTGATTTAATGTAAGAAGGTTTATAGTAAGTACCACCATTTGCAAAGGCTGCATAAGCTGCGGCCATTTTCTCACTTGATGCACCATACTTAGAATCTGATGATGATGTTGAAGATGAGATGGCATTTGAGTAGTACATTTCTGGATACTCGATACCCAAATCCTTCAAGAAGGATTGAGCATATTCCAAACCGGCAGCTTGGAGAGCTTTAACGGCTGTAACGTTACGTGATTGTTGAAGTGCATAAGTCAATGAAATGCTTCCGTAATACTTACGGTCCCAGTTGTAAACTGGTGTTGAAGAACCTGGGAAATTGTAAGGATTATCGTAAACAGTCGTACCAGTGTTTGTATAAACACCTTTTTCAATAGCAGGAGCATAGTCAGTGATTGGTTTCATTGTAGAACCCCAGTCACGGTCTGTTTGAACAGCTTGGTTGGTACCAAGTGCAATGTTTTCGTCTTGGTGACGTGAACCCAATTGGGCAACGACACGACCATTAGTAACATCAATAATAGTAGAAGCAACTTGGAGACTATCGTTTGGATAGTATACGTAGTCGTTAGTATTATAGACGTTCCAGATATATTTTTGAATATCTGGATTAAGGTTAGTGTAGACGTCGAGACCTGCTGAGTAAATATCAGCGTTGGCATCGGTAGATACCTGTTCAATAACTTGTTTGATGTAGTTATCTAAGTATGGCTCATAGCTAGCTTTCTTCGTAAGTGGAAGAAGGCCATCTGATACATCAGTTGCTTTAGCTTGCTCGTACTCTTCTTTAGAAATATTCTTGTCTTCATACATTTCGTCAAGAACAGTGTTACGACGTTCTTTGGCAGCATCTGGATTAGCATAAGGGTCATATTGTGTAGGTGCTTGTGGAATACCAGCAAGAAGAGCTGCTTGGGCAACAGAGAGGTCGCTCAAGTCCTTACCAAAGTAAGATTTAGCTGCAGTCTTCATACCGTAGTAACCATTACCCATATAAACCTTATTAATATAGAAGGTCAAGATTTCTTGTTTTGTGAATTGACGCTCCATTTGGAGTGACAACCAGATTTCTTGTGACTTACGTTTAAGGGTTTGGTCAGAAGTGTTAGTTGAGAAGTAAGCCAACTTAATCAACTGTTGGTCGAGCGTAGACCCCCCTTGGGTGCTGCTACGACGAAGGTTGTTAATAGCTGCCCCCATGATACGGTAGACGTCAATTCCACGGTGAGTGAAGAAACGTTTATCCTCGATAGAGGTGATGGCATTAACTAGAGTTGTTGGAATTTCATCTGTTGATGCACTCTCACGTTTCTCAGCTCCCAAGTCGGCAACAAGACTACCATTAGCGTCGTAAATCTTACTTGAGTTTGTTGATTGCAGTTTGTTCTCGGTAAGTTTAGGAACACTGCTAACATAGTAGGCAAAGAGGCTACCACCAGCGATGACACAGACTACAAAGAAAGTAAGAAGTCCAATAAATCCGTATTTTGCAATACGCCAGCCCAAACTTTGGTCTGAAGCAGCAGAGCGTTTTCCTTTGCCATAGCGAGAAGAATCTGAACGCTTGACCTTGATGTTTTTAGCACGTTTAGTCAAACCGTTAAGTGATTCTTTAAAGTTGCTGAAATTAAATTTAGCCATTATGTGTTACCACCTAATAATTTTTCAATGATTTCTAAGTAAGGAACTTGAGGATAAGCTGCTTCTGCAATTGCATAGCCTCTTTTTTTGATATAATCAAGAGGCATTGATTTCGTCCCTTTATCAATCTGATAAAAAGCGATTAAGTCTTTGGCAGGCAGAAGGTAGGTTTCCTTAAGCGTCGAGAAGTGAAGTAGCACGAAGCAGATCCCATCTTGACTGATGACCTGAGACATGTGCTCAATTTGATGCGCATGAAAGTTTTTCATAGGCATGGATGTCTTTTGTCGTGTCTCTTTGGCTTCAAAATCAATGTAGTATCCTTTGTAAACGCCGGAGTAGTCGGTAGTAGAAGCTTGTCTAAAGTAAGCTTCTACAATCTTTGCCCGTGAGCGTTTGGGATAATCGACTTTGACAATTTGAACAGGGGTAGGTTTTTTATGAATAACGGCTAAACCACGCGACAAATAGTAATCATTAGTCGCATTAATAGCAGATTCAAAGCTCATCCCCCGATTGGCAAAGTCAACTCTATTTGATTTTTTAGGACGTACTTGTGCTATCTTACGAGATATCTGATGGGGATAGTTTACCATTTCTTTCCCTTCTTCTTTATAAGATATGCATAAAGACTATTTTATTATACCATAAAATGAACGAGGAAAACAATAAATGACATCACTACTGGTAACTGGTTATAAGAGCTTTGAACTTGGTATTTTTAAAGACAAGGACCCTAAAGTAACCATTATTAAGAAAGCAATTAAACGTGATTTTAAGCGTTTCTTGGATGATGGTGTGAATTGGATGATTTTTACCGGCAACCTCGGTTTTGAATTTTGGGCACTAGAGGTGGCCAAAGAACTTCAGCAAGACTATCCTTTAAAGTTAGCGACACTCTTCCCTTTTGAAACGCACGGTCAGAATTGGAATGAAGCGAATCAGACAAAACTGGCAGCCTTTAAGCAGGTTGATTTTGTCAAGTATAGCTTTCCCGCTTACCAATCTCCAGCCCAGTTTAAACAATTTAATCAGTTTCTCATTGACAATACAGATCAGGCTTATTTATTTTATGAACCTGAAAATGAAACAAATCTGAAATATTTTTACGGTATGATGATAGAAGCAAGGGATTATCCCGTATCTCGACTGACTTTTGATGACCTCAATGAGGTCATGTCGGAATAGGATATAATTGAGTTTTAAACTTGCATTTTTATCTTTTTTTCTGTATCATAAAAACATTAGACAGTAAAGTATTAGTAAGTTAGATAAGACAAGTATTGGAGAATAAAAATGGCTAAGATTAATTTAACGCCCAAGAAAATCTACGAACAAGAATTTAAAACAAGCATGCGTGGATACGATAAAAAAGAAGTTGATGAGTTTTTAGATGATGTAATCAAAGATTACGGTGTCTATATTGCTCTAGTTAAGGAATTGCAAGAAGAAAATGCAAAACTTAAGGCTAAAACTTCATCAGCTCCTGCAAGTCGCCCAGCATACGCAAGTGTGACAAGTGAGCCATCACGTGCGAATGCCAATGTTGCTTCGGCTTCAAACTATGATATCTTAAAACGTATCAGTCGTTTGGAAAAAGAGGTCTTTGGAAAACAAATCGTCGAATAAAACTGGTTTGTGCAATTTTTGGATAATCGCATGGTTGCTAGTCTTCCATGAGGAAAGTCCATGCTAGCACTGGCTGTGATGCCAGTAGTGTTTGTGCTAGGTGAATTAATAAGCCTAGGGACTTGATTTTCAAGTTACGGCGAGTGAACTGGCTAAGTCTTCGGATAGGTTTTAGTAGCTCTGAAAGTGCCACAGTGACGGAGTTTTTAGGGAAACCTAAAAAGTGGAACGCGGTAAACCCCTCAAGCTAGCAACCCAAACTTTGGTAGGGGCATGGGATGGCTGGAAACGAACGGACCATCCTGACTGCTTTGCAGTAGACAGATGATTATCGAAGGAAGTGGTACCTAGTCACTTCTGGAACAAAACATGGCTTATAGAAAATTGCATATAGGTGAGGCTGGGACACATGTCTCAGCCTTCTTTTAGCAAGAATTCTCTCTTTTATAATTAAAGAAAAGAGTGGGAAATAAGCTATCGGTTAAGAAAGTTTGTACGCGTAACAATGAGATAAAAGGATGACAATGAAAGAAACATTTACATTAGTAGCAACTGCAGCAGCAGGTCTTGAGGCTGTGGTTGGACGTGAATTGCGTGAGTTAGGTTATGACACGCAGGTTGAAAATGGTAAGGTGCGTTTCCAAGGTGGTGTTCGTGCAATTGCTGAAACCAACCTTTGGTTGAGAGCAGCAGATCGTATCAAGATTGTAGTGGGTGAATTTCCAGCACGTACCTTTGAGGAACTCTTTCAGGGAGTTTTTGCTTTAGACTGGGAAAATTATCTTCCGCTAGGTGCAAAGTTCCCAATTTCTAAGGCTAAATGTGTTAAATCAAAGCTTCATAATGAGCCATCTGTTCAGGCGATTTCAAAAAAAGCTGTCGTTAAGAAATTGCAGAAGTATTTCCACCGTCCAGAAGGAGTGCCTCTCCAAGAAACAGGAGCGGAATTTAAGATTGAAGTCTCTATTCTGAAGGATAAGGCTACGGTTTTGATTGATACCACAGGTGCTAGTCTCTTTAAGCGTGGCTACCGTACTGATAAAGGTGGAGCACCGATTAAAGAAAATATGGCGGCTGCTATCCTTGAACTTAGTAATTGGTATCCGGATAAACCATTGATTGACCCGACTTGTGGTTCAGGGACCTTCTGTATTGAGGCTGCAATGATTGGCATGAACATTGCACCAGGATTTAATCGTGATTTTGCCTTTGAAGCATGGAATTGGGTGGATAAGGATTTAGTACAGTCGGTACGTGATGAAGCAGATAGCAAGGCAAACTACGATATTGAATTAGATATTATGGGTTGTGATATTGATGGCCGTATGGTTGAAATTGCAAAAGCCAATGCTCGTGAGGCAGGTCTTGAAGATGTTATTAAATTGAAACAAATGCGTTTACAGGACCTGAAAACAGATAAAATCAATGGTGTCATTATTTCAAACCCTCCTTATGGTGAGCGTTTGTTGGATGACAAGGCTGTGGATATCTTGTATAATGAAATGGGTCAAACTTTTGCGCCACTTAAAACTTGGAGCAAGTTTATCTTGACCAGCGATGAACAATTTGAAAGCAAATACGGTATGAAAGCCGATAAAAAACGTAAGCTTTATAACGGAACCCTCCGTGTTGATTTATATCAATATTTTGGAGAGCGTGTTCGCCGTTCTGAGGCTAGAAAGGTAAATTAAACGTGTCAGAAGATAAAACACAAAATGGCTATGAAGGTAGCCAAGAGCTAGATTTCCAAGATGCCAAGGAAATGACGGTCGGTGAGGCTGTCCGAAAAGAAGCCGAGATTAATGCTGGTGTAACAGAAACAGATAGCATTTTGGATAAGTATATCAAGCAACACCGTGAAGAAGTTGCCTCACAAAAATTTTCAAAGAAAATTGAAGCTGATGGCGATACATCACCTTTGGATGCTTTTATTCAAAAGCAACGTCAGGAGTTTGCGGATTCAGGTTTGATTGGTCAATCAATGGCTAATGAGTCAATCAACTCAACAACAGCTACTGAAGAAGTAACACCGGTCACATTTGGTTTTGGTGCTACAGATAACCAGGCTGATGAAACTCAATCTCATATTGACAAGCAGTTGCCAAATGCCCCTGTTGAACCTGAGGTTATTGCAGAACCAGAAAGTCAAAGTTCTGAAGTTATCATTACGTCAACAAATGCTGATCGTTTCATCACGTCAGAAACAGAAAAATTTGACCTTGGTGATGCACTCGCTGATTCATCTACTTCAACTAATCAGCCAGCCTATAACGATGCATTGGTAGATAATATTGATGATAACAATCCTTTGATTGCTAACATTGATGATCCAGAACCACAAAATCCTGCTGTTGCCAATATTGACGGTACTGAGCCACAAGCTTCAAAACCTTTGTTGGATGATGCTGCTATTTCAGACACTATTGATTTGGCAGCTATTGCATCAACAGTGGCAGGGGTAACTGGAGCAAAAGCTGATGAAGAAAAGACAACACCAAAAGTGTCTATGGCAGTTAATCGCCCATCTGCAGAAGACAGAATCTCTTCAGAGTTTATTTCACCATCGCATAAGAGTGCCTTTGATGGTGACATTCCAGTTTACCGTCGTAAAGGTGTTGTTATCGGTGCTCTAGCAGTTCTTGCTTTAGCTATTATCGGTGGTAGCTATGCTCTTTATAAAGGAACACATAGCCAATCGGCGAAAACAACAAGCACAGCTTCTTCAGCAGTGACATCATCATCAAGCAAGGATACGTCAGCTGCTGATAATAAGGCCTTTGAAGAAATGTATAAGAATTTCTTCACAGATGACGAGCAAACAAAACTCGCTAATGATCAATTTGGTAAGTTATCAGATTTGGAAAAACTGCTCAAGAAATTGGAGAAAACCAAGTATTATGATGCAGCTAAGAAAAAATATGATAACTTGAAGAAACAAATTGAAGCTGTACAAAAGATTAACAGTCAGTTTGAGTCAGATGCTCTTGTAGATGGTAGCTATAATGCCTCTATTGCTGTTAAATCAGATGCTAACTTTAATAATCTTCCAGAAAGTGTAACAACAACTGGAAATGCGAGTCTCGACAGCACTGTCCAAGAAGCTATTAAGGGTGGTAAGACTCAGCTTGAAGAAAAAGCTAAGGCTGCGAGCGCAACATCTGCAGCGACAGCTGCTGCCAGCGCCAATACTGCTAGTCCTGCTACACCTTCAGGTGATAACACATCTGGAGCAGCTTCTAATGGTGATGGTGCGGCCGCAGCCAATACTTCTGGAGCGCAAAATGGAGCAGCTAACTCAGCAGGTTCAGCAGGTTCAACTGGTGCGACTGGAGGAACTACTGGTGGCTCAGCTGCAGCTTCAACAGTTGTAACACGCGGAATCACAAATTATAACCCATCAATCCTTCAACGTGATCGCTCACGTGTGCCTTATAATGCAAACGTAGTAGCAGATACAAGTAACCCAGCTTGGACATGGGCTGATGGTGTTCTTGAAAAGATTATCGAAACATCACACTCACGTGGTTACTTCTCAGGAGATAACTTCATCCTTGAGCCAGTCAACATCATCAATGGTAATGGTTACTACAACTTGTACCTTCCAGATGGAACCTACCTCTTCAGTATTAACTGTAAGACAGGTTACTATGTTGGTAATGGTTCAGGTCACTCAGATAAACTTGATTACGAATAATAATCTGCGACACTCCTTCGGGAGTGTTTTTTGTTTTATCTTGGTGAAGGCCTAGTTTATAAGGATTTTGTGCTATAATAGAGGGATAAGATAGGGGTGAATACTATGGCAAAATTGATGCCGGGCAGAGTCCGTAATGAGGGTATTGAACTTTTTGAAAAGGATCTCATTACCATTCATCAGGTCTCAGAAACTCAGTTGGATACAACAGTTGACCAACATCATTTAATTTATGCACTCAATGATTCTGAAATCACGTGTGACTGTGATTATTTCGCTCAAAAAGGCTATTGTCCCCATTTGGCAGCTATTGAGTATTATCTAAAAAACGATAAAGAAGGCCAGCGTCTATTGGCAGAATTGGAAGAGGAACAAGAGTCCTCTCAGGGACAAGAGCGAGGACACTCTTTTGGTGGTTTATTTTTAGAAGGCCTTTCCCTAAATGAGGATGATACTGTTAGATATAGCTTGATGGTAGAGGGAGAGGAATCTACCTTTGGTTCAGAGATTTGGTGGAGTATACGTTTACGTCGCTTACCAGATGAACGTTCTTATGTTATTCGAGATATTCCTGCCTTTCTCAAACTTGTAGAGGCTGAGGGTTATTATCAGATAGGTAAGAACTATTATGAACCCCTATCGCTTATTCAATTTGACCAGACTTCACAGGCATTTTTAGACTTCTTAGGACGGATGATTCCAGATGAAGCCAAGACTAATTTAGACTTTATTTTACCGAATAATGCACGTCATCTTTGTCTCCCCTACGGTTTTTTTGAGGAAGGTTTGAGACGGATGCAAGATTTGGATGGCTTTAGGTTTGAATGGGAAGGAACCGAATATCACCGACTTTTGGTTGAGGATTTGACTGCTGATGCCCATCTCTTCTCGTTTGATATTTCTGTCGAGCCTAAGATGATTGAATTGACTGTTGCTGAGAAGAATAGTCAGGCCTTTTTTAATAATCGTATTCTCTTTTATCAAGGTGTTTTTTATCGTTTGAATCGAAAACAACAAAAACTTTTGGTTGGTTTACGCTCTCTTCCAATCGGAAGCGATTTGAATAAGCATGTCAGCTTTAATCTCGATGAACAAGTCATCTTGGCTGCTAGTCTTTTTGATTTTAGGACTATGGGACCAGTTAAAGCTCCTAAAGCCTTTAATATCAAGGATTTTACACCGAGATTTCACTTTGACCTGAAAAGTGACAGTGAGGTTATACTTACATTAGCCTTTGATTTTGATGGTTTCCTAGTCCATAATCGACAAGAGTTGAGTCATTTAGGATTTACGAGTAACTATCGTCATGAGCAGGCTGTTTTCCGTTTGATGGCTAAGCATGGATTCACCCCTGATTTTCAGTCATCTAAACGATTAGATAGCAGTCAAGAGCTCTATGATTTCTTTACGAATACTCTAGCAGAATTTGAAAATACAGGGACGGTTCTGATTGGGCAGGAGTTGCGTGACTTACGGGTTGAACAGAGTCCACAGGTTCAGGTAGAGCGTCAGGGGAATTTATTAGATATTTCCTTTGATTTTTCAAGTCTTGACGATGAAGATGTGGATCATGCTTTAGTAGCTTTGATGGAAAGTTCGCCCTATTTTATCAATCGTAGTGGTCAGTTGATTGTTTTTGACGAGGCGACGCATCGTATTAGTGAGAGTCTCAAAACTCTAAGAGCTCGATATTCAGGGCAAGGTCACCTAGAACTAAATCAATTGACTGCCTATCAATTAATGGATGTTCTTTCAGAAAGTGATTCTGTTCGTTTTTCAAAAGATTTCCAACTCTTAACGCAACATTTGAGTAAACCAGAGACCTTTGATTTGCCAACTTATAAGGTAGAAGCTGACCTTCGTCCCTACCAGGAAAAGGGTGTTCAGTGGCTATCTATGCTGCATCACTATGGTTTTGGCGGTATCTTGGCCGATGATATGGGGTTGGGGAAAACCTTGCAGACCATTGCCTATCTCTCTGCACATTTAGAAGAAGAGCAACGAGTCTTGGTTTTGTCACCATCAAGCCTGATTTACAATTGGCAGGATGAGTTTAAAAAGTTCTCTCCTAAGTTAGATGTAGCGGTTTCTTATGGACTCAAGCCAAGACGTGATGACATCATTGCTGAAGACCACCAGATTATTATTACAAGCTATGCTTCCTTCCGTCAGGATTTTGATGCCTACAAGGCTGGTAAATATGACTATCTCATTCTCGATGAGGCTCAGGTCATGAAGAATACACAGACAAAGATTGCCCAATATCTACGTGATTTTTCTGTTCCACATTGCTTAGCACTATCTGGAACGCCTATTGAAAATCATTTGTTGGAGATTTGGTCTATTTTCCAGATTATTCTACCAGGACTTTTGCCAACTAAGAAAACCTTTCTTAAGTTAACACCAAAGGAAGTGGCTAGGTATATTTCTCCCTTTATTCTAAGACGTAGGAAAGAAGAGGTCCTTCCTGATTTACCAGATTTGATTGAAATCACTCACCAAAGTGAATTGTCAGATGCTCAAAAAGCTATCTATTTAGCGCAATTGCAACAGATGCAGCAAGGTTTAATTTCTGCAAGTGATCAGGAAATCAACCGTCGTAAGGTGGAAATTTTGTCAGGAATTACCCGCTTACGACAAATCTGTGATACCCCAGCTCTTTTTATGGACTATGCTGGAGATAGCGGAAAATTAGATAGCCTAAGAGAATTGCTTAGTCAAATTAAGGAATCAGACCACCGTGTTCTTATCTTTTCACAATTTCGTGGGATGTTAGATATTACAGAGGAGCTCTTACAAGAACTAGGTATTTCCTCTTATAAGCTAACAGGGTCAACGCCATCTGATAGTCGTCAAGAGATGACTAGAGCCTTCAATCAAGGAAGTCGAGATGCCTTTTTGATTTCTCTAAAAGCAGGAGGAGTGGGACTGAATCTAACTGGTGCTGATACGGTTATTCTGATTGACCTTTGGTGGAATCCAGCGGTAGAAATGCAGGCTATTAGTCGTGCGCATCGTATAGGTCAGGAACAAAATGTCGAAGTTTACCGTTTGATTACAAGAGGAACTATTGAAGAGAAAATTCTTGAGCTTCAAGAAGGCAAGAAGAACCTGGTGACAACTGTCTTGGATGGCAATGAAAGCCGTGCCAGCATGACTGTTGAGGATATTAAAGAGATTCTTGGTATTGCAATATCTTAATTTGTTATATTTGATATTTGAATACTAAGATGTGAAAATGCTACTAGGCAAATCTTTTGAATTAGGCTATAATAGAATACTGCAAGACGTATCTTCCCATTCCCGATTGTTTATATTAAGATACGCATCATCTCGAAAACGAAAGGAAGTCTTTTATGCATCGCCAAAGACGACAATTTCCGCTGATTCCAGACGGGGAATCTTGCTTGCAAGAACCGGTCTCTATGCGCCTATATGAAAATGAAGATTTAATCACAAATATCCGTGGCCCTTACCAAGATAAGGACTACAATGATTTGTTGCCGAACTATGATTTCTTGTCAGCTAAGCCTAGCAATCGTAAGCAGGCTTCAAAACGAGTGGAGACTCAAGAAGCTGGCATGACTTATGCAGAGGAAGCCCGTGAAAAGGCTAAGCGTGATGTCCGTGAGAAACGCCAAAAATTCCTCCGCCAAGAAGTTCAACAAACCAAACATACTAATAGCCGTCAACTAACTGCTAAGCCTAAGGTAGAAGCTAAGCCAAGCTTTGAGGCTACTGTTGAGCCAGCTGCTGTAACAACGGATAAAGGGCCAGTGACAGCATCTATCTTGGGAGCTCCTGTAAGTGCTATCAAGCGAACTTTAGCACCTAACGGGAAACACTCAAAAATCCATCACTTGGCAAATCGTCTGCAACAGGATTCTTACATCTTGGCAGAAGTGGCGCCAACCTATCAACAGCCTAGTAACCCATCTCGTAAGAACGTCAAGAAAAATAGCTATGACTTCTTGAAACGTAGCCAGGTTTATAATTACCCAGAACGTCAAACTTACCGTGAACACCGAGTTGCTCAAGAATTAAATTTGACGCATTTAGAAGACGCAAACTAATCGCAGTGCGATTGTAAGGAGAAACTATGTCAAAAACTTATCATTTTATTGGAATTAAAGGATCTGGTATGTCAGCTTTGGCTTTGATGCTCCACCAAATGGGACACAAGGTTCAAGGTTCAGATGTGGAAAAATATTACTTCACACAACGTGGTCTTGAGCAAGCAGGTATTCCTATCCTTCCTTTTGATGAAAAAAACATCACAGAAGATGTTGAATTGATTGCTGGGAATGCCTTTCGTGAAGACAACAACGTTGAAGTTGCTTATGCGATTAAAAATGGCTACAGCTTTAAGCGTTATCACGAGTTCTTGGGTCACTTCATGGATCAATTCACTAGCTTTGGTGTGGCAGGTGCACATGGTAAGACTTCTACAACAGGTCTCTTGTCACATGTTATGAAAAATATCACCGACACGTCATACCTTATCGGTGACGGAACTGGTCGAGGTTCTGCTAATGCACAATACTTTGTCTTTGAGTCTGATGAATATGAACGTCATTTCATGCCATACCACCCAGCATACTCAATCATCACTAACATTGACTTTGACCATCCTGATTACTTTACAAGTATCGATGATGTGTTCTCTGCCTTTGATGATTATGCTAAGCAAGTGCAAAAAGGACTCTTTGTTTACGGTGAGGATCCACACCTTCGTAAGATTACAGCCAATGCGCCAATCTATTACTACGGTTTCGAAGAAAATGATGACTTTATGGCAACAGACATTGTTCGTACAACGACAGGGTCTAATTTCAAGGTAAAACACGATGGACAAATTCTTGGAGAATTCCATGTGCCAGCCTATGGTCGTCACAATATCTTGAATGCAACTGCGGTTATTGGGAACCTCTATGTAGCTGGTTTCGACATGGACTTGGTTGCAGAACACCTTAAAACTTTCTCAGGTGTTAAACGTCGTTTCACAGAGAAAATTATCAGTGGTACTGTTGTCATCGATGACTTTGCTCACCATCCAACTGAAATTATTGCAACGCTTGATGCAGCACGCCAAAAGTACCCATCTAAAGAGATTGTTGCTATTTTCCAACCACATACCTTCACACGTACCATTGCCCTTCTTGATGAATTTGCTGAAGCTTTGAACGAAGCAGATGCTGTTTATTTGGCGCAAATTTATGGTTCAGCGCGTGAAGTTGACCATGGTGATGTTAAGGTTGAAGATCTTGCTGCTAAGATCAATAAACCGGTCAAAGTGGTTACAGTTGAAAATGTCTCACCTCTCCTTGACCATGACAATGCTGTTTATGTCTTTATGGGAGCTGGGGACATCCAACTTTACGAACGCTCGTTTGAAGAGCTCCTAGCAAGCTTGCAAACACACATGTAATATATTAAGGGCTGTAGCGATTTCGCTCAGCTCTTTCTCTTAATAGAAAGGAATTTAATATGCTTATTCGACATGCCCGAGAGGATGATTGGGCTGATGTTGTCCGTATCGAACAAGATAATTTTTCACCCGAAGAGGCTGCAACTCCAGAGGCTATTGCGGAGCGTTTAAAGACGATTTGTGATACCTTTCTAATTGCTGAAATTGATGGTGTTGTAGCTGGCTACATTGAAGGGCCTGTGATTGCGGAACGTTATCTTACAGATGACTTGTTCCATAAGGTGGTTCCTAATGCTAGTCAAGGAGGCTTTATTGCGGTTACTAGTTTGTCTATCTCCAAAGATTTTAAAGGGCAAGGTATTGGGACAGCTTTGATTGCTGCGCTTAAAGATCTGGCTATTGCTCAAAAACGCCAAGGTATTAGCTTGACTTGCCATGATTACCTGATTGCCTACTATGAGATGAATGGTTTCACTGATGAGGGAGAATCAGAATCAAATCATGGTGGAAGCTCTTGGTATAATATGGTCTGGGAGAACCCAGAAACCCATTGATTTCAGTGTTACGTTACTGTGACAAAGGACCAATTGATTTGCATTAACTGACTTTTTAAGATATAATGGCGTTTGTTACTATAGAGGAGGTATGCCTTGACGGACAAGTTTAATGAACACTCAGAATCTGCTGAAGATAGCCTAAGCTTCAAAAATCAGATTCTCCGAGACTTACAAGAAGCGACACGGCTCCGTTCTCTTCGTGAGGAGGAGCATAATAAAAGTGCAACTATGCCCGAGACACCACTTTCAACGTCAGCTGAGAGCGCTACAACTCGTAGTGATTCAGCGTCTAATAAAGTAAGTAACCAAGATTTTAGTTCACATTCTGTTTCTCACAGTGTCTTTGCTAAATCTATGACTTCTGAGACAGCCCGAGATTCTCAACAAGATAGTCTTGGCTTGTTTTCAGATTCTCAAGCGGAGTCTTTAGCATCTGATGCTCATTCAAACCTAGCGTCTATTCCTAAAGAGCCAATTGAGGAGGCGAAAAAGGTAAATATTCCTCAGGAGACTGAAACGTCGAAACGCCGTTTTAAACGTCCAGTTTGGGAGACTAGTCTTAACGAAGCATCTGAAGAGGAGTATATTCCTGCAGATGTGGCTAAGGAGCTCATTGAAGCTAAGTCTAACGAAGCTATTTATACAGACCCTAAAGAATTGGAGGCCAAATTGACCTCAGAACGTCAAAAAGAAGCATTCTTGCAGGAACATCATGCAACAAGTGACCAAGCTTCGCAAGAAAAGGTTCAATCAGAGCTAGTAGCTGATGGTAATGAGGATGATGAGAGTATTTCTCTAGAACCCTCTGGAAAACCTAAGAAAAAGAAAGGCAAGAAAGTGAAGAAGAAAAAGTCTTCGCCAAAAGATGTTAAACAGGCTGATATTGTCGACGAAGAGCCGATTTCACGTTCTAACCGAAATCACAAACGCAATAAAAATAACCGTCGTGCTGGTAAAATTGCAAGAAACATTATTATCTTCTTGCTACTTATCTTGTCAGTAGCTACATTCTTTGGTTATCGCTATGTTAGTGATGCTGTTGGCGCAAAAGATGTTAATTCAACTAAGTTTGTTAGTGTTGAAATTCCCGAAAATTCAGGTAGCAGTTATATCGGACAACTCTTGGAATCAGCTGGTGTTATTAAGTCTGGTAAGGTCTTTAATTACTATACCAAGTTTAAGAACATCTCAAATCTGAAAAGTGGTTATTACAACCTTCAGGCTAGCATGACCATGGATGAAATTATTGAGGCACTTCAGAAAAAAGGAAGTGATAAACCTCAGGAGCCATCTCTTGGTACGGTCTTGGTCAAAGAAGGATATACCATCGATCAAATTGCCAAGGCAGTTGAAGTTAATTCTTCAGCTAAAAAAGGCAAAAAATCATCAACTGGACTTAAGGCGAAAGATTTCTTGAAATTAATGAAGGATGATGCTTTCATTACTAAGATGAAAGCGAAGTACCCAACCTTGTTGGCAAACCTTCCGAATTCTACGGATGCTAAGTATGTCCTAGAGGGTTATCTGTTCCCAGCGACTTATAACATTCATGATGATACAACGGTGGAATCTTTGGCAGAGGAAATGTTGTCAACGATGGACACCTACCTATCACCTTACTATGCGACGATTTCATCTAGTGGACATAATGTTAATGAGATTTTGACCCTAGCTTCTCTCGTTGAAAAAGAAGGAGCTACAGATGACGACCGTAAAAATATTGCTAGCGTCTTCTATAATCGTCTAAACTCAGACATGGCTCTACAAAGTAATATCGCAGTTCTTTATGCTCTTGGAAAACTTGGTCAGGAAACGACCTTGAAAGAAGATGCAACTATTGACACAAACATTGACTCCCCTTATAATGATTATGTTCATAAGGGGTTGATGCCAGGTCCTGTGGATAGTCCTAGTCTGTCTGCGATTGAAGCGGTTATCAATCCATCATCTACCAAGTACATGTACTTTGTGGCAGATGTAACCACTGGTAATGTCTATTTTGCTGAAAGCTATGAAGAGCATCAGCATAACGTTGAAACTTACATTAACAGCAAACTAAAAGATAAATAGTCTGATTGGCTCATTAAAATCAAGCAAACGAATAGTGATTTTGATGATACAGCCAACGGCTCAAAAAATAGAAAAGAGAAAAAAATGGCAGAAAAAACATATGTAATGACACAAGCAGAGAAAGAACAACTTGAAGCGGAATTGGAGGAGTACAAACTCGTCCGTCGTCCAGAAGTTGTAGAACGTATTAAGATTGCACGTTCTTATGGTGACCTTTCAGAAAACTCTGAGTATGAAGCAGCCAAAGACGAGCAAGCCTTTGTTGAAGGACAAATTCAGATTCTTGAAACAAAAATTCGTTATGCAGAAATCGTTGATAGTGATGCTGTTGCTAATGACGAGGTTGCAATTGGTAAAACTGTTGTTGTTCAAGAAGTTGGTACAAACGACAAAGATACTTATCATATCGTTGGTGCAGCCGGTGCTGATATCTTCTCAGGTAAGATTTCAAATGAAAGCCCAATTGCTCAAGCTTTGATTGGTAAGAAAGTTGGCGACAAAGTCGCTATCGAATCACCAGCAGGTAGCTACTCTGTAGAAATCCTTAGTGTAGAAAAAACAGCCTAAGTGACTGTTGGCATTAAGGTGTCCAATATTTGAAACTAGTGGGAGTGAGACAAAACAGTTGTTCTGTCGCACTCCCTTTTTGGTTGCCGGCGTTATTAGGAGTTAGGCTAGTCTGAATTAATCTATAAGAAAAGCACTCTTGGTATTTGCCAAGAGTGCTTTGTAGCTTATTTACGATTTTGCTTACCGGCGTTACGGTTTTTCTTTGGTTTACTTGCAATTGCTTGAGTATTTTTTGGTGTCACATCTTTACGCTTGATTGGTGTTGTACGAGGTGCTTTTGGAGGGTTCTTTTTGAACTCTTCAGCAACTTTTTCTTTCAAGCGAGGTTTGATGATGTAGTTGGTAATCAACTGTTGGATAATAGAGAAGATACCACCAACAAACCAGTAGAGGATTACGGCTGCAGGTGAGCTAATACCAAAGAAAATCATCATGATTGGCATACTGTACATCGTCGCTGCCATTTGTTTACGTTGCTCTTCAGGAACTTGTTGAATAGACAACCAAGATTGGAAGTAGTAAAGAGCTGCGATGATGATAATCAATGGGAAGTCACGGTGACCAAGGTTAAACCAGAGGAAGTTATCTTGGAGTACACCAGGAGTGTAACGTGCTGCGTAGTAGAGTGCTGAGAAGAATGGGAACTGAATCAATAGAGGAAGACAGCCGACACCACCCATCAAGCTTAGACCGTTTTCACGCTGAGCTTGCATGAGTTCAGACTGGGCAGCCATTTTTTCTTCTTGAGTTTCGGCGTTACGCAAACGTTCGTTGATTGGTTCCAAGATAGGCGCAAGGTACTCACGTTTTGCTGATTGGTAGGCTGCGCTACGAGATTGGTGAAGACCAAGTGGCAAGATAATCAAACGAACAATGATGGTAACAAAGATAATACCAAGACCAAAGCCGAGACCAAGATTATCTGCGAAGTAGGTGATGACGTGGCTCATAGGGCGACCAAGGAGGTTCCAGACCCAACCAGTAGGATTACCAGACTTATCAAGGCTCACACATCCTGATAGGAAGAGTAGCATGCTGGCAGCAAGCCCCATCAGGGCTAGACGTTTTTGATTTTTATTCACAATATCATTCCTTTTGTTTTTTAGTTATACTTGTCTATTTTACCTTTTTTTAAGAAAGAGAACAAGCTAAAAACGGTGGCTTCCTCTTAATTAGCCATCCGAAAATCGCTGTAATTTGAGAAGTTTGCCATGGTCACATCGACATAGGTTACTTTAGACCATTTTGAAGGTCCTTTTCGAACTTCTTGAATAAACTTAGCTAACTTAGCAGGATTGTCTGACTGAGCTAGGATTTCAACAGTTCCATCGTCATTATTCCAAACCCGACCGTATATTTCTCCAATATCTAGTGCCAGAGCATAGGTTGAATAACGAAAACCAACACCTTGTACTCTTCCTGAGACTAATAATCGTACTTTTTGCATGGTCCATGACCTCCTTTTGAAAGCTCTTTCCTTTAGTATAATCCTTGCTATAAAGTCGGTCAAGTCCAAGATTTATCAAGGAATTTCTGGTATAATGAGTGTATGGAAATCATTCAATCAAAGCAAAATGCTAGCATTAAGTCTGCTAGAAAATTATTGCAGCGCAAGCACCGTAAAACTAGTTATCTTTTAGAAGGATGGCATCTTTTTGAGGAAGCAAAGGCAAGTGGTGCCGATATTCTTCAAGTTTTCGTGCTTGAGGAAATGGCTGATCGTGTGGCTAAGATAGCTAAGGTGAAGTTGGTTAGTCCGGAGGTGCTCAAGGAGCTCTGTGAAACTCAGACCCCCCAAGGGATTGTGGCAGAAGTTGCTAAACAATCCCAAGCTTTGCCAGAGTCTCTCTCAGGGAAGTATCTGCTCTTGGAGGATGTTCAGGATCCTGGCAATGTTGGAACAATGATTCGAACAGCAGATGCCGCAGGTTATGATGGAGTCTTTTTGTCAGACAGATCAGCTGATATTTATAATCAAAAGACCTTGCGTTCTATGCAGGGAAGTCATTTCCATCTTCCAATCTATCGTGGACCTATTCTTGACATGGTTGAGACTTGCAAAAAGCAAGGGGTACCCGTCTTGGCAACGACTCTCTCAGATGTTTCCGTTGACTATAAAGCAGTTAAGACAGATGGCAATTTTGCTTTAGTGATGGGAAATGAGGGGCAAGGAATTAGTCAGGATATGGCTAAGTCTGCTGATCAACTCGTACATATTAGCATGCCAGGTCAGGCGGAGAGTCTGAATGTTGCTGTTGCAGCAGGAATTCTCATGTTTAGTCTCTAGGTCTCAAGGATGATTTTAGGAGAAAACAACTGACTTTTAAAGTAATTTTAAGCACTAGTGGTATAATGAAGAAGCATTAGAAACATTAATGAGGTATTATTATGAAACGACCAGAAGATGATAAAGAATTCATGGAAGTTGTGGGACATTTGATTTCACACCCACGTTTTCAAAAATTGGATGGGATTGTACAGCACCATCATTCGACACGTTTAGAACACTCGGTTAATGTTAGTTACACCAGCTATAAGATTGCTAAAAAATTTGGCTGGGATGCCAAGAGTACTGCTCGAGGCGGTCTCTTACATGACTTTTTCTATTATGATTGGCGAGTGACTAAATTTAACAAGAGTCATGCTTGGGTACACCCACGTATTGCTGTTCGTAATGCTAGAAAGCTTGTTAATTTGAACAAAAAAGAAGAGGATATTATCCTCAAGCATATGTGGGGAGCAACGATTGCACCGCCGAAGTATAAGGAATCTTATATTGTTACTATGGTGGATAAGTATTGGGCGGTTAAAGAAGCAGCGACACCCTTACGAAATCGAATTAAAAATCGTAAGTTTTTCCGTCGTAAGACCCTACAAAGCCACCACCAATAATTCATTATTTTTAGGAGATAACTATGGAATCAAATGCAATTTATACGACTAGTGATGCGGGCTTAAGCCGCTTTTTCGGAAAGATTTATGGCCTTGTTGGTATGGGAGTGGGACTTTCAGCAGTCATTTCTTATCTGATGCTCTTCCCTCTCTCTCATGTTTTTGTCAATATTCTCATGAATCATTCTTGGGTTTACATGGCAGCCCTCTTTTTAGAGTTTGGTTTGGTCTTTTTGGCTAGCGGTGCTGCACGAAGAAATACACCTGCAGCCCTACCTTTATTTTTGGTTTATTCCGCTTTGAATGGATTTACACTTAGTTTTATCATCGTTCAATACACGCAAGCTATAGTTTTTCAAGCTTTCCTTAGCACTGCCATTGTTTTCTTTATCATGGCCCTTATCGGAGTTAGCATTAAGCGAGACCTATCAGGCATGGCTAAGTTCCTTATGGCAGCCTTGATTGGGATTATTGTGGCTAGCTTGATTAATATTTTCTTTGCAAGTAGCATGATGAGTTTTGTGATTAGTATTGTATCAATTCTTATTTTCTCTGGTTTAATTGCCTACGATAACCAGTTGATTAAAAAGGTTTACTACGGTGCCAATGGTCAAGTCACAGATGGATGGGCAGTTTCTATGGCACTTAGTCTTTACTTGGATTTCATTAACTTATTCTTGAATATCTTGCGACTCTTTGCTAGACGTAATTAGTAAAAAAATCAGCCACCTGGCTGATTTTTTTTAATGTCTAATAGTTTTTTGTAATTGTCCCTTGCTGACCTGTGTAAGCGTAGAAGAGTGGGTAGTACTCCCATTTTCCGACATAGCTATCTTTATCTGGGAAGGCCCACTTGTCGTCTTTTTTAGTAAGCTCGACTGAGTAATTATCAAAGATATTTGTTCCTTCTGTCTTTGGTGCTGATGGGCTTACTTCTTTGATTGAATTCGGTAGGTAAGTTTCCATGTAGTATTGTCTTGTTAGTTGGTCGACATTTCCAGCGTTGGCACCATTGCTTTGTAGGTAGTTTTTAAGGTCATCTGTGAGATTTGGGTGATTAGCACCATAGGCATCGTCTGCAGCTTTCATACTGATAGTTGACATGCTGACGTTAAACTCTGCTTTATCTTTAGCGACGATAATGTTATCAACAGTGTAGCTACCGCGTTCACGGTTAGCAGTTTGGACCCAACCAAAAACTTTTGGAATTTCATCACCGGTTGGTTTGATATGATCAGTATCATCATAGCTGTATTGAAGGCTATCTGAGAAATATTGGTTAAGTTCGCCCTTGGCTTTATCCAAGTCGTTAGAAACAAATTTGCTGTAGTCTTTGCTTTCACCACCTAGAAGAACTGCATTGAAATAAGCGTCAATAGCCTTTTTAACATTGGTAGTTGTTTTACCATCGAAATCTTTTAGGCTAGTAGAAACTGTTTGTCCCTCTGTTTTCTCATCTTTTGATTCAAAATAGAGTTTATAGCTTTCATTGTTGTTAACTTCGAAAAAGAGTGAGACAGTCTTGTAGTCGTCAGCTTCAAGCTTTCCAAAGTCATCTGTAGCGTCCTCTACGTTCTTATTTTTATTGAAGAGAGTAGGTAGGTCGCCCTTATCGAGCTTGCTTGCTGTAACTTTTTTACCATCTTTATCTTTGAGGTAGAATTGTTTAGCAGATGTTTTGAGCTCATTTTCCATATCTTCCGAAGTATTCTCGAGTTTGAATGAAACTTCGACTAGGGTTTGGTCATCCTTGAGCTTGAGGTCGCTTCCTGACATATAGACAATATCGTTAACAGAAAGCTTGGCATCAAGTTTTGGCTTGGCACATGCTGAGAGCGTTAAGATGGCTGCTAGAGCAAGAGCCCCAGAGTAAAGATATTTTTTCATAAATAATCCCCCATTATTTTATTTAGGTTATAGGTCTATTGTATCATGAAATATGCCTTGAGATTATTAGAAAATTGGGTTTCAAGCCTTTTCTTATGCTATAATAGGATTACTATTGTAAAAAATGGAGAATCAAATGACAAAAACACCTTTTATTACGGCTGATAAACTTGAACAAATCACTGCAGAATTTCCAACACCTTTCCATCTTTACGATGAAAAAGGTATTCGTGAAACAGCGCGTGCAGTTAACGCAGCCTTTTCGTGGAATCCAGGTTTTAAAGAATTCTTTGCTGTAAAAGCTACACCTAATCCAGCAATCCTCAAAATCTTGAAGGAAGAAGGGTGTGGCGTCGATTGTGCGACCGATACAGAGCTTGTCATGAGTAAGAAAATTGGTTTTGATAGTAGCGCCATTAGCTTTACGTCTAATGATACACGTGCAGAAGAGTTTGTTTACGCTCGTGATATTAATGCGACAATTAACCTTGATGCTTACGAAGATATCTTTTTCTTGCAAGAGGCTGCAGGACTTCCTGAAACCCTTTCTTTGCGCTTTAACCCAGGGGGCGTCTTCTCTCTCGGTACTGATATCATGGATCATCCTGAAGAATCAAAATTTGGGATGACTAAGGAACAGCTCTTCAAAGGCTATGCTTACCTTAAAGAAAAAGGAGTGAAATCATTCGGCTTGCATGCTTTCTTAGCATCAAATACAGTAACGAATGAGTATTACCCAACCTTGGCTGCTCAACTGTTTGAATTGGCGGTAGAAATCAAGAATGAACTTGGTGTTAGTCTTGACTTTATCAACTTATCAGGTGGTGTTGGAGTGGACTACACACCAGCCAATAAACAAAATGATATTGCCGTTATCGGTGAAGGGGTTCATGCTAAATTTGATGAAATCCTTGTTCCGAATGGTCTTGGACATATCAGTATTTACACTGAACTTGGGCGTTTCATGACAGCACCTCATGGCCTTGTCGTTACTAAGGTTCTTCATATTAAGGACACTTATCGTCGCTATGTTGGTGTAGATGCTTCTGCGGTTAACTTGCTCCGTCCAGCTATGTACGATGCCTACCATCACATCACGAATATGACTAATCCAGATGGTGATATTCAAGTAGTTGATGTGACAGGCTCGCTTTGTGAAAATAATGATAAGTTTGCTAAGAACCGTGAATTGCCAGAAGCTCGTATTGGAGATACCTTGGTTATCCACGATACAGGTGCTCATGGTTTCTCAATGGGTTACAACTATAACGGACGTCTTCGTTCTGCAGAAATTCTCTACCAAGAAGATGGCACAGCTCGTATGATTCGTCGTGCAGAGACGATGAATGATTACTTTGCCACTCTTGATGGTTTTGATTTTGATATTTAACAAAAAAATAAGCTAGGCCTTAAAGGCTCTAGCTTATTTTACTTTAATGATGACAGCTTCAAGAATGATATCGGCTAACTCCTCAGGGGATTCGATACAGCCTTCTTTGAGCCATAGTGTTAAAATGGTAACAATGGTGCTAACATAAACTTCCAATGAATATTTGGCAGGGATATGATAGCTTTGTTCCATGAGCTCTGTAACATTTTCAATATCAGAGTTAAGGATAGTCTCGATAATGAATTCACGAATCATCTCATTGATGTTTGGAATGTGTGTCATCAAGGTGAGACAGAGTTTTTGATTTTCCTTAAGATATCGTAGCATTTCAGTGACAACACCCTCTTGGTAGGTCATGTCTTCCTGAAGAATACTTGAGATTTTATCTAAAATCTTTGAGAAGGTTGTTTCAACCAAATCTTCCTTATTTGAATAGTAGTAGTAGAAGGTCGGTCTGCTGAGATTTGCCTTCTTGATGATATCTGTGATGCTGATTTGTTCGAGTGAACTCTCCTCTAAGAGTTCAATAAATGCGTTGACAATTTTTCGTTCGGAAATAGTTGCTTCCTTGAGCATAAATAAACCCCTTTATATAAACATAATAATAATTCCACAACCTATATAATAACCTATTTTTGTTCTAGAAATCTTACAAGTCCTTTACAGTTGTAAGTGAAAAATACTGAAAGTCTCATTTTATCGGTATTTTAAACGAAAAAACTATTTTTCTAGACGTTTTTAAGAATCAACGTCTTATTTGTCAGTAGGGGCCATTTTTGCTATAATATAAGGTAAATCAACGTTATAGGAGAAATGAATTTATGAACACCGTCCTTTGGATTATTCTTGTTTTTGTAGCCCTTTTGGGTGGTTTTTATGGAGGCGCTTACTTCGCCCGCAAACAAATGGAGAAAGAATTGGCTGAAAATCCTCGTTTGAATGTGGACGCTGTTCGTACCATGATGTCAGCTGCGGGTCAAAAACCAAATGAAGCAAAAGTGCGTCAAACATATAACCAAATTATCAAACAACAAAAACAAGCACTTGCAGATAGCAAGAAAAAGAAAAAATAATGGTGGGGAGCTGGGACGTGAATCTCAGCTTTTTACATGTAACCTAGGGGATAAGGAGGCAAGATGGATAATCGACCTATAGGATTTTTAGATTCTGGTGTCGGAGGACTGACGGTGGTACGTGAACTTAAACGTCAGTTGCCTCACGAGTCTATTGTTTATATTGGTGACTCTGCTAGGGCACCGTATGGTCCTAGACCAGCAGAACAAATCAGAGAGTATACCTGGCAGTTGGTTAAATTCCTTCTGACCAAAGATGTAAAGATGATTGTTATTGCCTGTAATACAGCAACGGCAGTAGTTTGGGAGGAAATCAAAGGAGCCTTGGATATCCCAGTGCTAGGTGTGGTTTTGCCTGGTTCTAGTGCAGCTATTAAGTCTAGCCAGTCGGGTCATATTGGCGTCATTGGGACTCCAATGACGATTGCCTCTAACATCTATGAACAAAAAATTAAGCATTTGGCACCACAAATGAATGTCTTGAGTTTATCTTGTCCTCGCTTTGCCCCTATTGTTGAATCCAATGAAATTAACTCAAGTGTGGCTAAAAAGATTGTTTATGAAAGCATGGCACCCTTAGTCGGTAAGGTAGATACCTTGGTTTTGGGTTGCACCCATTACCCACTTTTACGTCCTATCATCCAAAATGTTATGGGGCCAAGTGTCAAGCTAATTGATAGCGGAGCTGAAACAGTTCGTGATGTTTCTGTTTTGCTCAATTACTTTGAAATTAATCGTAGCCGTGAAGTCGAAGACAAGACGGAAGAATATTACACCACAGCTAGTGTGCTAGGTTTTAAAGAAATCGCAGAACAATGGCTGGGTGAAGAAGTTGCTGTCCAACATGTCGATTTGGACAAGGAGTTAGAAAATGACTAAATCAATTTTTGAATATAAAGACGAACAAGACTGGTATTTGGCTAGTTTAGGAAGCTACAATCACTTGACTTGTTTTGGTGGTGATGAGGCCTATGAGCAATTTGTTGACTTTTTCCAAGCCTTGACTAACGTTTTGGCTGTTAGTGGCCTTCAGTTACATATTGCTAAACATTCTTCAGACCTTCGCTTAGTATCCTTTATTTTGGATTGCTTGAAAGAGGAAACTGGTCGTGACTTAGCTGTTACGCAACATCAAGGGGCTTTGGTAGTTAGTGAAGGAGATAAGCTTGTCTATGTGCATGTTCCTAGAGAAGGTGTCACCTTGAGTGATTTCTTTGGTTCTGATAATAAATCAGACTTTGGTGATGTCCTATTGATTGCGACACGCAATGAAGGAAAAACCAAGGAATTTCGTAAACTATTTGGAAAACTAGGCATTAAAGTAGAGAATCTTAATGATTATCCAGATCTTCCTGAAGTTGCCGAAACGGGTATGACCTTTGAAGAAAATGCACGCTTGAAGGCGGAAACCATTTCTGAATTAACTGGTAAAATGGTCCTTTCAGATGACTCTGGTTTGCAGGTAGATGTTCTTGGAGGTTTACCAGGAGTTTGGTCTGCACGCTTTGCAGGTCCTGATGCTACGGATGCTGAAAATAATGCTAAATTATTGCACGAGCTGGCTATGGTGCTTGATGATAGCAAACGTACTGCGAACTTCCATACGACCCTAGTTGTTGCAGCCCCTGGATGTGATAGTTTGGTTGTTGATGCCGACTGGAAGGGTTATATTGGCCGAGAACCTAAAGGTGACAATGGTTTTGGTTATGATCCACTCTTTTTAGTTGGTAATACGGGTAAAACGGCAGCAGAGCTTTCTGCAGAAGAGAAAAATGAACAATCTCACCGTGGACAAGCTGTTAAGAAACTTATGGAGGTCTTCCCAGCATGGCAGAAAAAACAATAATCGTAATGAGCGACTCCCATGGAGAACGTGATATTATAGTAGATATAAAAAATCGTTATCAAGGGAAGGTAGATGCTATTTTCCACAACGGAGATTCTGAGTTAGAATCAAGTGATCCTGTTTGGGACGGTATCCATGTGGTTCGTGGTAACTGTGATTATGATTCAGGTTATCCAGAACGTTTGGTCGTTAAACTTGGTGATGTGATTATTGCACAAACACATGGTCATCTTTATGGCATTAATTTTACCTGGGACAAGTTAGATCTTTGGGCGCAACAAGAGGATGCAGATATTTGTCTCTATGGCCACTTGCATGCGGCAGCAGCTTGGCGAAATGGTAAGACAGTGTTTATCAACCCAGGTTCTGTTTCGCAGCCACGTGGGCCTATCCATGAGAAACTTTATGCTAAGGTGATTATAAACAGTGCAAAAATTCGTGTAGAATATTACACACGTGACCATGAACTTTATTCAGAACTTACACAGGAATTTGAACGATGATTGCTAAAGAATTTGAAGATTTTTTGTTGGCTCATTTAGATAATTATTTAATTCCATCAGATCAGGTTGCTATTTTTATTGATAGTCACAACGCTGATCATGTGGTCTTGCTTTTGACAAGCAATGGTTATTCGCGCGTTCCCGTTTTGACTAAGGATAAGCACTATCTTGGGACCATATCTTTGACAGATATTAAGCGTTATCAAGATGAACATAACTTGCAAGAGTGGGAGATGGTTAACCGTGATATCGGGCCGATGACATCAGATGTCGTGGAAACAGTGGAAGATAATGCCAATCTAAATGAGGTAATGCATAAGCTAGTTAATAATCCTTTCCTTCCTGTGGTTGACAGCCAAGGTATTTTCAAAGGAATTATCACACGAAAATCGATTCTAAAGGCGGTTAATAGCCTCTTACATGACTTTACACATGACTATATCATCATTCCAAAAACAACTGACAACTCAGATCACTGATTTTCTGGCTACTAAGATCATTTCGGAGAGTTCAAAGCAAGCTTATGCTTATGATCTTAAGCAGTTTGCAACATCGATTTCAGGACAAATTGATCAAACCAGTCTTAAGCTCTATGAAAACCAACTGAAGGAATGGAAGCCATCTGTACAAAAGCGTAAGCGCTCTGCGGTCAATCAATTTTTGCTATACCTCTATCAAAAGGGTGAATTAGAGAAATTTTTCAAACTATCAGAGAAGGTTACGATACCTTCTCAGGAGGATAAGTTGCGAATACTGGATCTTTCATCGCTTTATGAGGGGCGTGAAGGGGTTGGTAAGCTGGCTTGTCTGCTGATTCTAGAGTTGGGGCTCTTACCTTCAGAGATTTTGGAGTTGGACTGGGCCGATATTGACTTGGATTTTGGTGTTGTAACTGTGGCCAAGGGAAGCACTAAGCGTGTTCTCAGACTTGAAGCAGATGTGAAACAGTATTTGTTGGCTATTAAAGATGTGAACAGTCAGGGCTTGCTTTTGGGTAAGGTATATACTCGACAATGGCTGTATAAGCAAATCCAGACTTATGTTAGTGACTGTGGCTTATCGAATGTAACCGCTCAAGTCTTGCGTCAGCAATTTATTCTTAGACAGATTGAAAAGGGAACGGGCGCCTTTGAACTTGCTCGTTTACTGGGACTAAAAAGTCCAGTGACCTTGGAGAAATACTATAAAACCTAATGGATATTAAGTTAAAAGATTTTGAGGGGCCACTGGATTTGTTGCTCCATCTGGTTTCTAAGTATGAGGTAGACATTTACGATGTTCCCATTGTTGAGGTTATCGAGCAATACTTGGCTTATTTGGCAACCTTGCAAGCCATGAAGCTTGAAGTTGCTGGGGAATATATGCTTATGGCTAGTCAGCTCATGCTGATTAAGAGTCGTAAGCTTCTGCCCACAGTGGTGGAAGCTGAGCCTGAAGCAGATGATCCAGAACTAGAGCTCTTGAGTCAATTGGAAGAATATGCACGCTTCAAAGCAGCTAGTCAAGAGTTGGCTAAGCAGCATGAGGTACGAGCTCAGTATTTTTCAAAACCAAAAGTTGAATTGGTTTATGAAGATGTGACGCTGAATCAGGATAAGACCATTCAAGACATTTTCTTGGCTTTTTCAAAAATCATGGCTGAAAAGCAGGAAGAAATTCGTCGCAATCACACGACCATTGCGCGTGACGATTATAAGATTGAAGACATGATGTTGATTATTGAGGAAGCATTCGGCTCAAAAAATGAGCTACATTTAGATGAACTTTTCACAGATGCTAAAGATATGAATCAAGTAATTACCCTCTTTTTGGCAACTCTTGAATTGATTAAGGTACATCGCATATCAGTACAGCAGGAAACAATTTTTGGTACAATCACATTAAGAAAGGAATGGACGAATGAGTAGTCACTTAGCACGATTAGAAGCTTTACTTTTTGTGGCTGGTGAAGATGGTCTTAGTCTACGTGCTATGGCACAGCTTTTGGAAATGCCAGTGACGGGTCTGACTCAGTCCTTGGAGAAATTACAAGCCAAGTACGAGGCAGACGAGGATTCAGCTCTTTGTTTATTGGAATCGTCAAATACCTATAAGCTGGTGACTAAGCCAGATTTTGCAAGTCTCCTTCGTGACTATTCTAAAACGCCTATTAACCAGAGTCTATCACGAGCGAGTCTTGAGGTCCTCTCTATAGTTGCTTATAAACAGCCTATTACACGTGCTGAAGTCGATGACATCAGAGGTGTTAATTCTAGTGGTGCTATTGCTAAACTTCAGGCCTTTGATCTCATTCAAGAGGCTGGTAAAAAAGATGCTGTCGGTCGTCCTAACTTATATGCGACTACTGATTATTTCCTAGACTATATGGGAATTAACAGTTTAGACGAACTTGTGGCGATTGACCAACTAGAACTTGAAGAGCAGGAAACAAGTCTCTTTAGGGAAGATGCTTCAGAAGAGCTTGAGGACTCGGACAATTAAGAGTAAACCTTGTTGAAACTAATCATTAAAAATAAAGAAACATAGCAGAGATGCTAGGTAGAAAGGATACAGCTTAAGCTGTAGAAAAAGAATGCGAATTAATAAATATATTGCCCACGCTGGTGTGGCCAGCCGTCGTAAGGCTGAGGAACTGATTAAAGAAGGTCGTGTGACCCTAAATGGGAAGACCGTTACGGAATTGGCAACCATTGTCAAAAATGGTGACATTGTTGAGGTAAATGGTAGTCCAATTTATAATGAAGAGAAGGTCTATTATCTTCTTAATAAACCACGAGGGGTTATTTCTTCGGTGTCTGATGAGAAAAATCGTAAGACGGTGATTGACCTTATGCCCCACGTTAAGGAACGTATCTATCCTGTTGGTCGTCTTGACTGGGATACGACTGGTCTTCTTATTTTGACTAATGATGGTGACTTTACCGATAAAATGATTCACCCACGTAATGAGATTGACAAGGTTTATTTGGCGCGTGTCAAAGGTATTGCGACCAAGGAGAACCTCCGTCCATTAACTCGTGGTGTGGTCATTGATGGCAAGAAAACCAAGCCAGCACGTTACAATATTATCAAAGTTGACCATGAAAAGAATCGTTCAGTTGTCGAATTGACAATTCATGAAGGGCGTAACCACCAGGTTAAGAAAATGTTTGAATCAGTGGGCTTGCTCGTTGATAAGTTGTCTCGTACACGTTTTGGGACCCTTGATTTGACAGGTCTTCGTCCAGGTGAATCACGCCGTCTAAATAAGAAAGAAATCAGCCAGCTTCATAACGCTGCTGTCAATAAGGTCAAATAATGAAAAGATTTCTGATTGCCTTGGTCAGGGCTTATCAGAGATGGATTTCTCCCCTATTTCCACCGTCTTGTCGTTTTCGTCCAACTTGTTCGGTTTATATGATCCAAGCAATAGAAAAGCACGGCTTAAAGGGAGTTCTTATGGGGATTGCCCGTATCTTAAGATGTCACCCTTTATCAGAGACTGGAGATGATCCAGTGCCAGATTATTTTAGTCTAAAACGTAATAAAACTCCTTTGGATAAATGAATCCAAAGGAGTTTTTCTATGCTTAAGTTTTTGACCAAGTTTTTGGTAGGAAGAGGAGTAGTAAAGGATAGATTTCCAAACGTCCTGCAATCATAGCAAATCCCATGATAAGCTTAGATAAAGGACTGAAAATAGCAAAGCTATCAGTCGTTCCAAGTAATGGTCCAATGTTGTTAAAGGTTGAAGCAGCAGCACTTGTCACAATCAAGAGGTCTTGATTATCCAGTGACAAAACAGTGACTAAACTTAGTATAATGAGTACATATACAGCTAGATATTTAAGAACACTGTGCTGAGTTTCTTTATCGAGAACACTTCCATTAATATGAAGTGACAGGATACGATTAGGATAGAGGCTAGCTAGGGTCTGATTTCGTGCAATCTTAGCAATAATCATAGCACGGATAACCTTGAAACCACCAGCTGTAGACCCTGCTGACCCCCCGATAAACATCAGGAGGAGTAGGATATACTGAGAAAAGAGTGGCCATTTGGTAATATCTGTCAGACCAAAACCAGTTGTTGTGATAATGGTTGACACTTCGAAAAATGAGTATTTGAAAGAGTCAGCCAAATTGTGGTAGATTCCAAAAATATTGAGGATAATCAAACCAGTTGAAATAGCCACAATCGCAAAGTAGGTACGTAGTTCTTCATCTTGGAAGAAAAACTTAATTTTACGAAGTAGAATATAAAAGTAAAGGTTGAAGTTAACCCCAAAGAGTAGGGTACCAACAGTAACCACATAGGTAATTAGATCGCTGTGGTAGTGGGCGATAGAGTCGTTATAGACAGCAAATCCCCCAGTACCTGCGCCCCCCATAGCAGTGATGATACTATCAAAGATTGGCATACCGCAAAGCCAGAGAATAACAGCAAAAATAACGAACATGGTTAAATAGATGATGTAAAGAATTTGAGCTGTATTTTTGAGCTTGGCCACGACCTTACCAAAAACTGGACCAGGCACCTCTGCACGCATAACCTCATGGTGACCATTTTTACTGTTGTTCATGATGGCTAGGGCAAAGACCAATACCCCCATCCCTCCAATCAAGTGGGCGAAGCTTCGCCAGAAGAGGAGGGAGTGGGTGAGTACTCCAGTATCTGTGAGAATAGTAGCCCCCGTGGTTGTAAAACCAGAGCTCATCTCGAAGAAGGCATCAATGACACTTGGAATCTGACCGGCAAAGACGAAGGGCAATCCTCCAAAGAAGGACCAGAGCACCCAACAGAGGGCTACAATAAGCATCCCTTCTTTGGTGTAAATATGGTAGTTCTTCGGTTTAAAGAGAGTACCAAGCACTCCGAGAAAGAGGAGAATCCCCATCGTACCCAAGATGCTGGCAAATACTTTGGCATCTTCATGATAAATGAGGGCAACGATAAGTGGTACAACCAAGAGAGCAGCCTCAATAAGCAGGAGCTTGGCAATAAGAAAACGGACAATAGATCGATTCATGGCAGCTTACCTCTTCAACAAGTCGTAAATATGAGTTACATTTTGTAAGAGTGTAACGATCACGATTTTATCCCCAATAGCGAGTCTGTCTTCTCCCGTTGGGAAAATAGATTTTCCATTGCGGATAATAGCAGCGATAAGGACACCATTAGCAAATTCAAGCTCAGAAAGTTTCTTCCCAGCGATTTTGTTGTTTTCCTTAATTTGGAATTGCAAGGTTTCGATACGACCATTAGCCACATGGTGAAGGGCATCGAGGCTAGAATCTTTAGCATTATAACGCCCACGGACAAAGTGCATTACAGTGTCAACGGCAATACTCTTAGGTGTGACAATTGTTGTTGTCTCACGTGTATCGATAATCTCTAAAAGACTGGTACGATTGACTTTAGTAATATTCTTGTGAATACCAAGGCTTTCGAGGAACATAGAGGTGATGATATTTTCCTCATCTACTCCAGTTAGGGTAGCTACGGCATCATAACTGGCTGCACTTTCCTCGAGAAGAAGGTCTTTAGCAGTACCGTCACCTAAGATAACAGAAACTTCAGGGAAGACCTGACTAAAGGTTTGTGCACGGTCCATTTTTTGCTCAATCAATTTGACCTTAATACGATTGTTTTTCAAGATATTGAGCAAGTAGTAGGAGATACGTCCAGCACCAATCAACAAAAGTTTTTTGATACTTTTTGGCTTGATGTAACTGTGGAAAAGTGCCATATCAACACGTTTACCAGTGACATAAATTTTATCCCCAATTTGCATGGTAGCATTCCCATCTGGAATGATGAGTTCACCTTGACGGTCAATCGTACAAACTAGGATATTGCCGAATTTCTTACGGAATTGCTCCATTGTCATACCAGACAATTGGCTATTTTCAGTGACTTTAAATGCCATAAGAATAACGCGTCCGTTAGCAAAAGTTTCTACTGATAGAGCATTTGGAAATTCAACCGTATTGGCAATATAGCGAGCGGTTAAAAGTTCAGGGTTTACGACTAATGAGAAGCCAAGGAAGTTTTTATCCTTGAAATAAGCATTTGAGTATTCTGGGTTACGCACACGAACAATGGTTTCTTTGGCACCCATTTGTTTAGCCAGAACGGCTGAAATCATGTTTACTTCATCTTTATCAGTCATCGCGATAAAGACATCGCAGTTACTAACCTCGGCTTGTTCCAGAATTTTAAAATTAGCCCCATTTCCAGCAAAGCCCATAACATCATAACGTTTGCTGAGGCGTTTGAGGACCTCTTCCTTTTCTTCAATTAAAATAACATCGTGCTTCTCTTCAACAAGAGAACGGCAGAGTGCGGTACCGACTTTACCGGCACCTACGACAATAATACGCATGAGTTACCTCCAAATAATCATTACTATGATACTCTATTTTAGCGGAAAAATCATCCTTTTCAGCTAGCTTTATCAACTATTCCTATTTAAGGGAATAAAGGTAAAATTTTTCTTTAAATAGTCTTGACTTTTAGACTAAAAGTGCTAGAATATATTCAAAGATTCGTTATTTTAAATCTAACCTGTCATGATTTAAGCTAATGAACGTCCACAACCATGTCGTCTGCTGAGCTTGACTCCGGGCGACATGGTATTTTTTATGTCTAGGAGAATTGAGATGTCACGTAATCATATTGTCTTGTTTGAACCTCGTATTCCACAAAACACCGGAAATATTGCACGTACCTGTGCAGCGACTAATAGCCCTCTTCATATCATCCGTCCTATGGGCTTTCCAATTGATGACAAGAAAATGAAACGTGCAGGTCTGGACTACTGGGATAAGCTTGACATCACTTATTATGACAATTTGGCAGATTTCATGTCCAAAAATCAAGATGGTCGTTTGCATCTAGTCACAAAGTTTGCGGATAAGACCTATTCAGACGAGAATTATGCTGATGGCGGGGACCACTATTTTATGTTTGGTCGTGAAGATACGGGTCTGCCTGAAGATTTTATGCGTGAGCATCCTGAAAAAGCTATTCGTATTCCGATGAATGATGAACATGTGCGTAGTCTAAATGTGTCCAACACTGTTTGTATGATTGTTTACGAAGCACTTCGTCAGCAACAGTTTGAGGGCTTGGAGCTGAGTCATCGTTATCAGCATGACAAGTTAAAATAGAGGTCTATTTTCTCTTATAAGAGTATCTATAGTCATTGACTATCAACAGATTAGAAATCCATAATTTGAGAACCTTGTCACCAAGGTTTTTTTATGTTATTCTTAAAAGGTCTTCAGGGCAGGGTGAAACTCCCGACCGGCGGTGATTCTATAGATAAGTCCGCGAGCGCAAGCTGATGAGGTGTGATTCCTCAACCGACAGTATAGTCTGGATGGAAGAAGACCAGTCTTTTTGCGTAGGCTTTTTTGGCATAGGCAAATCCATTGGGAACTTCTTTCAAATTGTTAAAATTTGGAGGAATTTTTTTATGACAAACACACGTAAATTGGCTTACATTGCCATTTTATCCGCAGTTTCATTCTTGTTGCTTTATTTTTCATTTCCATTGATTCCAGCAGCAGACTTTTTGAAGGTTGATTTTTCAATCCTTCCTGTTCTTATTGCCTTGGTTATCTTTGATTTTAAGAGTGCCATTGGTGTTCTCTTGCTTCGTTCATTGTTGAAGCTTTTGCTAAACAATGGTGGTCCAGGATCAATGATTGGACTTCCTATGAATTTCGTTGCTCTAGGAGTCTTTGTTTGGGGCCTAAGCTATTTTTGGAAGAAAAATCAAACAAGCAAGAATTATATTCTTGGTTCTGTTGTAGGAACTGTCTTGCTTACAGTTGTTATGGTTATTCTTAACTATATTTATGCAGTACCACTCTATGCTAAATTTGCCAACTTCGATATTGCGCAATTCATAGGTCTCTATAAATACCTTTTCGCTATGGTAGTACCTTTCAATGTACTTCAAGGATTGATTTTTGCGGTAGCCTTTGCTCTTATTTATGCTCCGCTTAAGTCTATTCTAGTAAAATTATAAATATGAAACACAAACACACACATTATATTTATGCTTCTTTTGCCTTATTGTTATTTGTTGCTCTCGGTTACATGGTTAAGTTCTATCCTGAAGCCTTAACAGGATTTGATAGCAACATTCAAACTTGGGTTCGAGGAGACTTACCAGTAGGATTGACACGCTTTTTTAAAACGATTACCATACTTGGGAATACGCCCGTACAGGCTATTATTGCAATCGTAGCAGTAATCTGGCTTTATCTACGTCAGTATAAAGCAGAAGCTATCTTTGTAGGAGCCAGTGGGCTTCTCGCTAGTATCTTGATTGTAAGTTTAAAGTATATTTATCAGCGTCAACGCCCATCAATTACGCATTTAGTGCATGCTAGTGGTTATTCTTTCCCTAGTGGTCACTCTTTGGGAACTTTTATGATTCTTGGAGCAATTGCCATTGTTCTTGCTCAGCGTTTGGCGAAAAAAGAATCTAAAATAGTAGTTTATGGTATTACTGGGCTTCTGATTTTCCTTGTTGGACTTTCGCGTATTTATGTGGGTGTTCATTATCCAACAGATGTTTTAGCTGGCTTTACCTTAGCCTTTGCTTTGCTTAATGCTATCTATCCAACTTATGACCGCATTCGCTTTGAATGGCGATTCCAAAGTAAACAGAAATAAAACAAACATGTAGTTTTTGAACTGCATGTTTTTTTGATGCAAAGGAAGGCCCTTCTTATATAAAATGTATAAAAATAGCTTTTTTTGACTAATATTCTGTTAAAATCATATTAACTGTATATTAATTATATTACAGTTGTGATATAATATTTTTAAATTTTTGAAATAAAGGAGAGTCTCTTGAACATAAAAGACAGCATTGGACTAAGAATCAAAACTGAGCGTGAACGTCAGCAGATGTCACGTGAAGTGCTATGTTTAGATGGTGCGGAATTGACTGTGCGTCAGTTAATTCGCATTGAAAAAGGGGAGTCGCTCCCGTCTTTGGATAAATTATCTTATATTGCAAAACGTCTAGGAAAAAATATGGCCGATTTATTGGATCATGACAATATTACCATTCCTGACGAATATTATGAGATGAAGAATCGTTTGATTAAGTTTCCAACGTACAGAAATCCAGAAAGAATAAAGGCTAAACTTGCCTTAATTGAGGAAGTCTATGAGAAATTCTTTGAACTTCTGCCAGAAGAAGAGTTGTTAACTCTAGATATTTTGGAAAATATTTTGAGTTTTACTAATTGGGAGGAGAGCCCAAAGGTTGAAGAAATATATGAAGACTTGTTTGAACAAGTCAAAAGGAAGAAGAAATTCTTAACTAACGATTTATTAGTTATTGACTATTATTTCTTCCATCTCTATGGAAGAAAACAGTTTGACAAAAAACTTTTTGAAAGGATTGTAAAGAGAGTATTAAATCAGGAAATTTGGACAGACGATGTCTATAATATTGTTTTATTTAATGATTTGATGGCTATCGCTGCTTTGAAGATTTTTCACAATTCCTTTTCAGACTTCTTAACAGTTGTGGATAAAGCATTAGCCGTTATAGAAAAATCACAATTCTATAGCTATAAACCTAGTGTTTTTGTTCTCAAAGCTAAATATGAACTTCTGCATAAGGGAAATAAGAAAAAGGCTGCAGAGAATTACGATAAGGCCATAATGTTTGCTTCCGTTTTAGAAGACTCGGTTTTAGAAGAAAGTATAAGAGCAGGGAAAGCGGCAGATGGTTTATAGAAATGGTGGTGACATAAATGTCACTACTTTTTTAATGGTTAAATGTTTACTATAGAAACATAAATAACAGTTAAAAGGAGTTTTATTTTGAAAAAACTAAAATTATTTACACTATTCTCACTACTTATCACTATCTTGCCTTATTTCACAGGTTGTCTTTAATAAGGAGTCACCATGTCAAAATATCCATATATTTCACAGGTTGATCAGCGTGATTGTGGTGTCGCTGCCTTGGCCATGATTCTTAAACACTATGGTTCATCTTATAGTTTAGCTTATTTGCGGGAGTTGGCTCAGACTTCTCGTGAAGGCACTTCTGCGCTTGGTTTGGTTGAAGCGGCCAAGCAGTTGGGCGTTGAAACTCAGGCTATTCGTGCGGATTTAGACTTGTTTAAACAAGAAAGCCTATCTTATCCTTTTATTGCACATGTGGTTAAAGAAGGTGGATTGCAACATTATTATACGGTGTTTGGTCAAATCAAGGGGAAGCTTGTTATTGGTGATCCAGATCCTAGCAAGAAGGTCATTAAAATGCCCTTAGAGGAGTTTGCCAAAGAGTGGACGGGAGTTGCTCTCTTTTTTGTTCCAGGAGAAACTTACACTAAATACAAAGAAGATGTGCCTGGGCTTCTTTCATTTTTACCAATTTTGTTTCGTCGTAAGGGTTTGATTGCAGTTATTGTCTTGTTAAGTTTTCTAGTGACCCTTGTTAATATTATTGGTTCTTATTATTTGCAATCTATTATTGACCGCTTGATTCCTCAGGAGGCCTACACTCTTCTAACCATGATTTCGCTAGGCCTATGTATCTCTTATCTAGCTCAACAAGTATTTACTTTTTTCAAAGATTATCTTCTACATCGATTGGGGAATTACTTGTCCATTGCTGTCATTCTTCCTTATATTAAGCATGTCCTTTCCTTACCTATTAGTTTCTTTAGTTCACGTCGTACTGGTGAAATAACGTCACGTTTTGGCGATGCTAACACTATTATCGATGCTCTAGCTTCAACGATTTTATCGATTTTCCTAGATGTGACCATTGTGATGACTCTAGCTGTGGCTCTTATTTTACAAAATCAGTCACTTTTTGTGATGACTCTCACGGTAGTGCCTCTTTATGTTTTAATCATTTTGGCCTTCTATAAGCTTTTTGAAAAGGAAAATTATCAATTGATGGAGGCAAATAGTCAGGTCAATACCGCTGTTATTGATGATTTGCGAGGCATTGAAACCTTAAAATCCTTGAGAGTTGAAGAAAGACGCTATCAGGAAATTGAGGTGAAATTCCATGACTATTTGAAGAAGTCTTTGTCTAAGGCCAAGTGGCAATTAACACAGGATGGTTTAAAGACAGGGGTTCAGTTAGTTTCCAATGTCTTTATCCTATGGTATGGGGCACAATTGGTCATGGAAGGACAGCTATCTGCAGGTCAGTTGATTACCTATAATATGTTGCTGAATTATTTTACAACTCCTTTAATTAATATTATCAATCTCCAATCTAAAATTCAGCAAGCCAAAGTAGCCAATAATCGTCTTCAAGAAGTTTATGTTGTGGATAAGGAAGAAAAAGGAAAACTTAAAGAGTTATCCTTTAAACAACTTGCTCTTAAGGGTGTTAGTCACCGTTTTAGTTATCAGCAAGAGACGCTTAGTAAGATTGATTTAACGATTCATAAGGGGGAGAAAATCGCCCTCATGGGTAAAAGTGGATCTGGGAAAACGACCTTGGCTAAAATGTTGTCGGGTTATTACACAAAATCTAGTGGTCATGTAACCCTAGATAAAGATGCTATTAGCCATGCGGAGCTGCGTCAAATGGTGACTTACGTTCCCCAGCAGACCTATGTGTTTACAGGCACTATTTTAGAAAATCTGCTATTAGGATTTGAAGGAGAAGTTGACGAGAAAAAGCTTCTTAAAGTTTGCCAACAAGCTGATATCTTAGAGGATATTCAAAAAATGCCACTAGGTTTTCAGACCCAAGTATCTGAAGATGGTGGTCTATCTGGTGGTCAAAAACAACGCTTGGCGATAGCGAGAGCCCTCTTGTCCCAGCAGCCTATCTTGATTTTTGACGAAGCTACCAGTGGTCTCGATAGTGATACTGAAAGCAGGGTCATGGCTAATCTTGCTAAGATTAAACGAACAATGATTTTTATTGCTCACCGCAATAGTGTTCGTCAACATGTCGGTCGTGTGGTGACCATGGTGAGTGGCCAGATTGAGTCGGACAGTCCTAATTTCAATCCATTCCAGTTTATTTAAAATAATCTTCCTATTATATATGTAGAATTATATATGTAGAAAACTTAAGTAGTCTAAATATTCACATCTTGCACCTATCTCCTTAATATAGTATACTGGTAGCATACTATTAAGAGGTGTAAACATGTTAGAGGCATATAAAAATTTTTGGTTAGGCTATATTGATTTTTATGGTCGTACAAAACGATCAGACTATTGGTGGGTTGTCTTGATTAATGGAGTTATTGGTACTTTAATTTTCCTACTGATGGACTTCCTTGGAGAAACAAAGGCTGCTGGCTTTACATTAACAGCTTTCATTTTATTTATAGCAGCAACGGCGCTTCCTACCATTTCTATGCAGATTCGTCGTCTACGTGATGCCAATTTCAATGTTGCATGGATTGTATTAAAAGCGACACCACTCCTGGTAGTGCTTTGGGTGATGTATGCCTTTCCTACAAGAGATTCAAAATAACTTCAATATAAAAAGAGTGAAACTAGTTAATCTAGTTACACTCTTTTTTTCTTATAAAATAAAGCTACCTAAGAGGCTAACGAGGGTGAAGCTGATAGTTGCATAAAATACAGCGAGACGAGTTGCCTGAATAGGTTTATAAAGTCGAATTAGTGTTAGGACACACCAAATAAAGAGTACTGTGACAAACCAACCTGACAGTAAGCGACGTGGCGTCACACCGTAGAGTGCCATATAAACACCAAAGAGTTTCCAGCCAGCGATAAGGGCAAAGAGGCTAGCAAAAGTAAAGAGTAGGGTGCTTAAGAAACGAAGCCCTTTGTGGGTGAAGAAATTTTCTTTAGAAAAAATGTAAAGTCCAGCTAGGATTCCTAAGTTGAGGGTAGAAACTCGAACCAATTGCCAGAAGCCTTGAACCGCAATATGTGAGGCTTGATGGGCTGGAATGCTGGCTTGGTTGAGAGAAAGGAGTTCTCCCATTTGACTAGTGGCAGTTAATATGAATAGGGCATAAGTGAAGCAGAGGCTTCCGAGTACGATATAAGCTGCTACTTTTGGGAACTGACGGGTCGCTTTAAGATGGCCTTCAAATCGTTTTTGACTGAGTGGCTTTTCTTTTGCCAAATAGGTTGCAGCGAGTTGAGCAAAAAGTCCTAGAGCCAGAGGGATACTGGTGATTAAACGAGAGAACAATAATCCGTTGTCCTTGAAGGTGATAGTGAAATCAAGTAGAGTAGCAAGTGTCTGGAAGAACTGTCGCCAAAGTTGTCCGAAAGCAGGTAAGACCTGACTAAGCTGACTAGCAGCGAATACAGTTAGTACCAAGGCAATCATGATACTAATGAGAATCATCCATTTGTGGTTCTTGATTACGTGTTTTTCTTCTTCGGAGAGTTCTTGTTTAGGTGCTGTTTTATATAGGAGTGTCCAGGCTCCGATAAAGAAATATTTTAGCGGGAAGATGCAGCTGGTGTATATGAGGTCTAGCCAAACCATAATTCCTAAACGATCTTGACTACTTTGTCCAGTGCGTGCCATTAAGTAAAGGAGGATACTTGCATGAAGGCAAAGAATCTGAGCGCTGCCCCAGTTGTCGTGCAGACCCCAGAGACTAATTTGCAAGCCTTGGAGGAGACTAGTGACCATAAATATTCCCGATTCAAGTCGCATTCCCTTTGCTTTTCCACCTAATAGGCGACAGCCTAGCTCAATCGTACTGATCAAGACAAGGGTTGCTGGAAAGGCAAAGGAAAAATGGGTCAAGTAAGTGACATACAGGAAGCAGGACACAAGACAGGCGACAATCAGTCCCTTAATTTTCCAAATGTCTTTTGGTGAAAAATGTTCCAAGAATTTCTTGGTTTTGGTTTGAAGACTAGTCTTTTCGTCGGAATATTCCTGGGAGACTAGCTGTAAATCAGTAGTGTAGTTATTTGTTTCCATCATAATTCTCCTTTTGGATTTTTGTCCAAAAAAGACTTTATCATAAAAAACGTTTGACTTTGTTACCCAACTGTAAAATTACTAAAAATAGGTCTATGGACTTAGGTCTGGAGAATGAGTTGGAAAAATAGGCGAGAAAAAAATATAATGCTCACATTGGATGATAGATTGTACGGACTATATTGTCAGAAACAGTCAAATACTAAAGGAAGCTTTTTATAGATTAACTGTTTATTTATCTGGGATTAAGCAAAGGACTCCTATTGAGAATTACCAAATGTAATGTCATTTTTTGACACCACATGTTAGCTTGACTAATATGTAAATGTTGCAAAATTTCTGAAAATTCGTTGACATGTGTTGTCAAAGTAGTATGATATTAACATAAAAAACTTAGGAGGTTCTTATGTTAGGTGTCATCCTACTCTATGTTGGTATGGTTTTGATGAGTAATGGACTCCATCGTTTAGAGGGTATTCCTGATAAGTCAAATGTTGTCATGAATATCTTTACGGGTGGTTTGGGGTTGATTCTCAACATTATTGTCATTGCTTATGGAGCTTGTACAGGGCAAGGCGCTGAATGGTTTTATGGTAGCGCCACTGGCCTTTTATTTGCCTTCACCTACCTTTACTCAGCTATCAATACGATTTTCGATTTTGATCAACGTTTGTATGGGTGGTTTAGTTTATTTGTGGCGATTAATACGCTACCAGCAGGGATTCTTTGCTTAACATCTGGATACGGTGGTAATGCTTGGTATGGTATTATTTGGTTCTTGTGGGGTATTCTATGGCTAACTGCCTTTATTGAAATTAACCTTAAGAAGCACCTAGGGAAATTTGTCCCTTACCTAGCTATTTTTGAAGGAATTGTAACAGCTTGGATTCCAGGGCTTTTGATGCTTTGGGGCAAGTGGTAAGCATTGATTTAAGGAGGAAAAACGATGCAATTGACAATGCGTGAGCAGGAAAAAATGATGATTAGCCTTGCGGCTATGATTGCTCAACGACGTAAAGATAAAGGAATCAAATTGAATCATCCAGAAGCGGTTGCTTTGATTACAGACTATGTGCTTGAAGGTGCAAGAGAAGGTAAAACTGTTGCCCAATTGATGGATGAAGCTCGCAATCTTTTAACACGTGAAGATGTTATGGAAGGTATTGCGGAAATGATTCCAATGATTCAAGTTGAAGCTACTTTTACGGACAGTACAAAACTGGTTACTGTTCATGATCCTATTCAGTAAGGAGAAATGTAATGATTCCAGGTGAATACCATGTGGCGAGTGAGCCAATTGATTATAACGGTGGTTACGAAGCCATTAGTCTTGAAGTGAAAAATGTGGGTGACCGTGCTGCTCAAGTGGGCTCTCACTACCATTTTTATGAAGCAAACGAAGCTGGTCTTCAGTTTGATCGTGAAAAGGCGCGAGGCAAACGTCTAGATATTCCAGCAGGTACAGCCATTCGTTTTGAGCCAGGTGAAACGAAAACAGTACAACTTATTGACTTTGGAGGGAAACGTCGTATTTTTGGTTTCAATAACAAGGTCAATGGTTTCTTAGACTAGAAAGAGGACAAATCGATGAGTTTTAAAATGGATCGTGAAGAGTATGCTCAACACTACGGACCAACTGTAGGTGATAGCGTACGTCTTGGAGATACCAATCTTTTTGCAGCCATTGAAAAAGACTTTACTGTTTATGGACAGGAATCTAAGTTTGGTGGCGGTAAAGTTTTGCGTGATGGTATGGGTGTTAGTGCTACGGAAACACGTGACAATCCATCAGTTGTTGATACCATTATTACAGGTGCAACCATCATTGACTATACAGGTATTATTAAAGCGGATATCGGTATTCGTGATGGTAAGATTGTTGCTATCGGTCGCGGTGGTAACCCAGATACAATGGACAATGTGGACTTTGTTGTGGGTGCTAGTACAGAAGCCATTGCTGCTGAAGGTTTGATTGTGACTGCTGGTGGTATTGACCTTCACGTGCACTATATTTCTGCCGACCTTCCTGAATTTGGTTTGGATAACGGGATTACTACCCTCTTTGGTGGTGGTACTGGTCCTGCTGATGGAAGTAATGCAACAACATGTACACCAGGTAAATTCCATATTACTCGTATGTTGCAAGCTGTTGATGATATGCCTGCTAACTTTGGTTTCCTTGCCAAAGGTGTTGGTTCTGAGACTGAAGTGGTTGAAGAGCAAATTAAGGCCGGTGCAGCAGGAATTAAGACACACGAGGACTGGGGTGCGACTTACGCAGGAATTGATAATTCCCTTAAAGTTGCGGATAAATACGATGTTTCTTTTGCGGTCCACACTGACTCTTTGAATGAGGGTGGATTTATGGAAAATACTTTGGAATCCTTCCAAGGTCGTACCGTTCATACCTTCCACACCGAAGGTTCAGGTGGTGGACATGCTCCAGATATTATGGTCTTTGCTGGTAAGGAAAATATTTTGCCATCATCAACTAACCCAACTAACCCATACACTACAAATGCTATTGGTGAGTTGTTAGATATGGTTATGGTTTGCCACCACTTGGATCCAAAAATTCCAGAAGACGTCTCTTTTGCTGAATCACGTGTACGTAAACAAACAGTGGCTGCAGAAGACGTTCTTCATGATATGGGTGCCCTTAGTATCATGACTTCAGATGCCATGGCTATGGGACGTGTCGGTGAAGTAGCCATGCGTTGTTGGCAACTAGCTGATAAGATGAAAGCTCAGCGTGGTCCGCTTGAAGGGGATTCAGAGTTTAACGATAATAACCGTATCAAACGTTACGTGGCTAAATATACAATTAACCCTGCCATCACTAACGGTATTGCAGACTATATCGGTTCTGTAGAAGTTGGTAAATTTGCAGATTTGGTTATCTGGGAACCAGCACAATTTGGTGCAAAACCTAAGTTGGTGCTTAAGGGTGGTATGTTAACTTATGGTGTTATGGGTGACGCTGGTTCAAGTCTTCCAACACCTCAACCACGTATCATGCGTAAATTATATGGTGCTTACGGTCAAGCGGTTCATGAAACAAATCTTACATTTGTCTCTCAATATGCTTATGATCACGGTATCAAAGAAGAAATTGGTTTGAATAAGATTGTTCTTCCTGTTAAGAATACGCGTAACTTGACTAAGCGTGATATGAAGCTTAATGACTACGCTCCAAAAACAATCCGTATCGATCCACAGACCTTTGATGTCTTTATTGATGATGAGTTGGTTACTTGTGAACCAATCCATACGACATCATTGTCTCAACGTTATTTCTTGTTCTAAGGAAGACGCTATATAAATGAGGCTGGAATTTTTCCTCCAACCTCTTTTGTATTTTATAGCCATAACATTTTTAGCGCTTAATTAAGTTGCTATATGAGTTTGATGCTAGATTTTTAAAATGTAATAGAAAAGGAAAAAGTATGATTTTTACAAAAGTAGACGCTCTTGTTAAAGATATCGATGTGGACAAATACCATATTGAAACAGTCATTCTTTCGAGTGATGACCTTAACAAAAAAATTATTCGTGTGAAGAGTGATCACGGGAATGAATTTGGTATTCGTCTTGATAAGGGACAAAAATTGCAAAATGGCTCTGCCTTTTTTATCGATGATCACCATGTCCTAGCTATTGGTGTTGAGTCACAGGATTTGATTGTCATCTCACCTAAAGATATGGATGAAATGGGAATCACAGCTCATATTCTTGGGAATACTCATAAACCGATTGAGGTGAAAGATGCCAAGATTTATTTAGAGGTTGACCCAGTTGTAGAGCAAGTCTTGACTCAAAAAGAGATTGCCTACACGATTGAAGAAGTGGTCCTTGATAAGCCCCTACGCCATGTGAATTTAACTGCCCATGAACATTAATCCTTTTGCTAATGTGTCTTTGCAAGATTATCTTGAAATTGTGCAAATTGTCGATTCAACCTTTCCAATTGGATCGTTTAACCACTCTTTTGGGATGGAAAATTATCTGCGCGAAGACACTGTAACAGATGATAAAGGTTACGAAGAGTGGCAAGAAGCCTATTTAGCTAGTCAGTTTAAATATGGTGAAGGTCTTGTAATCAAACTGGTTTATGATGCTATGGCTACAGACAACTTAGAGCAGGTTTGGCATTATGATAAGGTCTTGACAGTTTCGACGCAAGCGCGTGAAACAAGACAGGGGACTAAAATGATTGCTAAGCAAATGCTTCGACTCATTCAAAGGCTTCATGCTATTCCGGTATTGGATGACTATCAGTCCAAAATACGTAAGGGTGAGGTCTTCGGCAATCCAGCTATTGTCTTTGCGCTCTATGTGTTTAACAAGGGCTTGGGATGTAGTGAAGCCATTGCACTTTATGGCTATAGCGTGATTTCGACGATGGTTCAAAATGCTGTTCGTGCCATTCCACTTGGACAGTTTGCTGGACAAGAGATTGTTTTACGTAGCTTTTCGCAATTAGAAAAAATGACACAGGAAATTCAAGAACTGGACGCGTCCTACCTTGGGGCCAATACGCCTGGTCTTGAATTAGCTCAGATGAAACATGAAACACAGGTATTCCGCCTATTCATGTCCTAAAATATCAACAAGGTTGAGAGGAAAAAACAATGACAAAACGTACTGTAATTATTGGAGTTGGTGGACCTGTTGGTTCAGGTAAAACTCTTTTACTTGAGCGTCTTACACGACGTATGTCCGACTTAAATTTAGCAGTTATTACTAACGATATCTATACAAAAGAAGATGCTCTTTTCTTGGCTAAAAATTCAAGCTTAGATGAAGACCGTATCATTGGTGTAGAAACTGGTGGATGTCCTCATACTGCGATTCGTGAGGATGCTTCTATGAACTTTGAAGCGATTGAAACTCTTCAAGAGCGCTTTGACCATGATTTGGATGTTATTTTCCTTGAAAGTGGTGGGGATAACTTAGCTGCGACCTTCAGTCCTGATTTGGTTGATTTTACGATTTATATTATTGACGTTGCTCAGGGTGAAAAAATCCCACGTAAGGCTGGTCAAGGGATGATTAAGAGTGATTTGTTCTTGATCAATAAGACTGACCTTGCACCTTATGTTGGAGCTAACCTAGATCGTATGCGTGAAGATACCCTTCATTTCCGTAACGAAGATTCTTTCATTTTCACAAATTTGAATAATGATGACAATGTTAAGGAAGTGGAAGAATGGATTCGTAAGAATTTCCTACTAGAGGACTTGTAAGATGACACAAGTATACGATGGCTTTGTCCATCTTGGATTTTCAAACCGAAATGGTCGTACAATTTCCCACAAGAAATACCAAGAAGGTAACTCTCGAGTGTCAGCGGATAATTCAGATGCCAATGGTGTTCCTTACTATTTCCTAATTAATATGGGTGGGGGCTTTGTCGAGGGTGAGCAGTATCAAGTGACTATTGATGTTAATAAAGATGCTCATGCCTTGGTAACAACCCAAACACCTACCTATGTTTACAAGTGTGAAAGAGGGCAGTTGACGCAACAACATACGTCCATCACACTTGAAGAAAATAGCTATTTGGAGTACATGGCTGATGAAGTTATTCCCTATTTGAAATCACGCTATTTCCAAACAAGTCGTATTGATATGGACAAGTCTGCCCACTTGATTTATTCAGATGGTGTGACGGCAGGTTGGTCTCATGAGGATTTGCCGTTTCAATACCATTATTTTCGTAATTTGACACAAATCTACCAAGATAATGAGCTTGTTTATAGCGATCAGACCCTCTTAGAGCCTCAGAAACAAGATATGTTTAAACTTGGTTATTTTGAAGGCTGGCGTAATTATAATAGTTTGGTAATGGTGTCACCAAATATTGACGAGGCTTTTGTTAAGGCTTTGCAGAAGCACTTAGAAGATCTGAATTTAGAGTCTGATTTTGCTATTTCATCCTTAGATATCCCAGGTCTGGTGTTACGTATCTTAGGAAAAACTGCTGAGGATAATCGTCGCGTCATTTATGCCTGTGCAGACTATTTTAGACAAGAAATACATGGATTAACCCCTTTGAATTTGAGAAAAAATGATATGAGGAGATAAAAAATGCATATTCCTGAAAATTACCTAAGCCCTACGACTTGTGCGGCAATGGGGGCAGTTATGTTGCCTATTTGGTATAAGGCTGTCAAGGAAGTAAAGGTTAAAGTTGATACGGATAAAAAAACGATTCCTATGTTGGGAATCGGGACTTCCTTGTCCTTCCTTATCATGATGTTTAATCTTCCAGCCCCAGGTGGAACTAGTGCCCATGCTGTTGGAGCAGTGCTAATTGCTATATTGTTAGGGCCTTGGGCCTCCTGTTTAGCAGTTAGTGTGGCCCTGGCTATGCAGGCCTTGCTCTTTGGTGATGGTGGAATCTTGGCCTTTGGTGCTAACGCCTTTTGTATGGCCGTTGTTATGCCATTTGTAGGTTATGCTGTTTATAAACTCTTGAATAAGTGGACAAAGAACAGGATAATTGCCAGCTTTTTTGGAGGTTATATTGGGATTGTAGCTGCGGCTCTGACTGTTGCAGTTTTATTAGGAATTCAGCCTATTCTCTTTAAAGATAGCAGTGGTAATCCGCTTTACAATCCATACCCTTTGAGAGTGACACTTCCAGTAATGGGCTTGACTCACCTCCTCATCGGTTTGGTAGAAGGATTCTTCACAGCTGGTGTTCAAGAATTCATTGAACGTTTGAATATTGATAATACTCAGGAACTAACGACTAAAAAACTACGTCCGTTATTGCTCTTTATCCTAGCCTTGATTATCCTAACACCACTTGGTTTATTGGCGACGGGAACAGCTTTTGCGGAATGGGATGTCAAAGAGTTGGTGGAAAAATTGGCTCATTATCATGTGGAAGCCCAAGCGCCAAAAGGAATGTTGAATGGTTTCTCATTCAATGCTCTCTTCCCAGATTATAGTATTGCAGGTATTCCAGAAGTCTTGGGTTATGTCTTGAGCGCTGCTTCTGCTGTTTTGATTTTCTTCATCCTCTATCGCTTGATTTTCGGTAGAAAGGTTGAAAAATGATTCTGCCAGATTGGATGTCGGAAGAGCGCCCGGTAGTCACTAAAGTCGGTAGAAATAACTTTCTTATCCGGAATCGTCACCATCTGGAAGCTCTTCTTCAAAAGTTTGAAACGCCTCCTTTAAAAGTAGCATCAGTCTTTCATCCAACTGCTAAGGTTTTACTTCTCTTTTTCTTACTTATTTCAGTAGGAATTAGCCGAAATCTCACAGTTTTGTGGATTCTAGCCTTGTTTTTAGGAGCTGGAGTGGCTTTTCTGCCACATTCTATTTTAGTAAGAACCTTGAAAAAGACCGTAGTGTTGTTGATTTTTCCTTTAGTTCTTTATCTACCACATCTCTTACTTAGCGGAGGTCAATCGCTCTTTCTCTTTAGACTTCCTTTGATTGCTGTAGCCATTGCTTATTATTCAGAGACGAGTACAATAAGTGAGATGTTAGCGGCATTAAAAGGATTGCATTTTCCTGATCTTGTTCTGCTCCAGTTAGATATCACCATAAAATATATCGATGTCTTTGGAAAACAATTAATGGATTTGCTCAAAGGGATTGAAGCACGAAGCTTTGGTGGCAATCATCGTTTCCGGATTGGAAGTAATATCTGGGGGATTTTATACCTTAAAGCTATTCGCTATGGTGAGGAACTGACTCAAGCCATGGAAGCACGTTGCTTTGTTGGTGAGTATGTCAAGTCATCACAGTCATTCACATGGAAGGATTGGCTGGCCTTGATAAGTCTAGTAGCAGTGATTTTAGGACAGATTCTGTTAGGAGGATGAGATGTTTCAATTGAATCAAGTGGCCTGTGCCTATGAACAAAAAAAGGTCTTTACTGGTCTTGATTTGGAGATTAGACAAGGACAATATGTGATGTTGATGGGAGAAAACGGGACTGGGAAATCAAGTCTTATCAGTTTATTAACCGGCTTCAAGCAGGAAGAATCTGGACGCATTCTTTTCTTAGGTAAGGACCTCAAAGAATGGCTGAAGGACAAACGTCAAAAACGAGATTTTTATAGCCGCCTCGGAATCCTCTTTCAGGATGTGGATAGTCAGTTATTTAATAGTACTGTCTATGATGAGATTGCTTTTGGTCCTCGTCAGCTAGGTCTGACCGAAGAAGAAGTCTCACAGCGGGTCCAAGACACACTATCCCTGCTGAAAATTGAAGATTTAAGGGATCGCGTTCCCTATCAACTGTCTGGTGGAGAAAAGAAGAAAGTGGCCTTTGCCAGTATCATGGTAACGAATCCAGATGTCTATATTCTTGATGAACCCTTCAATAATCTTTCTAAAGAATATGAAGAATTTTTTAGGGAACTTCTACATGAGCTTCATTCATCTGGGAAAACCATTATCATGTCTGCTCATCACTTTAAGCACCTTCATCATGAAAAGGCTGATGTTCTTCTTTTTGAAGATGGCAAAGCTGATTTCTTTCCTGCCCAGGAAGTGCTCAATAACCAGCAAGTGATTGAGCGTTTGTCACATTATTAATTAGGAATAAGGTAGAAAATCGTTATTGGTTTTCTACTTTTTTCTTGTCAAACAATTGATATTTTTAGGTGATAGTATTTTCTTATCACCTTGATTATGTTTAAGTATTAGTTAAGCTTAGTGAATTCTGTTACAATAAAAACAATCAATCTCAAAGGAGAATATTATGAAACTTAAAAAAATTCTTGGAATTACAGGTGTAGCCATTGCTTCAGTAGCATTGCTTGCTGCATGTTCATCTAAATCATCAAAAGAAGCATCTAAATCTTCAGGTGCTAAAGAAACAATTAACTTTGCCACAGTTGGGACAACAGCACCGTTCTCATATGAAGAAAACGGTGAATTGACTGGTTACGATGTGGAAGTGGCTAAAGCAGTCTTCAAGGACTCTGACAAATATGAAGTGAAATTCCAAAAAACAGAATGGTCTTCAGTCTTCACAGGTCTTGACTCAGCTAAATACCAAATGGCTGGGAACAATATCTCTTATTCAGAAGAACGTGACCAAAAATACCTCTTCTCATATCCAATTGGGACCACACCAGCTGTTTTGACTGTTCCAAAAGATAGTAATATTAAGAAATATGATGATATTGCTGGACACTCAACGCAGGTTGTTCAAGGGACATCGACAGCGACACAATTAACTGAATTTAACGATAAACATTCAGACAAGCCAGTTGAACTTAACTACACAAATGAAAATATTACACAAATGTTGACAAGTTTGAATGAAGGCAAGTACGACTTCAAGATCTTTGATGCACCAACTGTTAATGCAATCATCAAAAACAATAAATTGAGCAACTTGAAGACGATTGAACTTAAATCTGATCAACAACCATACATCTACTTCTTGTTCGCAGATAACCAAAAAGATCTTCAAACATTTGTAAACAAACGTTTGGAAGAACTCCAAAAAGATGGTACTTTGGCTAAGTTGGCTGAAAAATTCCTTGGAAATAAAGATTATATTCCAACTAAAGATGCTTTGAAAGTTCCTAGTAAAAAATAATAAGGAAGGCTGGGAGTGATTCTCAGCTTTTTCATATAATTAAAATCTAGGGCGAGTTATAGTTAAAAACTATAGATATATACAATTATAAACAATTTGATACAATTCTCATCCTATGGGATAATAATTTTATACTTAAAACAATTAAAGGGAGTTCGTTATGAAACTTAAAAAAATTCTCGGAATTACAGGATTGGCAGTCGCTTCAACAGTAGCTTTGGCTGCTTGTGGTGCTGGTGGTAATAAATCAGCTAAAGATGATAAAACTTTGACAGTTGGTATCATGACTTTGGATGATACAACTGAGCCATTGTGGGATAAAGTCAAAGAATTGGCTAAAGACAAGGGTGTTACTATCGAGTTGAAAGAGTTCACAGACTACAACCAACCAAATGAAGCCCTTAAAAACGGTGAAATCGATGTTAATGCTTTCCAACACATTTATTTCTTGAACAACTGGAACAAAGAAAATAAAGGTGATGTTGTTGCGGCAGCTGACACACTTCTTAGCCCAATCCACCTTTTCTCAGGTACTGAAAACGGAAAAGCTAAGTATAAAGATGTTAAAGAGCTTCCAGAAGGAGCTACAATCTCAGTACCTAACGATGGTACAAACGAAAGCCGTGCTTTGACACTTCTTCAAACAGCTGGTTTGATTAAGTTGGATGTTAAAGATGGTGAATTGGCAACTATCAAGAACATTTCTGAGAATCCAAAGAAATTGGACATCAAAGAAATCTCAGCTGAACAAGCTGCCCAAACGCTTTCATCAGTAGATGCAGCGGTTGTTAATAACTCATACGCACAACAACAAAACGTTAACTATGATACAACTCTCTTCCAAGAAGAACCAAGTCAAGATTTGAAAGATTGGGTTAACGTCATTGCAGCTAATAAAGATTGGGAAAAATCAAATAAAGCTGATGCTATCAAGACTTTGATTAAAGCATACCAAAACGATGAAGTAGCACAAATCATCTATGATGCATCTAACAAGGTTGACCTTCCAGCTTGGAAAGGTGCCCCAACACAAGATCAATTGAAAGCTAATTCAAAGAAATAAGCTAAAGACAGAGGGCGTGTGAGAGCACGCCATTTTGTCGTGTATGAAGGAGACGATTTGATGGCATTTTCAAGTGAAGAAGAGCAGTTACGAAAATTTCGTAACGATGAAATTGCTCAGCACTATTTTGAAGTCTTGCGGACTTTGATTTCTAAAAAATCTATTTTTGCTCAAAATATTGGTCTCTATGACGTGGCTGCTTACCTTGGTGAGATTTTCTCTGGTGTTGGTGCAGAGGTGACAATTGACGAGACCTATACGGCACCATTTGTCTTGGCAAAATTCAAGAGTCCAAATCCAGATGCGAAAACAATTATTTTCTATCAACACTATGATACGGTTCCTGCGGATAATGATCAGCCATGGACAGATGAACCTTTCCGTCTGACAGTTCGTAAGGGCTACATGTATGGTCGTGGTGTTGATGATGATAAGGGGCATATTACAGCTCGTTTGACAGCCCTGCGGAAATATATTCGAGAGGTTGGCGACCTTCCTGTAAATATTACGTTTATGATGGAAGGGGCTGAAGAATCTGCATCAACTGACCTTGAAAAATATTTGGAAAAATACCGAGATGACCTTCTTCCAGCAGACCTATTGGTTTGGGAGCAAGGAAATCGAAATAGTAAAGGTCAATTGGAAATCACAGGGGGCAACAAGGGGATTATTACCTTTGACTTGTCTGTCGAGAGTGCTGATGTTGATATCCACTCTAAATTTGGTGCAGTGATTGAATCGGCTTCGTGGTACTTGCTCAACGCTATCTCAAGCATGAGAGATGATCAGGGACGTATCCTTATCGACGGTATCTATGAAAAGATTGTCCAACCAAACGAACGAGAGATGGATCTTATTGAAACTTATGCCATTGAAAATGCAGATAGTCTTCGTAAGATTTACGGCTTAAAACTACCCATTTTAGAAAGTGACCGCCGAGCTTTCTTAAAAACTTACTATTTTGAACCTGCCCTTTCCATTGAAGGCATTTCAACAGGTTATCAGGGGCAAGGGGTTAAGACTATCTTACCAGCCAAAGCCAGAGCTAAGATGGAGATGCGTTTGGTCCCTGGCTTGACGCCTGAGTACGTTTTGGAGTGTATCAAGGCACACCTCAAAAAAGAAGGATTTGACCGTATCAAGGTGACCTTCACTCTTGGTGAAGAAAGTTATCGTAGTGATATGTCTGATCCAGCTATTGTCAATGTTATTGAGTTAGCAAAAGGCTTTTATGAAGAAGGCGTTGCTGTGCTTCCAACGGCAGCAGGTACAGGGCCTATGCATATGATTCATCAGGCTTTGGGTGTTCCTATGGCAGCCTTTGGTATAGGAAATGCCAACAGTCGTGACCATGGTGGGGATGAAAATGTCAGCTTAGCAGATTACTACACCCACATTGAACTAATTAAGGAGTTAATTGCAAGTTATGAGTAATGTCATTATTGATTTGAAAAATATTGATATCACCTTTACGCAGAAACGCCGCACTATTCAAGCGGTTAAGGATGTGTCTATCCAGATTGAAAAAGGTGATATTTACGGAATTGTTGGTTATTCAGGGGCTGGTAAATCTACCCTTGTGCGTGCGATCAATCTTTTGCAAGTGCCTACAGCTGGTAAAATCACTATCGGTAAAGATGTGACTTTTGCAGATGGTAAGGTCCAATTGTCGACAAAAGAATTGCGTCAGAAACGTCAAACGATTGGGATGATTTTCCAACACTTTAACCTTATGGCTCAAAAGACGGCTTATGAAAATGTAGCCTTTGCCCTTCGTCATTCTAAACTAAGCAATGAAGAGAAAGACAAAAAAATTCGCGGTCTTTTGGAATTGGTTGATTTGGCTGATCGTGCTGAAAACTATCCTGCACAATTATCAGGTGGTCAAAAACAACGTGTAGCGATTGCCCGTGCCTTGGCTAATGATCCTGAAATCTTGATTTCAGATGAGTCTACATCAGCTCTTGACCCTAAAACAACTAAGCAAATTCTTTCACTATTGCAGGATTTGAATAAAAAACTTGGGTTGACAGTGGTTATGATCACCCACGAAATGCAAATTGTTAAAGATATTTGTAACCGTGTTGCCGTTATGCAAAATGGTCAACTTTTGGAAGAGGGCAGTGTACTTGATATCTTCTCAAATCCTCAAGAAGATTTGACACAAGAATTTATTGAAACTGCAGCAGGGATTGAAGATGCCTTGGCTAAGATTAATGCACAACCTTTGGTGAAAAACTTACCAAGCTCAGCCCTTCTCGTTCAACTTAAATATGCTGGTTCTTCAACAGATGAGCCACTCTTGACCGAACTTTTCAAAGAGTACGGAGTTTCAAGTAACATCCTTTATGGTAACGTTGAGATTCTAGGTGATACTCCTGTTGGTGAATTGGTCGTTGTCTTGGATGGTGAAGCGGATCAGGTTCTTGCTGCTCAAAAAGCGATTGAAAATGCAGGTGTCAGCTTGCAAGTACTTAAGAAAGGAGCCCAATAATGGCAGATTGGATTCAACAAAACTTTCCAGATATTTATCGTATCGGTATGCAGGGGGTTAACTCTTGGCCAGACGCCATCTATGCGACTCTCTACATGACGGTTATTTCCTTCATCATTGGGGGACTTCTTGGTCTTGTTATGGGGCTCTTCTTGGTATTGACAGGTCCTCGTGGAGTTATTGAAAATAAATTTGTTTTCCAAATCTTGGATAAAATCACTTCAATCTTCCGTGCCATTCCTTTCATTATCCTCTTGGCGATTTTGAAAGGATTCACTTACTTTATCGTGGGGACTAACCTCGGTATGACAGCGGCCTTGGTTCCATTGTCAGCTGCAACCTTCCCATTCTTTGCACGTCAAGTACAGGTGGTGCTTGCAGATCTTGACCGTGGCGTTATTGAAGCAGCACAAGCTAGTGGTGCAACACTTTGGGATACGATTAAGGTTTACCTTAGTGAAGGTCTACCTGAGTTGGTTCGTGTATCAACCGTAACTCTGATTTCCCTAGTCGGTGAGACTGCAATGGCCGGTGCTATCGGTGCCGGTGGTCTTGGTTACATCGCCATCTATTATGGATATAACCGTTCTAGTACATCAGTTACCATTTTGGCAACTTTCTTGATTTTGATTTTGATTTTCCTTATCCAATTCTTGGGTGATTTCTTGACTCGTAAATTGAGTCATAAATAGGATTTGAGAGCCTGTTTGCTACAGGCTTTTCTCATGTCTTGACGATTTCAGATATTTATCATAGTATGGAAGCTATCGAATGCTTATGGTTAAGCTAACCATAAAAAAGGAGTTAATGAGTTATGAAACGTTTTATTTCAACTTGGAATAGGACCAGTCTAATTAAGCGTATTGCCATTGGTGTGGTAGTGGGTGCTGTGCTTGGTTTGCTTGTTCCTAAGTTTACGGTTATTGGTCTCTTGGGAGACATGTTTGTTGGTGGTTTGAAGGCAATTGCCCCACTTTTGGTCTTTGCCTTGGTTGCCAATGCCCTTTCCCAAACGCGAGAAGGTCAACAAAGCAACATGAAGACAGTTATTGTTCTTTATCTCTTTGGGACCTTTGCGGCTGCTTTGACGGCAGTTATTTCTCACTATATTTTTCCAATTTCTTTGAAGTTGGGAGCAGCTGCAGCGACTAAAGCAACGGCACCTCAAGGTGTGGGAGAAGTTTTTAAAGATTTATTGCTTAAGATGGTAGATAACCCTGTCAATGCCTTGGCTCAAGCCAATTATATTGGTGTTTTGGTATGGGCAGTTGTCTTTGGTTTCGCCATGCGAACAGCTAGCAATCATACGAAGGATTTGCTTAATACCTTGGCAGAAGTGACGTCACAAATCGTTCGTTGGATTATCAACTTGGCCCCATTTGGTATCCTTGGTCTTGTCTTTAATACTATTTCTGAGAATGGTGTTGGTGTTTTGGCAGATTATGGTATCCTAATCCTTGTTTTAGTGGGAACAATGGCCTTTGTTGCCTTGGTTGTTAATCCAATCATTGCTTTTGTGATGATGGGCAAAAATCCTTTCCCACTAGTTTTCCGTTGTTTGAAAGACTCTGGGATTACAGCCTTCTTTACTCGCTCGTCAGCAGCCAATATTCCAGTTAACCTTCAACTTTGTAAGGATCTTGGTTTGAATCCTGATACCTATTCGGTTTCTATCCCTTTGGGGTCAACTATTAATATGGCTGGAGCAGCCGTGACAATCAATGTCTTAACGCTTGCTGCAGTAACGACTTTGGGAATTCAGGTCGACTTTGCGACAGCACTCATTCTTAGTGTGGTTTCAGCTATTTCTGCTTGTGGTGCCTCAGGTATTGCTGGAGGATCCCTCCTATTAGTGCCAGTAGCATGTAGCCTCTTTGGTATCTCAAATGATTTGGCCATGCAGGTTGTCGGTGTCGGCTTTATCGTAGGTGTCATCCAAGACTCCTGTGAAACAGCCCTTAACTCTTCAACAGACGTTCTCTTTACAGCAGTAGCAGAAAAGAGCCGTTGGAAGAAAGCATAGCTAATTGTATAAGGTCGGCCTATTTGGCTGGCTTTTTGATTTTAGAGAAAACATAGTCAAAGACTATAGCTAGCTCAAGGATCTATCATCTTTAAAAAGCCCATAAAATATGGTAAAATAAACCGTTCAAAGAGAAAAAGTGAAACATTTATGACTAATAATTTATTGGTGCTTCAATCAGACTTTGGTTTGGTTGATGGTGCTGTTTCGGCCATGATTGGTGTGGCCCTTCAGGAAGAACCTAGTTTGGGAGTTCATCATCTGACACATGAGATTACCCCCTACAACACTTTTGAGGCTTCTTATCGTCTGTTTCAGACCGTTGAATACTGGCCTGAGGGGACAACCTTTGTTTCGGTAGTTGATCCGGGTGTAGGTTTCTCACGTAAAAGTGTGGTTGCCTTAACAAAGACGGGGCAATATATCGTCACACCAGATAACGGGACACTTTCTTATATCAAAAAGGTTGTTGGTATCGTGGCTGTTCGTGAGATTTCAGAGGTTGAGAATCGTCGTAGCAATACAGAACTTTCTTATACCTTCCATGGTCGTGATGTTTATGCCTATACAGGGGCTAAATTAGCTTCTGGTCATATCAGTTTTGAAGAAGTCGGTCCTGAGTTACCTGTGGACAAAATTCTAGAACTTCCAGTGGTTGAAACCATCATAGAGGATAATTTAGTTCGTGGTGCGATTGACATTTTGGATGTCCGTTTTGGCTCTCTTTGGACCTCTATCACACGTGATGATTTTTACGCTTTAGACCCAAACTTTGGTGACCGCTTTGAAGTAACCATCTTTAACAATGATATGTTGGTTTATCAAAATCAGGTTACCTATGGAAAATCATTTGCGGATGTTCGTATTGGTCAACCAATTATTTATATCAATTCCCTCTATCGTGTCGGTTTAGCCATTAACCAAGTGTCTTTTGCCAAGGCATATAATATTGGTGTAGGCTCTAACTGGCACATTGAAATTAAACGTTTAGGAGATTAAAGTAAGATTATGAAGAATAATTCAATTCGTACAGTAGTTGCGACAGGTATTGGTGCAGCACTCTTTATTATCATTGGTATGTTTGTTAATATTCCTATTTTTGGGAACACTAGCATCCAACTTCAGTATGCTGTTCAAGCACTATTCTCAGTTGTTTTTGGGCCTATTACAGGTTTCTTTATGGGCTTTATTGGGCATGCGCTTAAAGATGGCATTCAATACGGAAATATCTCATGGGCTTGGGTACTTGCAAGTGCTATTACAGGTCTTGTGATTGGTCTATTTAGTAAAAAATATGACGTCACAACTGGCAAGTTCTCTTTGATGAGTATGATTTGGTTTAACCTAGTACAAGCATTGGCCCTCCTTATTGCCTATGGTATCGTTACTCCTATTGGTGATAGACTCCAATTTGCACAAGCCTGGTCATACCTTTATGCACAAAGTTTTGTAGCTGGCGTAGCTAACTTTATTACAATTGCAATTGGAGGAACCCTCCTTCTTGCAATCTATGCTAGCTCACGTACACAATCTGGTAGTCTTACCAAAGACTAGCATGAATCATAGGAGAGTGGGACTGTCAGTTTGTTTTGATACCTCCTCTCTTTTTTAGTAGAAACATGGATAAATACATTAGTTTTAATCAGTTTACATTTCAATATGATGCGCAAGCAGAAGCGACGCTTAAAGATATCAGCTTTGATATTGCCAAGGGCGAGAAAGTCCTAATCTTAGGTCCTTCTGGTAGTGGAAAGTCGACTCTAGCTCAGTGTCTCAATGGTATCATACCTAATATTCATAAAGGTCAGGCACAAGGCCAGGTAAGGATAGATGGTCAGGATATTTTTAAGCAATCTATCTATGATAAGTCACAGTTGGTATCGACGGTATTGCAGGATCCAGATGGTCAGTTTATTGGCCTAACAGTAGCCGAGGATTTGGCTTTTGCTTTGGAGAATGATTGTGCTGATCAAAGTGAGATGAAAGATAAGGTAGCCCTCTGGGCTGAGCGTCTAGACTTGACCTCTCTTTTAAACCACCGCCCTCAAGATTTATCAGGTGGCCAAAAGCAACGAGTCAGTTTGGCTGGTGTCTTGATTGATGAGAGTCCTATTCTTTTATTTGATGAGCCTCTGGCAAATTTAGATCCTAAATCAGGGCAGGAAACCATTGACCTCATTGATAAGATCCACAAGGAGGTGGGAGCTACGACGATTATTATTGAGCATCGCCTAGAAGATGTTCTTTATCGTCCCGTTGACCGCATTTTATTGGTCAATGATGGAGAGCTCCTCTTTAATGGTAGCCCAGATGAGCTCTTATCGAGTACGCTCTTGCTAGAAAATGGGATTCGCGAACCTCTATATGTGACGGTTTTACGTCAGTTGGGATTTGACACAAGGAGTGCACAAAATCTTAGTCAATTAGATGCTTTAGACCTATCTGACCTTGCTCTGCCAGACAGAGTTTTGAAGGATAAAAAAGACAGTTCGAGTGACTCTATTTTGAAGGTTGAGAGGCTTAGCGTTTCCTATGGAGATAATCCAGCAATCATAGAGGATCTGTCCTTTAGCTTGAAAAAAGGTGAGCGACTAGCGATTGTCGGTAAAAATGGGGCTGGAAAGTCGACGCTTGCCAAGGCTCTATGTGGTTTTGTCCCAAGTCAAGGAAAATTGACTTACAAGGGTCAGGATATTAGTCAGGATAGCATTGCCGAGCGCTCAGAACGTATAGGCTTTGTTTTGCAAAACCCAAATCAGATGATTAGCCAAACTATGATTTTTGATGAGGTCGCTCTTGGTTTGCGTTTGCGAGGAATTGAAGAGGCTGAGGTTGAAGAACGTGTTTATGAGGTCTTGAAGACTTGTGGTCTCTATAGTTTTCGTAAATGGCCCATTTCTGCGCTTTCCTTTGGTCAGAAAAAGCGCGTGACCATTGCGTCTATCTTAGTTTTGAAACCTGAAATCATTATCTTGGATGAGCCAACGGCTGGTCAAGATTACAAGACTTACACAGATATCATGAATTTCTTGGACAGTCTTCAAAAGCAAGGTCATACGATTGTGATGATTACTCATGACATGCAGCTCATGTTGGAATATAGCGATCGTTGTCTCGTTGTGGTTGAGGGTGAAATCATTGCAGACGACAAGCCTGTTACAATTCTTAATCAGAAGGATTTACTAGAGTCAGCTAATCTCAAGCAGACCTCTCTTTATACTTTGGGTCAGAAATTGTCAAGTGATCCAGTAGAAGTAACCCAGTATTATATCGAAAAAGGAGGCCCTAATGTCTAATCGTTTAATTGGTTATCAGTCAGGTCAAGGTTTCCTCTATGATTTGTCTGGGGCAAGTAAGATGCTTTTCTTTATCTTGGTTTCAGTTGCCTGTATGGCAACCTATGACCCACGCTTTATCCTAGCGGTAGGCTTACTTTCCATTTATCTCTTTTATTTGGCTAAGATTCGTTGGCGAGATATTTCTTTTGTTGTTAAGATTATTGGATCCATTGCCCTCTTTAATTTACTTATGGTCTACCTTTTCGCACCTGGTTATGGTGAAGAAATTTACGGGGCAAAGACAGTTCTTATTGAAGGCTGGGGGCGTTTCTATCTAACCAGTCAGGAGCTTTTTTACCTTGCAAATCTATTGCTTAAGTATTTTTCAACGGTCCCTCTTGCCATTCTTTTTCTTATGACCACTCATCCGAGTCAGTTTGCGGCTAGTCTTAATCAGATTGGAATTCCTTATAAATTTGCCTATTCCGTTAGTTTAACCTTGCGTTATATTCCAGATGTCCAAGAAGAATTCTTTACGATTCGTAAGGCTCAAGAGGCTCGTGGTTTGGATTTGTCGCAAAAGTCGGGATTGGTCAAACGTATTCGCGGGAATCTCCAAATTGTTCTTCCACTAATTTTTTCATCTCTCGAACGAATTGATACCATATCGACAGCTATGGAGCTACGTCGATTTGGTCGCTATAAAAAACGTACCTGGTATGTGCATAAATCTTTGATGAAACAAGATTACCTTGTCATCGTGTCAGCTATTCTTTTATTGGGGATTAGTATAGGCTTAATCTTCCTCAATCATGGTCGTTTTTACAATCCATGGGGATGATATTCTTGGCTTTTAGTAAAAGTATGCTATTAAGCACAACTAAAAACGTTCCAGTCTTGTCTAGATGAACGAGATTGGAACGTTTTTTGTTATTTTAAATATCCTAAATAATCAAATTTTTCTAGTGTTCGATTGTCAGCGACAACTAGTATGATCCCTTCATCAGGTAGTTTCTTACTTGGGTCAAAGTGGGTGTTTAACTTGCCACTTTTCTCATCTCTAAAACCAATAACATTGACGTTATAATTTTGTCTTAGATTTAAAGTATGCAAGGACTTTCCAGCCCATTCACTAGGAATTTTAAGTTCAATTAAAGCTACATCGTCCTCTAAATGAAAAACATTTGATATGTTATAGCGGAGGATATTTGAAGCCAATTCTTTTGCTGTGCTACGTTCAGGAGTGATGACCCAGTTAGCACCCATTCCGTAAAGGACTTCCTCATAATTGTTATTCATAGCTTTGGCAATAATATTCTTAATACCAAGTTTTTTGCACTGCAAGAGCGCTAGCGCAGACGATTCTAGGTGTTCTCCAGTTGCAATAATGACTGAGTCGCAAGTATCGATACCAGCAGAACGTAGAAATTCAATGTCAGTAATGTCCCCAACAGCAGCCTTAGTCACCTGATCAGCAAGGAAATCAATTGTTGTAGCATTATTATCTAAGGCAATAACATCTTGTCCAAAAGAAGAGAGTTCGGTTGCAATAGTTTGTCCAAAGATTCCCAAACCAAGGACCCCAATAATTTGTGTTTTCATATAAAATCCTTTCAGAATATTGTCAATTAATAAAATAGTTTAGCCGACTGAAATGTCAGTTGGGGCATAAGAGATATGTTTTTCTTTTTTGGTCATCAAGCTCAAGAGAACAGTGATAGGTCCGACACGGCCAATGAACATCAGAGCCATGATAACAAGGCGTCCTAGGGTATTTAGATTAGGGGTCAAATCCATTGAAACACCAACGGTAGCAATGGCTGACACACTCTCAAAAAGTAGGCCTAGTGGAGAGAGAGTAGGATTAGTTTCCAGCAAAATAACATAGCCGACAAAGAGCATCGTTAGGAAAAAGAGTATAACTGTGAATGCTTGCAAAATGGTTTTGTTAGATATAATACGGTTTCGAAAAACCACGCTCGAGTTACCAGATAGCTCTGACTTAAAAAGTAGGAACATGATAGAGGCAGTTGTCACCTTGATACCACCCGCAGTTCCTCCAGGACCACCCCCAATAATCATTTGAATCATAAAAAGAAGATTTGTGGAGAAATCTGCATTGGTATAGGAAATAGTTGCAAAGCCAGCGGTACGCATGGTTACAGTCTGAAAGAAACTTACCAGAAGTTGTTGCCAGACATTGAGAGTACCGATTGTCTTAGAGTTATCCATTTCCAGTAACCAAGCAAGCAGTGTTCCTCCTAATAGGAGACAACCCGTACTTATAAGCACAAGACGGCTTTGATTACTGAAAGGTCTCCAAGCTAATTTCCAATTCCTTGGACGATCTTTAATATAACGTCTCATTAGTTGAATCAAATCAATCCAAACTGCAAATCCCAAGCTTCCAGACATGATGAGAAAAGCTACAGCAAGGTTAATGGTTGGATTGGTTGCATATTCTTGTAAACTGTTAGAACCTAAGTTATCAAATCCAGCATTACAAAAGGCAGAGACAGCTAGAAAGAGACTATTAAAGATGCCATGACCAAGTCCAAAACGAGGAATGAAATCAGTCATAATCACAAGTGCTGCCATAGCTTCAATAGAAAAAGTTATTTTATAGACCTTAAAAAGATAAGCCTTCAAATCTTTTTGGTTATCCCTACTAAGTGCGGATTGAAGAAGATCTTGATCGCTCAGTCCTAATTTATTTTTAAGGGTATAGGTACTAAAGGCTATAAGAGAGACTAGTCCAAGTCCTCCCGTCTGCATGAGAAGCATAGAGAGAATTTGACCAAGACCATTGTAAGCCTTACTGACCGGGACAACAGAAAGTCCAGTTACACAGACCATTGACACAGTATTGAAGAGATGGTCTAGGTAGCTTGTTTCTGGACTGTTAGCATAGTGGCTCATGGGAAGGCTAAGTAAAATACTCCCCACTATAATGACAAAGACAAAGCTGAGCACAAGCTTTTGCGTGACAGAAAGACGATTTATCAATGAAAACCTCCGAGTTATCATAAGAATAAATAATAGTCCAAGGAGCAAGAAACATCCTTGGATAAACGTTATAACGGCTTCTTGTTAGGCATCCCAGCACGACGTGGGTACTTATTTGGGGTTTCTTTTTTCTTATCGACAATGGTGATATTACGTCCATCCCCATTTGGCAGTTTATAGTTCTCGTTGAGAACAGGCTTGGCAAAAAGCAAGTTCAAGGCATTTTTAGCATCGGCTAGCTCTTCGTCAGCTGCTGCAGCTTTAAGTGCAATAAGCTGTCCACCCACCTTTAAGAAAGGAATGGTCAATTCTGAGAGAACCTGCATGCGTGCAACGGCACGGGCAGTTACAATATCAAACTGAGCACGGAAGGCCTTGTCTTGTCCAAAATCTTCTGCCCGTCCATGATAGAAGTGAACACCGCTGAGCTCAAGTTCATCGGCCAATAGATTTAGGAAATTGATGCGTTTATTAAGAGAGTCAATGATAGTCACATCAAGATCAGGACAAAGGATTTTCATAGGGAGACTTGGAAATCCAGCCCCAGCTCCGATATCGAGAAGTCGAATAGTCTGAATTTTAATATGTCCTTGGAGAACAGGAGCTAGGGAATCGTAGAAATGTTTGAGGTAGACCTCGTCTCTTTCTGTGATTGCAGTAAGATTAATCTTTTCGTTCCATTCTACCAAGAGCTCAAAGTAGCGTTGGAATTGGTCTTTTTGTTTTTGGCTGAGATCGAACCCCAGTTCTTTCAGAGCCTTGTAAAAATCTTCAGGTGTCATTTTATATTCCTTTTATCTAGTTTCAATGCTCTTATTTTACCATAATTAAGAGCTTTCATCTAACGCTATAAGACAGATGGAAACTAGGTCTGAGTAAGTTTCTCATTAGCTTTGAAAAAAGTTCTAAGTTTAAGAAATATGTAATATTAAAGGTGTTATTTTTTCTTAAAAATTTGATATAATACTAATTAAGTCTAAAATCATAATCATGCTCTCTAATGAAAAGTGAATGTGGGGGATTATGGTCTTGTGGATTGAAAATAGATCCCTATGGGGAAATTTAATTTGAGGATTAAAAATGATTTATCTTTCAGAAGTTAGAAAGTCTCCAGAAGGGCTCGCCTTTAACGAAGCACCTTCTTTGTTGGAGTCTATTAAAGAACGCTATGATCAAGTTTTAAATCTTGAACAGATTCAAGCAAGTGGGCAGGTAGCCTATGACAATGGTTTGTACCTTTTGGATTATCAACTTAGCTATGATATTACCTTGCCATCTAGCCGTTCACTTGAACCTGTGACACTTAGTTTTAACTATCCGGTTTCAGAAACCTTTATACAAGAGGCAGATGCTGCTCTTCAAAAAGAATTAGTCGAAGAAAATCTGGTTCTTATCTTGGATGGGGATACCATTAATCTTGATGAGAGTATTCTAGATAATATTCTTCTTAATATTCCTTTGAGAGTACTAACACCTGAGGAAGAATCAGGACAAATTTCGCTCTCTGGGAATGACTGGGAAGTCTTGTCAGAAGAGGACTTTGCCGCACTTCAACAGGAGAAAAAAGAGGCAAGTAATCCCTTTGCCCAATTGAACGGTCTTTTTGATGAAAATTAATTCAAAAAAACAAACTAAAAATGTTTGACAATTTTAAAAATCTATATTATTATATCATTAGAAGTTAATTTTCGGATTTATTCATTGGGTAGATCTACAGACTTTTTAAGGGAAATGGAAGTCAAAAAATTTTAAGAAAGTGGTAAATACTTATTATGAGCAAACGCATTTTGATTGTTGAAGATGAGAAAAACCTTGCTCGTTTTGTCTCTCTTGAACTTCAACACGAAGGATACGACGTTGTGACAGCAGACAACGGACGCGAAGGACTTGAAATGGCACTCGAGAAAGATTTCGATCTTATTCTCTTGGACCTTATGTTGCCTGAGATGGACGGTTTTGAAGTAACGCGTCGTCTCCAACAAGAAAAAGATACTTATATTATGATGATGACAGCTCGCGATTCAATCATGGACATTGTTGCTGGTTTGGACCGCGGTGCTGATGACTATATTGTAAAACCATTTGCGATTGAAGAACTATTGGCACGTATCCGTGCAACCTTCCGTCGTCAAGATATCGAAGCTGCTAAGAATGCACCAGCAAAAGCATCAACTTATCGTGATTTGAAATTGGATGTTCAAAACCGTACAGTTGTTCGTGGTGATGAAGCAATTCCATTGACAAAACGTGAGTTTGATTTGTTGAACACACTTTTGAGCAATATGAACCAAGTGATGACCCGTGAGGAACTCTTGCTTCAAGTTTGGAAATATGATGACGCCATCGAAACAAACGTTGTAGATGTTTATATTCGTTACTTGCGTGGAAAAATCGATGTTCCAGGTAAGGAATCATATATTCAAACAGTACGAGGAATGGGTTACGTTATCCGTGAAAAATGAGTAAATTACAAGATAAATTATTTGGTAAAGTAACCATTAGAAAAAAGTTGACCATGACAACTGCTGTGGTCTTCTTTCTTGTATTGTCGATGTTCACTCTGGTTGTTGTTTTCTCAGCCAATACGCTACTTTTGCAACGTGAACGTCAAAATGTAAACACTACAATCTCAAAAGTTGTTACTTATATCGAAAAGGACTGGGACTCCGACGAGGAGTTGAGTCCAGAACCGCTTTTAGCGGCCCTTTATTCACCTAAAAATATCTATGCATCGATCATTAATGGTGTGCTTTCCGAAAAGCACTCTTTGGATGGTCAGGTTGCGATTTCTAATAAATTATATTCTAACCAATCTGTTTTTGTTTATGACAAAAAGGGAACGTTTATCTTTACTTCTGAGGAGAATACAGATTCGCCTCCAGGTATGTCCGAGGTAAACAAACTGAAGTCAGTTTCTTATAAAGGGAAGCGTGGTTTCTTGCTGCAAGTTCCAATCTACGGTAAAGATAAAAAGACCATCGTTGGTTATGCCCAAATTTTCCATGATTTGGAATTCTACTATGCTCTTAAAGAGCGTTTGATTTTCTTATTGATTTTCCTAGAAGTGGGGATGACGGTCCTAGTTATCGCAGCGACTGTAGTTGTCCTGACATCTATTCTTCGTCCGATGAGACAGTTGCACGAAACGATGGGAGTTATCACCGATTCGCCAAGTGATTTGGAACTTCGTTCTAAGATTGAAAGTCACGATGAAATTGGTGATTTGGCGGTTAACTTTAACCGTATGATGGATAAAATCCAAGAAAATAATCAGATGCAGATGCGTTTCTTGAGTGACGTCAGTCATGAATTGCGTACACCGATTGCGGTTATCAAGGGGCATATGGACCTCTTGCAACGTTGGGGTAAAAATGACCCTGAAATCCTTGAGGAAAGTCTTGAGGCTGCAAGTCACGAGGCCAACCGTATGACGATTATGATTAATGATATGTTGGATTCTATCCGTGTCAAAGGATCATTTGAAAATCACAGAAACGATACTTGTGATTTGAATTCTTCAATCCGTACGGTTATCGGTAACTTCCGTGTCTTGCATGAAGACTACCAATTCTATCTCAATGATTTCGAGAGCTCAGAGCGCCCTGCACAGATTTACAGCCAACACTTTGAACAGGCGATTACGATTTTGATTGATAATGCGGTCAAGTATTCTCCTGTTAACAAGGAAATCCAGGTTACAATTAAGGCTCTGGAAGATGAGATGTTGGTCCAAGTGCAAGATAATGGTGAAGGAATCTCTAAAGAAGATATTGAGCATATCTTTGAGCGCTTCTACCGTTCAGATAAGGCACGTAATCGTACGACAACGCAATCTGGTGTTGGTATTGGTTTGTCAATCCTTTACCAAATTGTGGAAGCTTATCGCTGCCGTATCGATGTTAGTTCTGAACTTGGTGTTGGAACACGTTTCGACCTTTACATTCCATTTGCAGATGGAGAAACGACGACACCTCAACTTGAGCTTTAAATCAATTTATAAGAGTCTTAGAGTGATTCTTGGTCGTGAGCACGCCTCGTTTAGAGCGTGCTTTTTGTGTGTTTTTATGGTAAAATAGAGTACCGAATTTCAAAGATTGGTGGTGAAGTGCATGCGTTGTCCAAAATGTCAACATAATAAATCTAGTGTTATCGATAGCCGTCAGGCAGAGGATGGGAATACCATTCGTCGTCGTCGTGAGTGTGATTCTTGTCATGCTCGTTTTACAACTTTTGAGCGTGTGGAAGAAGTTCCACTTTTGGTTGTCAAAAAAGACGGTACTCGTGAACAATTCTCTCGCGATAAGATTTTCAATGGTATCTTGATGAGTGCTCAGAAGCGTCCGGTTTCTAGTGAGGATATCGAAAATGCCATCACCCGTATTGAGCAAAATATTCGACGTAACCATGATGGAGAGGTTGATAGTGATGTCATTGGGAATTTAGTGATGAAAGAACTCGCTGACCTTGATGAAATTACTTATGTACGTTTTGCTAGTGTCTACCGTTCTTTCAAAGATGTTGATGAGATTGAAGAGTTGCTTCAAGAAATCACCAAAACTGTACGTGCGAAAAAAGAGTCTAAAAAATGAGACCTATTGAAGAATTTGTCTATGTTGGCAATCAGGTTATCGTTCCCGATCAGGCAAGTTTGATGCGTTGCTATTATCCCATTATTGGGAGTGAAGGATACGCTCTCTACCAGTATTTCGTGGCTTTTTATGACAATGGTAATCACCGCCATAAGTTTGCGGCTATTCTGAACCATCTTAACTTTGGAATGCAGCCCCTTCAGGAAGCACTGGCGGTTCTGACAGCAGTAGATCTCTTGGCCTTTTACCACTCACCTCAAGGGGTTTATGTTATAGAGCTTAAGTCTCCCTTATCAATTGAGCAGTTTCTAAAACATGCCGTTTATAGTTCACTTCTCGAGCAAAAGATTAGTGAACCAGCAGTAGATGCTTTGAAACCGGCAGGTCTACAAGGCTTGCAAGATTTATCTAAACGTTTTTCGGATGTCTTTACCGATGAGCGTTTGGCTCAAAAGTCTGTGTCTGAAATCAAGCCTAAAAATTCGTTTGATTTAAGCAGTTTCAGGAATCGTATGCAGGCTGACGGACTTGTATTTACAGATGAAAAGACAGATGTGCCAGAAATCTATAAATTGTCTGAAACTCATGGCATGAATTGGTATGATACCTATCTCTTAGCGAAAAAGACAGCCGTGAACCACCAGATTATTGTCAAGCGTATGCAGGTGCAATTAGAACAGGCTCAAGCTCAAACATTGGGTGGTGATTCTGCTTTGACGGAGACGGAGAAAAAGATTCTTAAAGCGGTTAGGTCCGAAAAGCCTATAGATTACTTGCAAAGTGCTAAAGGCCCAAGCGGGACTGTGACTAATTCTGAGAAGCAGATTCTCACGGATTTGGCACAAAGAGGCTTTATGGATGAGGTAATTAACCTCATGGTTGCCTACAGTTTGGGACGGACACGTTCAACGAATGTAAATCGAGAGTATATCTCTAAACTTGCCAACGATTTTGCCTTTAAGAATATCGTCACTGCTGAACAGGGGCTTTTAGCTTTGCGTAGTGGTTACGATAAGAAATCACAGCAAGCAAAAGCTGATTCTAAGAAGAAAACAAATGTGCCGAGCTGGAGTAATCCAGATTATGATAATCAAACCAGTCAGGCTGATCAGGCCAAGTTGGATGAAATTAGACGTCGAGCTTTGGCAAAACTAGAAAAAGGAAAGGAGTAGCCTATGGAAAGAGTTGGACAAACCCTAAACCGAACAGGGCATCATGGGTCTGGCAATGCAACAGATTTAACGAAGCAAATTTTAGCGGATCCAAGAGTGGCTAGCTTTATTCAAGAGCATAGCCTAAGCCAGGATGAAATCAAGCGTAGTCTTCCTAAGTTTAATCAATTCCTGGTGGAATGCCGTAAGGTAAAGGAAGGTGATGCCTCGTATATTGCCAAAGGGTATGAACCGATTCTGACCATGAATGAAGGCTACGCTGATGTCACCTATAAGGAGACGCGTCAGCTCAAAGAGCAACAAGAACAGCAGGCTATTGCTAAACGGATTAATTTGGTGAGTCTGCCTCAGTCTTATCGTAAGATTACCTTTGCGGACATTGCTCTAGATGATGTGGCTCGTGTTGATACCTTTGAGAGTCTCGTGGATTTTGTGGCGAATTACCCTAGTCCAGACCAGAAAGGCCTTTATATCTACGGAGACATGGGGGTTGGAAAATCCTTCATGTTGGCTGCTATGGCTCATGAACTTTCAGAGACCAAGAAGGTTGCGACGACCATTATTCATTACCCATCATTTACTATTGATGTTAAAAATGGAATCAAGGATGGTTCTGTCAAGGAGCAAATTGATGCTGTCAAACAGGCGGAAGTTTTGGTTCTAGATGATATTGGTGCAGAACAATTCTCTTCTTGGATTAGGGATGATGTTTTGCAAGTTATCCTCCAGCATCGCATGATTGAGGAGCTACCTACCTTCTTTACGTCTAACTATAGTTTTGCGGATTTAGAAGCTAAGCTATCCAATGGACGTCAAGGAGACGAGACTTGGCAGGCCAAACGTGTGATGGAGCGTATCCGTTTTCTTGCCAAAGAGGTTCACTTGAAGGGTGTTAATCGCCGTTAGGGTGATCCTAATAATGATAAAGAATAAGAGAGTTTGCTTTCCTTGGTGGAAGTGAGACTGCTAAATGAAGAAAGGAATCCCTATTTAATCAGGGACTTAAACATATGACATTACCTACAGTTGCTATCGTGGGTCGCCCAAACGTTGGGAAATCGACCCTATTTAACCGAATTGCGGGTGAACGTATCTCTATCGTCGAAGACGTTGAAGGGGTAACACGTGACCGTATTTATACCTCTGCTGAATGGCTTAATCGCCAGTTTAGCTTAATTGATACAGGTGGTATTGATGATGTTGATGCACCATTTATGGAACAAATTAAGCACCAAGCTGACATTGCCATGACTGAAGCTGACGTTATTGTCTTTGTCGTTTCAGGTAAGGAAGGCGTGACAGATGCGGACGAGTACGTTGCTCGTATTCTCTATAAGACCAACAAGCCTGTTATCTTGGCGGTAAATAAAGTGGATAACCCTGAGATGCGTGCAGATATCTATGATTTTTATTCTCTTGGACTTGGTGATCCTTATCCAGTTTCATCTGTTCACGGTATCGGTACAGGGGATGTTCTCGATGCTATCGTTGAAAACCTCCCAACAGAAGTTGAAGAAGAAAATCCAGATATCATTCGTTTTAGTTTGATTGGACGTCCAAACGTCGGAAAATCAAGCTTGATTAACGCCATTTTGGGTGAGGACCGAGTGATTGCCAGCCCGATTGCTGGTACTACTCGAGATGCCATTGATACAAACTTTGTGGACAGTGAAGGTCAAGAGTATACCATGATTGACACCGCTGGTATGCGTAAATCTGGTAAGGTTTATGAAAACACAGAAAAATACTCTGTCATGCGTTCAATGCGTGCCATTGACCGTTCTGATATCGTCCTTATGGTTATCAATGCCGAAGAAGGTATCCGTGAGTATGATAAGCGTATTGCTGGTTTTGCCCATGAAGCTGGTAAAGGGATTATCATCGTAGTTAACAAATGGGATACGATTAAGAAAGACAATCATACCGTTGCTAACTGGGAAGCAGATATCCGTGATCAGTTCCAATTTTTGAGCTATGCACCAATTATCTTTGTATCGGCTGAGACGAAACAACGTCTTAACAAGTTGCCAGAGATGATTAAACGCATCAGTGAGAGTCAGAACCGTCGTATTTCATCAGCTGTTTTGAATGATGTTATCATGGATGCCATTGCCATCAACCCAACACCAACTGACAAAGGAAAACGCCTTAAGATTTTCTATGGCACACAAGTTTCGGTTAAACCACCAACATTTGTTATCTTTGTCAATGAAGAAGAGCTTATGCACTTCTCATACATGCGTTTCTTGGAAAATCAAATTCGTCAAGCCTTTGGTTTTGAGGGAACACCAATCCATTTGATTGCTCGTAAACGTAAATAAAAAAAGAGACCAACCGGAATAGAATCGTTATGGGTTGGTCTTTTATCATTGTAAGGAGAAAACGATGTTAGAAAATATTCAATCTTATTTATCTAAACAAGGGGTTAAGTATATCAAACCTGAAAAAGCGGGCCCACATAAGGAAGAGATGGAAGACCTCAAGGCACTTGGTCAAGCAGCTCGTAAGGAGATGCAGGCTTTAGCAAAACTTCTAGAGGAGCGTTTGGCACCCTTTAAGATGGATCGTGTCAGTAATTGGGCTAATCAAGCACAAATATGCCGGCCACACTTTTGGTGCTATTACAGGGCCCCTGAGGATAGTTTAGACGATGTTGCCATGGCGATTCGACTTTATGGTCAGCCTGAAAAATGGGGGATTTCAGTAGAAGTTAGCTTTGTCGAACGTAAAAAATCAGATACCACTCTAGCTAAGCAACATAAGGTCCTAGACTTACCGATTGCACCCTCTCTATACTATTTTGCTCAGGAAAATGGTGTTAGTCATCGTGTGGAAGGAACTGAAGAGAATCGCCAGATGCTTAAAGAAGCAATTAGAGATGGTCGTGTTCGTAAGGTCTTGGTCAAGTATGATGTCCCTGTGACTGCTAGTGAAACAATGGAAGAGTTGGTAGAAGAACTCGCTGATGGATTCTATAAGTTGAAACCATACTACGAGGAAGCTAATCAAAACTAAAAGAATCTCCAGTTTTTTCTGGAGATTTCTCTTATTTATTTTGGTGAAATCACTTCAGCACCACCCATGTAAGGGCGAAGAACTTCAGGGATAGTTACTGAACCATCTTCGTTTTGGTAGTTTTCAAGGATAGCGGCTACTGTACGTCCAACAGCAAGTCCTGAACCGTTAAGAGTGTGAAGAAGTTTTACCTTACCATCAGCTTCGTCACGGTAACGGATTTGTGCACGACGGGCTTGGAAATCTTCTGTGTTTGAACATGAAGAAATTTCGCGGTAAGTGTTTTGTGCTGGAATCCAAACTTCCAAATCGTAGGTTTTAGCAGCTGAGAATCCCATATCGCCAGTACATAAAGTGATGACACGGTATGGTAAGTTAAGTTTTTGAAGGATATTTTCAGCGTTAACTACCATTTTTTCCAATTCATCGTATGAGCTTTCTGGTTTTGAGAATTTGACCATTTCAACCTTGTGGAATTGGTGAAGACGGATCAATCCACGTGTATCACGACCAGCTGAACCAGCTTCTGAACGGAATGAAGGGCTCATGGCTGTGAAGTAGATTGGCAATTCTTTACCATCAAGAATTTCACCGCGGTAGTAGTTTGTCAAAGGAACTTCAGCGGTTGGGATAAGGACATAGTCAGTACCGTCAAGCTCGAAAGTATCTTCCTTGAATTTTGGATATTGACCAGTACCGAACATTGAGTCGTGGTTAACCATGTAAGGTGTGATCATTTCAGTGTAGCCTTCTTTAGCGTGCTCATCCAACATAAAGTTGTAAATCGCACGTTCCAATTTTGCTCCAAGTCCTTTGTAGAAAAGGAAGCGAGAACCAGTGACTTTAGCACCACGTTCCCAATCTAGGATACCAAGGTCTTCCCCAAGATCCCAGTGAGCTTTAACTTCAAAATCAAAGTCACGAGGTGTTCCCCAACGGCGAACTTCTACGTTTTCGTCTTCGTCAGCACCTACTGGAACAGAGTCGTTTGGTGTATTTGGAAGTGTCACAACGATGGCATTAAGCTTTTCATCGATAGCAGCAAGTTCGGCATCAATTTCCTTAATTTCTGCAGAAACTTTTTGCATGGCTGCAATTTGTTCTGAAGCATCTTCTTTGTTACGTTTAGCTTGAGCGATACCATCTGAAGCGATATTACGTTGAGCTTTGAGTTCTTCAGATTTGATAAGAAGCTCACGGCGTTTAACATCAAGCTCTTTAAGTTCATTTAAAGTTTCAGCGGCAACCCCACGTGTAGCCAATTTTTCGGCAAGGGCATCGAAGTCGTTACGAATACGTTTTACATCTAACATAAGTTCCTCCAAAAAGTAAAACACTCCAGTGAAAGTGTTGGAGTGACATGAGCCACGGTTCCATCCAACTTCACAGGAGTGCACTTGTTTATGTTTTTAATTATTAGAAACGGTAGAATTTCGTAGGTTAACCCTACCTGCTCGCAGCAACCGCAGGCTTTCTGAAAGGATCTAGCTAGTACTTATCCGTCTGTTATATTATACAAAAATTATGATTTTTTGGCAAATAAACCTTTGAGTCGAGTGCCGATAGTTTGAATGAGAGTTGGTAACTTGACGACTTTTTCATTGCCAAGATGTTCCCTAGCAATCTTTAGAATCTTTCCAGAATCTTTAGAAGCAAAGAGGAATTTGCTCTTGTCTGTCAACACTTCAAAGTGGCGGCTAATTCTCTTTCCTGATACATTTGCACCGATTTGAGTGATGCTAGTCCATGGAATTTGAATGTATTGCTCGACATTGACATCTGGGTAGAATTCAAGAGCCACATCTCCGATTAGAAATTTACCGACTTTCCCCCCGATAGCCATGTAGGAAACGCCTGTTGTATGTAGTTCAACTGTTTTGTTTAGTGATTGTGCCATATCTATCTCGCTTTTTGATTGTAGTACCTTTATTATAGCATAAGAAAAGAGTTCAGCTTTGCTAAACTCTTACTCTTTTTACATGATTCCGAAGAAGCTTGCAACAATACCAACTACAAAGAGTCCGATGATGATTGTGATTGGTGAAACTTTCTTCTTAAGCAACCACATACATGCAAAAGTAAGGAGAAGTCCCATCAAACCTGGAATCAATGAATCCAATTGTTTTTGGAGGGTATCCACTTGAATCTTATCGAAGCTAAGTTTGTCATTAACTTGGCCGAGGATAGTCTTAAGTTGGTCACCGCTAACATTGCCTTTAGGCCATTCGATATAGGCACCTTTAGACAAAACTTTACCTGGAAGGTTTACAGTGAAGACGATAGAAACCCAACGTTCAACAAGGACAGCCAAGATGAACATACCAAGGATTGATGCCCCTTTAGTAATATCTTTCAAGATACCACCAGACATGTCTTTAGTGATTTCTGAACCTGCTTTGTAACCAAGTTCTTGAGTGTACCACAAGAAGGCCATACGGATAAGGTTCCAACCGATGAAGAAGATAAGTGGACCAGCGATGTTACCAGCTTGTGCCAATGATGCACCGAGGGCACCAAGGATAGGACGAACTGTGAACCAGAAAACAGGGTCACCGATACCGGCAAGAGGTCCCATCATACCGATTTTAACCCCTTGGATAGCAGCATCTTCGATGTCAGTACCGTTAGCTTTTTCTTCTTCAAGAGCCAAGGTAACACCCATGATAGGAGCAGCTACGTAAGGGTGGGTATTGAAGAATTCCAAGTGACGTTTAAGAGCTGCGGCTTGGTCTTCTTTGTTAGTATAGAGTTTTTTAATAGCAGGAATGAGTGAGTAAGCCCAACCCAAGTTTTGCATACGTTCATAGTTCCATGAACCTTGCAAGAATTGTGAGCGCCACCAAACCTTTTTACGATCCGCTTGAGATAATTGAATTTTTTCAGCCATGAGAGCACCCCTTCCTAGTAGTCTTCCAAGATATCGCCGATTGGGTCGCCTGAACCAGTTGAAGTTCCGCCACCATTTCCGCCACCTTGTTTAGAAAGGTTGAGGTAGATGAAGGCAATAGCGACACCGATAGCACCAAGAGCGATAAGTGTCAATTGGCTAATAGCAGCAAAAGCAAAACCGATGGCGAAGAATGGCCAAACTTCACGAGTTGCCATCATGTTGATAACCATGGCGTAACCAACGGCTACGACCATACCACCACCGACAACCATACCGTGGTTGAGCCAGTCAGGCATCAATCCAAGGGCATGTTGAACAGATTCTGCTGGGATAGCAAGAAGAAGGGCAGCTGGCACAGCGATACGCAAACCTTGAAGAAGGAGGGCGAGGTAGTGTGCACGTTCAACACCAGCGATGTTTCCGCTTTCTGCTGCTTTATCTGCAGCGTGAACAAGGGCAACAGATGCTGTACGAACAAGCATAGTTAGGAAGAGACCGGCAACCGCAAGTGGGATAGCTGTTGCAGTCGCAACACCGATACCTTCAGTTGTGAAGTTACCACCTTTAACCAAAATAATGGCAGCAGCAACAGAGGCAAGGGCAGCGTCAGGAGCGACAGCGGCACCGATATTAGCCCAAGCAAGGGCAATCATTTGAAGAGAACCACCAAGCATGATACCTGCAGTGAGGTTACCTGTAGCAGCACCGATGAGGGTACATGCAACAAGTGGTTGGTGGAATTGGAATTGGTCAAGGATACCTTCAAGACCAGCAAGGAAGGCAACAACTACGACCAAAATTGCAGAAATAATTGACATATCTGACATGGTAATAATTCCTTTTCTATTGAGTTGTGATTAGCTGAGATTATCAACTAATTTATCCGAATGAAGGTTATTGAACGTTAGCTTTTTTGATAAGGTCGAACAAATCTTTCTTAGAATCATTTGGTACCTTACGGACGTCGAATTCAACGCCAAGGTCACGCAATTTTTCGAAGCAAGCAACATCGTCTTTGTCCATAGACAAAACGTTGTTAACCATTGTTTTACCAGTTGAGTGAGCCATAGAACCAACGTTAAGTTCTTTGATTGGCACGCCACCTTCGATAGCACGAAGTGCGTCTTGAACAGTTTCGAACAAGATAAGCGCGTGTGTGTTACCAAAGCGAGGGTCCTTAGAAGCATCAATCAATTTTTGAATTGGAACAACGTTTGCTTTAACCCCATTTGGTGCTGCTTGTTTGATCAATTCTTTACGAAGCTCATCTTTAGCAACGTCATCTGAAGCAACAATGATACGGTCTGCTTTAGAAGCAGGTGTCCAGTTAGTTGCTACCTGACCATGCAAGAGACGTGTGTCCAAACGTGCCAAGTTAATCTTGAGTTTACCATCTCCGATAACTGTCCCTTCTGGGATAGCTCCTTGAGGTGCAGCAGCTTCTACAGGAGCTGCTGCTGTTTCCTCAGCTGGATTAAGCTCCTCTGGAAGTGCCTTGATACCACCCTTAGCTTCCTTGATGATATTAGCAGCAACTTGCTCTGCAGTAGCGTTAGCATCCATCATACGTTCAGTGTATGCTTGGATTAGCATTGGCAAGTTAAGTCCTGTGATGATAGCAATCTTGCGATCTGGATTTTCTCCAGCAATTCGGCTAGCTTGGTTAAATGGTGAACCAGACCAAAGGTCAGCCAAAACAAGAATTTCATCATCAGCATCGAATTGTGCAATGGCGTCGTTGAAGTGAGCGTACAAATCATCAGGACCTTCACTTGGCATGAAAGTTACGACTTGAACTTTCTCTTGGTCTCCAAAAATCATAGAGCCTGATTGGTGGATCCCTTCAGCGAACTTACCATGGCTGGCAATAATAATACCGATACCCATTCGTGTTCTCCTCCTTATAAATTATTATTTCCTAGGCTTAAAAAGACTATCTCCGATTTTTTTCAAGACGCTAAAAAAAGCGTCTCTCAATCTTTTTAAACATAAGAAATCAAGAACAATTATATTGTAAAACGCTTTCACGTAAATGTCAATAGCTAGTGAGATAAAATTTCAAAAGAAGTCAATTTCTTTCAAAAATGAGCAAAATATTATAAAAAGATTGCCCAACTATTAGATTGGACAATCTTTTTATAATATTCGGAGATTATTTCTTCTTGACAATGAGTCGGAAAAGATTCTTAAAGCCTTGTTTGAGAACAACGATGAAGCTAGGTGCTTTTCTTAAACTTTCTCGAGGAATTCTTTTTTGAATTTCTTTCAAAGTTATTCGGCTTTTTCGACTGGCAAAACGGAAACGTCCATTTTGCTTAGTACGGATTTCAAAGCGTGGGATGAATTTACCACCGAAGTAGACATCGGCAATCACATAAGTGATTTCATCCCAAGGAATTTGAACGTAGTCTTGTAACTTCGTATCATTGTAAAATTCGAAAGCCTTATCTCCGACCATGATATTTCCGTAAATAGGCCCTTCACGAAACCAAGTTCCCTTAGTTGTGTGAGCCATTTCGGTATTGAGCGATTTAACCATACCTTGCTCCGATTAGAGTACACCAATAATGTGGAGCACAATAGCTAGAACAAAGATACCCAAAATGATAACGATTGGAGAAACTTTTCTCTTAAGAAGGTACATACAGAGGAAAGTCAAACCAAGGGCAGCAAGACCAGGAATCAATTGGTTCAAGTTATCTTGCAATGTTGTTACCTTGTTGGCTTCGAGTGATTTACCAGCAGCTTGTTCTAGGAAGGCTGCTTTAACACCGGCAATACCTTTTGGAAGTTTATCCCAATCGATATAAGCACCTTCTTGTTGTTTAACAACAGAGACAACTGGTGTGAAGGTAATGCTTACCCAACGTTGGATAAGAGAACCGATAACGAACATCCCCATCATTGATGCGCCACGAGTTACTTGTTGGAGAAGGTTACCTGACAAGTCGTCTGTAATCGCAGTACCAGCACGGTAACCAAATTCTTGAGTATACCATTTAACAGCGGCAACCATAACGTTCCAGAGAACGAAGAAGACGATTGGGCCTAGGACGTTACCTGAAACAGCCAAACCTGCTCCTAGTGAAAGGAAGATTGGACGAAGGGTAAACCAGAAGAGAGGGTCACCGGCACCTGCAAGAGGTCCCATCATACCGACCTTAACCCCTGAGATAGCCGCATCATCGATCTCAGCACCGTTGGCACGTTCTTCTTCCAAGGCAAGCGTAACCCCAAAGATTGGGTTGGCCATGAAAGGTTGTGTATTGAAGAATTCCAAGTGACGCTTAAGCGCAGCAGCACGGTCTTCTTTAGTTTGATAAAGTTTTTTGATTGCAGGAATAAGGGTGTAAGCCACACCACCATTTTGCATACGTTCATAGTTGAATGAAGCTAAAAGGAAGTATGAGCGCAAGAAAGCTTTGAAACGATCTGCTTTTGTTAATTTAATTTTTGAATCAGCCATTTTCTTTCCTCCTAATTAAAAGTCTTCCAGAATTTCACCGAGGGGATCACCTGATCCTCCATCATTTGAAGAACCATTTGAACCACTAGCTTCAAGCGCAAGGTACATAACGGCAAGACAGAGGCCGATGATACCCAAGCTAATCAAGGTCAACTCTTTGAGGGCAGCCAAAGCAAAACCAAGGAAGAAGAATGGCCAAACTTCACGACTAGACATCATGTTGATAACCATGGCATAACCAACGGCTACAACCATACCACCACCGATTGTCATACCTGATTTTAACCATTCAGGCATAGCTTCAAGACCAGATTGTACGAGGTGAGCAGGAATCAAGAGCAAGAGGAGGGCAGGGATAGCAACACGGAGACCTTGGAGGGCCATACCGATAAAGTGCCATCTTTCAACACCAGCGATATCAGCAGCTTCTGCACGGCTATCCATAATATGAGCGATGAAGACAGTTGCTGTACGGACAACCATTGTCAAGGCAAGACCGGCAACAGCCAAAGGCACCGCAAGGGCGATGGCAGGACCAATCCCTTTAGTTCCTTGACCACCCAAGATAAGGATGATTGTAGAAGCTACAGCGGCAAGTGAGGCATCTGGTGCCATGGCAGCACCAACGTTAGCCCATCCCATAGTGATCAACTGTAAGCTACCACCCAACATTACGCCGAGTTCGAGATGACCAGTAACAAGACCGATAAGGGAACAAGCCACAACTGGTTGGTATGTTTCGATTTGGTCGTTAACTGAGCTACAACCGATGATGAAAGCAACAATTACGACTAAAATAATTTGTACTAAACTCATTTATGCATCCTCCAAAATTATTTCTTCTCTGCTAATTTAGTTTCAGCTGACTTAATCAAGGCATCAACGTTTGCTGGGCTATCACTTGGTACCCCACGAACGTCAAATTTGACACCCAATGATTGCAACTCTTTGATAGCATCCACATCTGTTTGGTCAAATGAAAGAGCTTTAGTAACATTGACTTTTCCTTCTTTATAAGCTGAAGAACCAAGGTTGATTTCTTTAACATCAACACCTGCTTTAACAGCAGCAAGAGCATCTTCAACAGATTCAAAGAGAAGCATAGCACGTGTATCACCAAAACGTGGGTCATTGTTTGCTTTAACCATGTTTTTAATTGGGATAACGTGAACTTGAACACCAGATGGAGCGGCTTGTTTAATCATGTTTGTACGAAGTTTATCATGACAAACAGTGTCTGAAACAACGATGATACGGTCTGGGTGAGTTGAGTGAGTCCAACCAGTCGCAACCTGACCGTGGAGGAGACGTGTGTCAACACGAGCCAAAACGTATTTGATTTTTCCATCACCAAGTACTGTTCCTTCAGGAATGGTACCCTTAGGAATAGAAGGTTTAGCGTCTGCTGGTTTAGTGTCTTCTTCAGGAATAAGGCCTTCTGGAAGGACTTTAACGCCTTCTTTTGTTTCCTTATAAATGTTAGCGACAATCTCTTCAACCCCAGCATCAGGAGCTACCATACGTTCCGTATATGCTTGGATAAGCATTGGTAAGTTGAGTCCTGTCACGATAACCATCTTGCGATCAGGATTTTCTTCCTTAATTCGGCTTGCCTGGTTAAATGGTGATCCAGACCAAAGGTCTGCAAGGACTAGAATTTCGTCGTCAGCGTCAAATTGAGCAATGGCATCTTTGAAGTGAGCGTACAAGTCGTCAGGACCTTCATTTGGCATGAAAGTAACCACTTGAACTTTCTCTTGTTCACCAAAAATCATAGAACCTGATTGGTGAATACCTTCAGCGAATTTACCATGGCTAGCAATAATAATACCGATACCCATTAGTGTTCTTCCTCCTTTTATATATTGTTTCTTAGGAATAGAAAAATGATTATTGGTATTAGCATTCATGACATGAAAATGACAACAATATTTTTTTAGTCCCTCGAAAATTAGAACACTCTAATTATAGAACGTTACCATGAATTTGTCAATGGTTTTCGTAACAAAAGTGTCATATAATTGAAAAAAACATCAAATTATTGCAAATATACTTTTTTTTCAGACAATAAGTGTTAAGTATAGTTTTAAGCTATATCTAACTAGGGGGAATAGGATTAAGAAAAAATGAGATAAAAGCTTGTAATAGCTGGTGTTGGCTGCTATAATTTCTTCAATTAACTATTTAAGGTTAAATCTATAAGAAAAGAGGGCCTCCTTATGTCAGATTTACTAAGTATTTATAATGAATTGCAATCTAAGAAATGGGTTGACTTGACCCACAAAATTAATGCGGAAAGTCCACATTTCCCAGCCCTTCCTGCTTTGAAACAAGAAGACCTTTTCACATTAAAAGATGGTTTCCATGTTCAAAAATTTACAGTAGTTGGTCAATACGGAACGCATATTGATGCACCGATTCACTTTGTAGAAGGTGGTCGTTGGTTGGATGAGATTGCTCTCAAAGATCTTCTTTTACCACTCTATGTTATCGACAAGTCTAAAGAAGTTGCTGCGAATCCAAACTTTATCTTGAGCAAACAAGATATCTTAGACTTTGAAGCAGAGCATGGAAAAATTACTGAAGGGGCCTTTGTCGCTTTTCGTAGTGATTGGTCAAAACGTTGGCCAGATCAAGATGCTATGCGCAACCTTGATGAAAATGGGGTTCAACAAAGTCCAGGGTGGAGCCGTGAAGCTCTAGAATTCTTGATTCATGAACGCCATGTTAAGGCTGTCGGTCATGAGACTTTTGATACAGATGCTGGTATTCCAGCAGCAGAACATGGCTTGGTTAACGAATACTACCTCTTGGAACAAAACATTTATCAGGTAGAAGTCTTGAATCAATTGGATCAAGTTCCAGCTGTTGGTGCTTTGATTTCAATTGCATTTCCTCACTGGGACAAGGCGACAGGTTCCCCAGTGCGTGCAGTGGCTATTTTACCTTAATCATAAGAAAAACACCGAAGAAATTTTCGGTGTCTTTTGTTATTTATAAAAAGAGTTCCTGGAGTTTGCGAGCAACGCCATCCTCTTCATTAGTCCACTCAATTTGTTCGTTAGCGTGGGGGAGAAGGACAGAGCTAGCATTCTTCATGGCATAACCAGTTTTAGCAAGCTCCAACATCTCTGTGTCGTTGTGTTCGTCCCCAAAAGCAATCAGATCATCCGTTGATTTGCGCATGGCCTTAAGTAAGTAGTTTAGGGCGTAGGCCTTGTTTATGCCTTTAGGCGAAAATTCCAAGATATTAAGCGGGCCACCCCAAGAATCAACTTCAATTTCTTCCTTGAAGTCCTTCTTGATGTCATCGGCAAGTTGGTACTTATCCTCATGACGAGTTTGCATAAGGAGAGCGTTAGGGTTGCGCGTGATTTTAGTTGGTTCTAAACGCATAGCCTCAATAATTTTATCAACACCAAAGAGTTGTGGTTGAATACGCTCCGGGTGATTCATAGTGATATAGAAGTGTTTTCGATATTCACTAGCCAGAAAATCCATCTCTAACTCATCATGGCGTTGTAAGAGGCTAATCAGATATTTCTTATCTAATTTAACCGAATGCTCATAAGCCCAGTTTTGGTCTGGAAGATTGGTCAAAGAGCCGTTGAAGGTGATGAGTGGTGTTTCTAACCCTAGTGTTTTGTAATGGTCAATAGCCATACGATAAGGACGACCTGTAGCAATAACAACTTGGTGTCCTTTATTTTGTACATCTTTAATCGTTTTTTGTGTGAATTCTGAAATAGTTCCATCTGGGCGCAAGAGCGTTCCATCAAGATCTAGTGCAATCAATTTTTTTGTCATGTTCCTATTATAGCAAAAATCTGTCCTTTGTTGGTGATTAAGAAAGAGCTTTCTAAGAACGTTCGGTTTTTCATAAGAAAAGTCTCAGGAAATAAACCTTGCACCGTCAAATAATTTCATGTAGAATAGTAATGTTGCATTCTACGTGAGAATGTTCCGAAATTATTCGGATTTTGACAATATTTTTTATTAAGGAGTCTAAACTTTCATGGAAAAGTTTTTCAAATTGAAAGAACATGGTACTGACGTCCGTACAGAAGTGACTGCCGGATTGACAACTTTCTTTGCCATGTCTTACATCCTCTTTGTTAACCCAGCGATGTTGGCCCAAACAGGAATGCCTGCACAAGGTGTTTTCTTAGCAACAATTATTGGTGCGGTTGCAGGGACATTGATGATGGCTTTTTATGCTAACCTACCATACGCTCAAGCGCCTGGTATGGGGCTTAATGCCTTCTTCACCTACACAGTGGTCTTTTCTTTGGGTTACACTTGGCAAGAGGCCTTAGCAATGGTCTTTCTATGTGGTGTTATTTCATTGATTATCACAGTAACTAAAGTGCGTAAGATGATTATTGAGTCTATTCCAACAGCCCTCAAATCTGCGATTTCAGCAGGTATCGGTGTTTTCCTTGCCTATGTTGGGATTAAAAATGCTGGTTTTTTGAAATTCTCAATTAATCCACACACCTACACTGTAGCAGGTAAAGGTGCTGATATGGCCAAGGCTTCAATTACAGCTTCATCGTCAGCTACACCAGGTTTGGTTGCTTTCAATAACCCAACTGTAATTGTAGGTTTGATTGGTCTTGTGATTGCGATTTTCTTTATTGTTAAAGGTATTCGTGGTGGTGTTCTTCTTTCAATCCTTGTAACGACTATCATTGCTATTTTTGCTGGTGTTGTTGATCTTGGAAGCATTGACTGGCACGCAGCTAGCTTGACATCATCTATTAAAGACCTTGGTCAGGTCTTTGGTGCAGCGCTTGGATCTAAGGGATTGGGATCACTCTTTGCAGACGTTTCTCGTTTGCCTGGTGTCTTTATGGCTATCCTTGCCTTCTCATTGACTGATATCTTCGATACTATCGGTACCTTGATTGGTACTGGTGAGAAGGTTGGTATCATTGCTTCAACAGGTGATAACAACGAATCAAAAGCTCTTGACCGTGCTCTTTACTCTGACCTTGTTGGTACAAGTATTGGTGCCATTGCAGGGACTTCAAATGTTACAACTTACGTTGAATCTGCAGCAGGTATTGGTGCTGGTGGACGTACTGGTTTGACAGCTCTTGTGGTTGCTGTACTCTTTGCCATCTCTAGTTTCTTTAGTCCAGTGGTATCAATCGTTCCTAATGCTGCCACAGCGCCTATCCTTATTATTGTAGGTGTTATGATGCTCTCTAACCTTAAGAGTGTCGATTGGGAAGATTTGTCTGAAGCTATTCCTGCCTTCTTCACTTCTATTTTCATGGGATTCTCATATAGTATTACCTATGGTATCGCAGCTGGTTTCCTTACTTATACTTTGGTCAAAATCGTCAAAGGTCAAGCTAAGGATGTCCACTTTATTATGTGGATTTTGGATATCTTGTTTATCCTTAACTTCATCAGTATGGCTGTGTTCTAAAGGTTGAAAGTTAAAAGTCTGTATATTTGTCAGGCTTTTTCTTTTGCGATTTTATCTGGGGAATGTGAGAGAGTTTTTTTGATTAACTTTCAAATCTATAGTAAGTTTTACAAAACGATTTCTAATCTATGAGTGATTGATGTGGTTAAAATAAATTGAAGATTAAAATACATATCTTAACTTCTTACTTAAATGATTCAATATTTATAAGTTTCTACTGTATTTTTACAGTGGATTCTAGTCCATATTTTTATTTTTTGATATAATGAAAACATGATTTACAGTCAAAATGAAGAAGAATTGATTAGTATCGGCCAAAAGCTAGGTCGACTGCTCGATTCTGGAGATATAATTGTTCTCTCAGGGGATCTGGGAGCTGGCAAAACGACCTTGACTAAGGGAATTGCCAAAGGTTTGGATATTTCACAGATGATAAAGAGTCCAACGTATACTATTGTAAGGGAGTATGAGGGGCGACTGCCACTCTATCATTTAGATGTCTACCGCATTGGTGATGATCCAGATTCTATTGATTTAGATGATTTTCTGTATGGTGAAGGTGTGACAATCATCGAGTGGGGTGAGCTCCTAGATGAGAGTCTGTTAGGGGATTATCTCCTAATTTCGATATCTCATCATGGAGATGGACGTCAGTTGCTTTTTGAATCTTTCGGTCCTAGAAGTAAGGAGATTCAGGAGGAAATGATAAATGGCTGAGCAAGAATTAGTCATTGAGGAAGCTCAAAGAGAGGATGCTGCCTCTCTAGCTCGTTTACTAGAGACTGTAGCCTTGGAATCGGATTTTCTAGCACAAGATGATAGAAGTTCTATACTGAGTGCTGAACAGTTAGCCACTTATATTGAAAGTCATCAGCATAGGCTTAATGAGATTTGTTTGGTGGCGAAATTGGGTCATGAGGTCATTGGTGTTTGTAATGTTACCTCTGATCAAGATACTAAGACCAGTCATATTGGCGACGTATTTATTGCGGTTTCTAAACCCTACTGGGGGAATGGTGTTGGCCAGTTTCTTATGGAAACAATGATTGACTGGGCAGATCATACACCAACTATCCGCCGCTTAGAGTTGACGGTTCAAGCACGTAATAAACGGGCGGTTCATCTCTATCAAAAATTCGGATTTGACATTGAAGGCACTAAGAAACGTGGTGCAAGAACTAAAAATGGAGAATTTCTAGATGTTTACCTTATGGCTAAACTCATAGATTAGGAAAAAACATGAAACTTGGACGAAAAATTTTATTGATGTTGTTGGCGATTTTTGCAACGACAGTAGTAGCTGCTGGTATTTACCTAACGACAACTTATAATTACGCCACAGGCGAATTGTCAAAAACGTTTAGGGCTTCTAAAGCAACTTCAGGGAATAGTAAGGCTATTCAACAGACTAAGCCTATAACTATTCTCTTGATGGGGGTAGATACAGGATCCAAAGAACGTAAGGAAACCTGGGAAGGAAACTCTGATACCATGATTTTGGTAACAGTGAACCCTAAGACTAAGAAAACAACCATGACCAGTTTGGAACGTGACCTTTTGACAGATATTGAGGGGTCGGGTGAAGCAAAACTAAATTCAGCATATGCTGAGGGTGGTGCTGACTTGGCTATTTCAACCATTCAAAAGGTTTTAGATATTGATATTGACTATTATGCACTGATTAATATGCAGGGTATGATTGATTTGGTAGATGCTGTTGGTGGTATTGAGGTAACGAATCATTTTGATTTTCCAATTTCGATTGCAGAAAATGAACCTGAATTTCAGGCAAAAGTTGAGCCCGGAACTCATAAAATCAATGGTGAGCAAGCTTTAGTCTATTCACGTATGCGTTACGATGACCCTGATGGTGACTATGGTCGTCAAAAACGTCAACGTGAGGTTATTCAAAAGGTTGTAGCTAAGCTATTGAAGATGGACTCTATTGGTTCTTACAAGAAAATTTTGTCGGCTGTAAGTTCAAATGTTCAAACCAGTATCGATCTTGGTGATACCAATACTTTGCGTAGCTTGATGGGTTATAGTGATGCCCTTAAAAATATTAAGTCCTACCAATTGGCTGGTTCGGATGCCATGATCAATGGTGGAAGTTATCAAGTAGCTTCAACTGAGGATATTCTTAAAGTACAAAACCGTATTAAGAAGGAAGTCGGTAAGAAGAAAGTTTCTGAATCTAATCTTAAGACTAGTTTGGTTCTCTATGGTTCTGGTAGCTCTAACTATGGCTCAGATGATTTCGTTAATTCTAAAGGAAGTGCGGCTTCGAGTGAAGCTTCTTCAAATTATGAGGCTGGGACATCTGAGGCAGCTGGTGGTGGATCGGTAAGTACCTACAATGGAGGTACTACCTATAGCAATAACTATAGTGAAAACACAGGTAATTATGTTCAGGAACAAGGTACGACAACCCCTACATACAATAATAATGGATCGGGTGTAACTACTTATAGCACTGTTCCAGCGACGCAATAAATAAGGTTGGGTGATTCCCAACCTTTTTGTTATGAAATGATAGCAATATGGTTATTCCTTGCAATGGCTTTTGAGCTATGCTATAATATAGGAAAATAACGAAAGAGAGGCGGAGTAGAAACTTCGTCTCTTGTGTGTGTAAGGAGGTCATAATGTCGCAAAAAATTATTGATCTCGTGACGGCAGTCGTAGCTCCAGCTATTCCTGAGCCATACGAACTGGTCGATATCGAGTACGAAAAGCTTGGCGGTGACTATGTCTTGTCAGTTTTGATTGATAAGCCAGGAGGTATTACTGTAGAAGATACTGCAGACTTGACTGAAATTATCAGTCCCCTCTTGGATACTATTCAGCCTGATCCTTTCCCGGATCAATACATGCTGGAAGTTTCTAGTCCAGGGTTAGAGCGTCCCTTAAAAACCAAAGAAGCTTTGACAAATGCTGTTGGTCAGTATATCAATGTTAGTCTTTACAAGGCTATTGATAAGATCAAGATTTTCCAAGGTGACTTGGTGGCCTTTGATGGGGAAACCCTAACAATTGATTACCTTGATAAGACTCGCCATAAAACTGTTGAGATTCCCTATCAAACAGTTGCTAAAGCTCGTTTGGCAGTCAAACTCTAAAACTATTAGTGTAAATAAAGAAAGGATGCCAGTTTTGGCCTTTAGAGGTTAAAACAACAAAGAATATGAGCAAAGAAATGCTAGAAGCCTTCCGTGTCTTGGAAGAAGAAAAACACATTAACAAGGAAGACATCATTGATGCCGTGGTTGAATCGCTTAAGTCAGCCTACAAGCGTCGTTATGGTCAGTCAGAATCAGCTGTAGTTGAATTCAATGAAAAAACAGGTGATTTTCAAGTTTATACCGTTCGTGAAGTTGTAGACGAAGTCTTTGATAGTCGTTTGGAAATTAGCTTGAAAGATGCCCTTGCTATCAGCTCTGCTTACGAGCTTGGTGACAAGATTCGTTTTGAAGAGTCAGTCGATGAATTTGGCCGTGTTGCAGCGCAATCTGCCAAACAAACCATTATGGAAAAGATGCGCAAGCAGATGCGTGAAATCACTTATAATGATTATAAGCAACATGAAGGTGAAATCATGCAAGGAACAGTTGAACGCTTTGACCAACGTTTCATTTATGTCAATCTTGGAACGCTCGAAGCTCAATTGTCACGCCAAGACCAAATTCCTGGCGAAAGCTTTAAGTCACACGACGTCATCGATGTTTATGTTTATAAAGTTGAAAACAACCCTAAGGGTGTTAACGTCTTTGTAAGCCGTAGCCATCCAGAATTCATCAAACGTATCATGGAACAAGAAATTCCTGAAGTATTTGATGGAACTGTAGAAATCATGAGCGTGTCTCGTGAAGCTGGTGATCGTACCAAAGTTGCTGTTCGCAGTCATAACCCTAACGTTGATGCTATTGGTACTATCGTTGGTCGTGGTGGAAGCAACATCAAGAAAGTTGTCAGCCGTTTCCACCCAACACGTTTGGATGCTAAGACAGGAATTGAAGTTCCTGTTGAGGAAAATATTGATGTTATTCAATGGGTTGAAGATCCAGCTGAATTTATCTACAATGCTATTGCACCGGCTGAAGTGGACTATGTTCTCTTTGACGAAGATGATAGCAAACGTGCGACAGTAGTTGTACCAGATAACAAATTATCTCTTGCAATTGGTCGTCGTGGACAAAACGTTCGTTTGGCAGCTCATTTGACTGGTTACCGTATTGACATCAAGTCAGCTTCTGAATATGAAGCACTCGAAGCTGAAAAAGCTGAGGCTGCTACTGAGGAAGTTGTTGACGAGATTGTTGCAGAAGATGCTACACCTGTTGAAGTCACAACAGAAGAAGTAATTGAAACAACAGAAGCAGAATAAGAAGAACATAGAGGTGTTTGATGGCTAAAACACGAAAAATACCTTTACGCAAATCAGTTGTCTCAGGAGAAATCATTGATAAACGTGATTTGCTCCGCATTGTAAAAACTAAAGATGGTGAGATTTTCATTGATCCAACAGGAAAGAAAAATGGCCGAGGTGCTTACATTAAACTAGATAATGAAGAAGCTCTCCAAGCTAAAAAGAAACGTGCTTTTAACCATAGTTTCTCAATGGATGTTCCTGAAAGTTTTTATGATGAACTCATTGCTTATGTGGATCACAAGGTCAAAAGAAGAGAGTTAGGTCTTGAATAACACAGAAAAATTGTCAAATATGTTGGGACTGGCACAAAGAGCTGGAAAGCTTATTTCTGGCGAAGAACTTGTCATCAAGGCAGTTCAATCAGGACAGGCGAGACTAGTTTTTCTTGCCAATGATGCTGGTAGTAACGTGACTAAAAAGACGACTGATAAATGTAACTACTATAATATAGAAGTCTCCACAGTGTTTAACGCACTGGAATTAAGCATGGCTATTGGTAAACCAAGAAAAACGGTTGCTGTAGTTGATGCTGGATTTTCAAAGAAAATGAGGACTCTTATGGACTAAAGAATAGGAGGACATCACGTGTCAAAGAAACGATTATATGAAATCGCAAAAGAGGTTGGTGTAGAAAGTAAGGTTGTTGTTGCGAAAGCTCAAGAACTTGGTCTTTCTGTGAAGAGCCATTCCTCATCAGTTGAAGAAGCTGATGCTAATCGTATCACTTCAAGTTTAAAAGGGGGAACAGCTAAGGCTGAAAGCAAGCCAGCTCCTAAAGCGACACCAACTCCTAAAGAGGAAAAGGTAGCGCCTAAGGTTGATAAGGTACCTGTTGCCAAATCAGCTCCAGCTAAAGAAACATCAAAGGCTGAAGTCAAAGAAGCCCCTGCGACTCCGAAAAAACCACAAAGCCGTAATTTTAAGGCAGAACGTGAAGCACGTGCCAAGGCAGAGGCAGAGCGTCGTCAAAATGGCGGAGGCCGTGACAACCGTAATCGTAACCGAAATCAACAAGGGAACGATCAAGGTAAACGTCAGAATAATGATCGTCGCAACCAAAATGGAAATGGTCAAGGCAACCGTAACAATGGAAACCGCGATAACAATAGTAATCGTGACCGTAATTTCCAAGGTAAACAGCGCAATGATCAAGGTCGAAATAAACGTAACGATGCTGTCCGCAACAATCAGGCAGGTCCACGTATTGACTTTAAAGCGCGTGCAGCAGCCTTGAAAGCAGAGCAAAATGCAGAATATTCACGTCAAAGTGAAACACGCTTCCGTGAAGAAAAAGCTGCAGAGCAACGCCGTGCGAAAGAGCAAGAAAAGGCAAGAAAAGAAAAACAACAGGCTGAAGTCGCTGCTCAAAAAGCAGTTGCTGAAGCTAAGCCAGCTCCCAAGCCAGCACCGGCTGCTCAACCAGCTCCAGCTGCACAAGCACAAGATACACGTCGTAAAAAGGCACGTCCAGATAAATCACGTGATAATCGTCGCGAGAATGAAGATGGACCTAAGCAAACAAGAAATAATAAGTGGAATAATCAAAACCAAGTGAGAAATCAACGAAATAGTAACTGGAATAAAAACAAAAATAAAAAAGGTAAAAATAACCGTGGTAATTCAGCTCCAAAACCAGTAACAGAGCGTAAATTCCATGAATTACCAAAAGAATTTGAATACACTGAAGGCATGACGGTTGCAGAAATCGCAAAACGTATTAAACGTGAGCCAGCTGAAATCGTTAAGAAACTCTTCATGATGGGTGTTATGGCAACTCAAAACCAATCTCTTGATGGGGATACTATTGAGTTGTTGATGGTTGACTACGGTATTGAAGCAACCAAGAAAGAAGAAGTCGATAATGCTGATATCGAACGTTTCTTTGTTGACGAAGACTACCTCAATAAAGATGCTATGGTAGAACGTGCGCCAGTTGTTACTATCATGGGACACGTTGACCATGGTAAAACAACCCTTCTTGATACCCTTCGTAACTCACGTGTTGCGACTGGAGAAGCTGGTGGTATCACACAGCATATTGGTGCCTACCAAATTGAAGAGGGTGGTAAGAAAATCACCTTCCTTGATACTCCAGGACACGCGGCCTTTACATCTATGCGTGCCCGTGGTGCTTCTGTTACAGATATTACTATCTTGATTGTCGCTGCGGATGACGGTGTTATGCCACAAACTATTGAAGCCATCAACCACTCTAAGGCTGCTGGTGTTCCAATCATTGTTGCGATTAACAAGATTGATAAACCAGGTGCTAACCCAGAGCGTGTAATCGGTGAATTGGCAGAGCATGGCGTTATCTCAACTGCATGGGGTGGGGATAGCGAATTCGTTGAAATTTCAGCGAAGTTTGGTCAAAATATTGAAGAATTGCTTGAAACAGTTCTTCTTGTGGCTGAAGTGGAAGAACTTAAAGCTGACCCAACAGTTCGTGCCATCGGAACCGTTATTGAAGCGCGTTTGGATAAAGGTAAAGGTGCGGTTGCAACCCTCCTTGTTCAACAAGGTACCTTGCATGTTCAAGACCCAATCGTTGTTGGTAATACCTTCGGACGTGTCCGTGCTATGACCAATGACCTTGGTCGTCGTATTAAGACTGCAGCACCATCAACACCAGTTTCAATTACTGGTTTGAACGAAGCGCCTATGGCAGGTGACCATTTTGCCGTTTATGAAGACGAAAAAGCAGCTCGTGCAGCCGGTGAAGAACGTGCCAAACGTGCCCTTATGAAACAACGTCAACAAACACATCGTGTTAGTCTTGATAACCTCTTTGATACCCTTAAAGCTGGTGAATTGAAGACTGTTAATGTTATCATCAAGGCCGACGTGCAAGGTTCTGTTGAAGCCTTGGCAGCATCACTTCTTAAGATTGATGTTGAGGGTGTTCGTGTTAATGTTGTTCACTCAGCAGTAGGTGCTATCAACGAATCTGATATTACTCTTGCGGAAGCTTCGGATGCTGTCGTTATCGGATTTAACGTTCGTCCTACACCACAAGCACGTCAACAAGCGGAAACTGATGAAGTTGAAATTCGTCTTCACAGCATCATCTACAAGGTTATCGAAGAAATCGAAGATGCCATGAAAGGGATGCTTGATCCTGAATTTGAAGAAAAAGTCATTGGTGAAGCTATTATCCGTGAAACCTTCAAAGTTTCTAAAGTCGGAACAATCGGTGGATTCATGGTTACTAGTGGTAAAATCACTCGTGATTCAAGTGCCCGTGTGATTCGTGATGGTGTCGTTATTTTTGATGGTAAATTGGCAAGCTTGAAACACTTTAAAGATGACGTTAAAGAAGTCGGAAACGCTCAAGAGGGTGGTTTGATGATTGAAAACTATAACGATATTAAAGTTGATGACGTTATCGAAGCTTACATTATGGAAGAAATTAAACGTTAATTTTGTTAGCTTTTAAGAAAGCTTACTTAGGAGACAAAGCTAGGTCATCTGGCCTGGCTTTTGTTCCATCATAATAAGAGAGAAAGGATAAGACTATGGGAAATTCATTTCGTGTAGACCGTGTTGGTATGGAAATCAAACGTGAGGTCAATGAAATTCTTCAAAAGAAAGTTCGTGACCCACGTGTGCAAGATGTCACTATCACAGATGTACAGATGCTTGGTGATTTGTCAGCTGCTAAGATTTTTTACACTATTCATTCAACCTTGGCCTCAGATAACCAAAAAGCACAAACTGGTCTTGAAAAGGCTACTGGGACAATCAAGCGTGAACTTGGTAAAAAATTGACCATGTATAAGATTCCGGATTTGACCTTCATTAAGGATGAGTCTATCGAATACGGTAATAAAATTGATGAAATGCTTCGTAATTTAGAGCGTAAAGACTAAGAAAAAATTCCTGTCAGTTATGGCAGGAATTTTGCGTTATAATAGAATAAAAAGGAGGACTTCAATGAAAGTAACGGTCTATTTGGGTGCTAATATGGGTGATAATCCTAGCTTTAAGAAAGCAACGATTGCCTTGGGTCAGTGGATTGCTAAAAATGGGCATACCCTAGTCTATGGTGGCAGTAAGATGGGACTTATGGGAGTTCTTGGTGATACGGTTTTGGAAAATGGTGGACAGGCTCATGGCATTATGCCACAATTCCTCAAAGATAGGGAGATAGCTTATGAGGGGTTAACCTCAATGACCATAGTAGAAACTATGGCAGAACGAAAGACTGCCATGCTAGAGCAAGGAGATCTCTTTATCGCCCTTCCAGGAGGTTTAGGGACACTGGAAGAAATCTCTGAAGCTATTGCAGCTGCTCGAGTCGGTAAGTTGGACAAACCCTGTGTTTTCTTCAATCTCAATGGCTATTATGATGCTATGAAAACGATGTTAGATACCATGGTTGCTCATGATTTTTTGGAGGCTGAAACAGCAGCAAAATTCCTCTTTACAGATGATTTTTCAGAAATTGCAGCTTTTGTCCAGTCTTATGAACCACCTCAATTGAGACGTTATCGGTAACTTTATATGATAGGTTAGCTCTCTAAGTTTAAAAGGAGAGCTTTTTTGATGGAGAGACGTTAGTAATTATTTTTTTCTTTTAAATTTCAGAAAATTAACTAAAAAAACCTTAACAAAAATGGTGGATTTGTATATAATAGTGTTTGTAAATTTAATCATTTAACAAATTTTCCTCATCATCTGTGAGTAATATCCATGAATACTTAGTACCCCACTTGGTTAGGAAAACTTTGCCAATCATTTATTTTTATGGGGAATGTGGGATATAGGATGAAATGGAAGGAATGATAAGTATGTCTATTATGGTTAAACATGTGAGTTTTGATGACTATCAAAAAACACAGACAAACTATAAAGATGCCAACTTTTTACAGTCAGCTGAGATGGCTAAGCTTCAGCTAAGCCGTAATCATATCGGAGAAGTAGAGGCTCTGGTTTTTGAAAGGGATGGCCTGCGGATAGGTCAAGCCATCGTTGTCTATAGAAGAAGCTTTCGTATCTTTAGAAAAGCTCTCTTGTTTCATGGACCCTTGCTAGATTACAATTCTATAGCTGATTTGACAGACCTTCTAGAGGCCTTGATACTCTACTTAAAAAAGAAAAATATTGCATCACTTTCTATCCATCCCTATCTTACCGATCTTATTAGGAATGAAGAACTTGAAATCATTGAAGAAGAAAAGGCTGATGAGGTCTCCAAGGTATTTGAAAAATTAGGTTTTGAGCAGTATTTAGATCCAGAACAGGCTCTAGTTGTTAATCAGATGTTTGTAAAACCAATTGATACCTTTACGACTTCTGATGAGATGCTCGCAGCTTTTTCACCATCTTTGAAGCGAGATTTAAAAAAATTCACTGCTTTGCATGTCAAAGTTGAAGAACTACGTGAGGACAATCTCAATCAGTTTTATGACATCCTAGTTCGGACAGCAGAGAGAAAAGGATTTTCAGTTCATCCATTGACCTATTTCCAAGATTTGAAGAGGAACTTTGGAGAATCTGCAAAGTTTATGTTGGCTTATTTGGATTGTCCAGCTTATTTGGCTTATCTTGATGAGAATATTAAATCTTTTGAAGCTAAGATTCAGGCTTTAAAAGATGGCCCACAGAAAAAACGAACCAAGGGTCAGATTGCGGATGCCGAAGATCAGCTTAGAAGTTACTATAAACGTTTAGAGCAATTTAAGACCTACCAAGTCACTGGTGACAAATTACCTCTTTCGGCCTATCTTTTTATGGATTATGGTTCAGAAATTGTCAGCTTTTACGGTGGGAATGATGAAGCCTACCTTAATTTTGGTGGAGCAGTCCTTCTTCATTGGGAAATGCTACAATATGCTAAGTGTGAGGGAAAAGAGCGGTTTAATTTTTATGGGACAATCGAAACTGAAGCGGCAAGTGCTGGAAAAGGGAATTTTAACTTCAAGCGTCAGTTTGGTGGGCAATTAGAGACTCTTGTTGGCTCTTTTGATAAAACCCTAAATCCTTTCTATGATATTTTTAAGAAAACACTAGGTAAAGACTAGTTCCTTGTATAGAAAAAAGTCAATTGAGGTTAAATTCATTACCTCAATTGACTTTTTTTAGTTTACAAATATTTTTTAGCGACTTCAATATCGCCAGCATAGTTATCGCGTTTACCATTTACGATCTGGAAGGCATCGGCACCTTTACCGGCAATAACCACAGCGTCTTTAGAGTCTGTAGTCTCAGACATTGCTGTTTTGATTGCTTCCTCTCGATCGACAATGATACGAACCTCGCGACTGATGTGACTAGCAATTTCCTGACAGATAGCAAGAGGATCCTCCTTGTTAGGATCATCGGCTGTTAGGATGACATCAACATCAGGGTAGGTATTGAGGACATGTCCAAAGTCTTTACGACGGCTTTCACCCTTATTTCCTGGAGCCCCTAGAATTAGACTAATACGACCATCTTGATGGCTGGTTACGACTTGTAAGAGCTTATCTAGGCTATCTCCATTGTGAGCATAGTCAACAAATGTCTTAGCCCCATTAGTTTGGGTTAGAACCTCCATACGCCCTGGAACAGAGGTTTGAGCGATTCCTTCCTTGATGTCTTGAAGGCTAGCTCCGAGACGTAGGCAGGCCAGACCAGCAGCCATAGCATTGTCCTGGTTAAAGTCACCGATAAGTTGGATATCATAGTCACCGGCTAATTTCCCACTTGCCTTAAAGCTAAAACCAGAGCCATGTTTAACAGCGTTGTCGGAGTTTTTACCATAGAAGTCATGCTCTTTATCCACAACTTCCTCAGCGATAAAATCAAAGTGATCCATACCGCTATTAACAATAACAACTCGACTGTTTTCCAAGAGAAGACGCTTATGGTAGAAGTAGTCTTCAAAGGTTGGGTGTTCAATAGGCCCAATATGGTCTGGGCTGATGTTAAGAAAGACACCTACATCAAAAGTCAGTCCATAGACACGCTTAGTCAGATAGGCTTGACTTGAGACTTCCATAATCAGATGGGTCATGCCATTAGCAACAGCTTCAGCCATCATACGGAAAAGGTCCAAACTCTCAGGTGTTGTTAAGGTAGACTTGAAGAAGTTTTTTCCGTCTAGTGTCGTGTTCATGGTTGAAAGCATAGCAGGTTTATGACTTTGCTTGAGAATATTGAAGGCAAAGTAGGCTGCTGTTGTTTTCCCTTTTGTCCCAGTGAAAGCCAGCAATTTAAGCTTGTCTTGAGGGTATTGGTAGAAGGCCTGAGCAACGAGGCTCATAGCCTGCTTAATATCTGATACGATAATGGCAGGTATTCCCACTTGATAATCTTTCTCAGCCACGTAGAAACTCAAGCCAGCTTTGACAGCATTCTCTAAAAATTCAGGCTTGAAAGCAGCTCCTTTGGCAAAGAAGAGGGACGATGGTGTAACATCACGACTATCATAAGAAAGATGATCAAAAGTCACCCCAGTCCATGAATAGTAGTAGTTGTCTTGGTCGATAATATCTCTAAAATTATGGTCCTTTTTAAGAACCTCTAGAACTTGTTCAATAGTAATCATAGTTCCTATTTTAGCCTTAATGTTCTTGTTTTACAAGTCACAGCCAAAAGTTTATAATAAACTAGATTATATTTTATTCTCTAGAAAGAAAGTTATGACTGAAACTAAAACTGATACACAGCAGCAGCAGATGCTAAGAGGGACGGCATGGATGACAGCATCCAATATTATCAGTCGTCTATTGGGGGCACTCTACATTATTCCTTGGTATGCTTGGATGGGTAAACAAGGTGACCAAGCCAATGCCCTTTTTGGTCAAGGGTATAATATTTATGCTCTTTTCCTCTTGATTTCAACAGCAGGTATTCCAGTCGCAATTGCCAAACAGGTGTCTAAATACAACACACTTGGAAAGATGGAGACGAGTTTCTTCTTACTCAAGCGTATCTTGTATTACATGATTGGTCTCGGACTTATCTTTGGCGTTTTCATGTACTTTGCTTCGCCGTGGATGTCTTACCTTTCTGGGGGAGACGAGGATCTGGTTCGCGTCATGCGTAGTCTTTCTTGGGCAGTTGTTATTTTCCCATCGATGTCTGTTTTACGAGGCTTTTTCCAAGGCTTTAACAACATGAAACCTTATGCCTTGAGTCAGATTGCGGAACAGATTATCCGTGTTATTTGGATGCTGTTGGCGACCTTCTTCATCATGAAAATTGGGACAGGCGATTATGTGACAGCAGTTGTCCAATCGACTTTTGCCGCTTTTATCGGTATGTTGGCTAGTTATGGGGTGCTTTTCTTCTACCTTTGGAAGGAGGGTAAACTCAAGAGTCTTTTTGGCAAGCAGGCTGTTCATCCGGATATCAATCCAACTGCAATTGTTATTGAAACCTTTAAGGAAGCCATTCCTTTCATTATTACTGGGTCAGCAGTTCAACTTTTCCAGTTGATTGACCAATGGACCTTTATCCGTACTATGGAGAAGTTTACAAGCTATAGCAACAGTCAGCTTCAGGTTCTCTATGCTTACTTGTCTTCAAACCCAAGTAAGATTACTATGATTTTGATTGCTGTAGCTATCTCCATTGCTGGGGTTGGGATTCCACTCTTGACTGAAAATATGGTTAAGAAGGATCTTAGGGGAGCAGCTAAACTGATTATTAATAACTTACAGTTGCTTTTGCTCTTTATTGTTCCTGCCATTGTAGGATCAGTGATTTTAGCTAAACCACTTTATACAGTCTTTTATGGTGCGCCAGATAGTCAGGCCCACTTGCTCTTTGTAGCCAGTCTGATTCAAGTTATTTTCTTGGCCTTGTATAGCGTTTTAGCACCAATGCTTCAGGCAATCTTTGAAACCCGCAAAGCTATCAACTATTTTGCGATTGGGGTTTTAGTTAAGGCTATTCTACAGCTGCCATTGATTATTTTCTTAGGAGCCCTTGGCCCGGTTATTTCAACAGCCATCGGTTTAGGTGTTCCAATTGCTCTCATGTATAATCACCTCCACACTGTTACGCACTTTAGTCGTAAGACAGTGTTTAGAAAAGCCTTGCTCATCTGTATCCTTACGGTACTCATGGCTATTCCAGTTGCGATCTTCTATTGGTTGTTCCAGTTTGTATTGTCACCAACAAGCCGTATGGGTAGTGTGATTTACTTGGTCATTGGAGGAGGCCTTGGAATCGGTGTCTACGGCGTTCTTGCTCTTGTAACTCGTATGGCTGACCAACTACTTGGTGCCCGAGCTGCTAGTCTGCGTGCTAAATTACATATTAAATAAAATCTAAACCAAGTCATGTGGCTTGGTTTTTTTCTTTTCAACCTTTTCTGAAAAAGGAGTATAATAGGGGTGAAAAAATGAAATCGTTTTAATGATTTAGAATCGAGGAAAGGATTATGGTTGATTCTAGACAAGAACATATAAAATTAGGGACCTATCCTCCCGAACAAGTTTACCAAGTCTTGCAGACAAGCCCTCAGGGTTTGAGCTCACAAGAGGTTAAGGAGAGGCAGGCGACGTATGGCCCTAACCAATTGAAGGAAAGTAAGAAGGAGCCTATTTGGCTGACCTTTTTCAGACATTTTACTAGTCTTATGGCACTCTTATTGTGGGGTGGTGGCTTTATCGCCATGCTTTCTCATAGTTTAGAGTTGGGGATTGCAATTTGGTTGGTCAACATTATTAATGGTCTCTTTAGCTTTATTCAAGAATATAGGGCGAGTCAGGCTACGGCAGCTCTTAATAAGCTTCTTCCATCCTATGCGCGAGTTCTTCGTGATGGTAAGGAGGATAAGATTCTAGCTCAGGACTTGGTGCCAGGTGACTTGGTTTTCATTGAAGAAGGAGACCGTATTTCTGCAGATGGACGCTTGGTCGCTGTGACAGATTTGCAGGTTAACCAGTCTGCCCTCACTGGTGAGTCTAATCCTATTTATAAGTCAGATCAAGCAGATTTGACTCCCGACAAGACTGAGTTAGAGTATGACAATATGGTATTTGCAGGGACTACTGTCTCTTCTGGTTCTGGACATTTTATAGTATCTGCTATCGGGATGAAAACTGAGTTTGGACAGATTGCGGATTTGACACAGAATCTTGCTCAGGAAAAGAGTCCCCTTCAGAAAGAATTAGACCATTTGACTAAACAGATTTCAGTTATTGCGGTGTCTGTAGGTCTCTTCTTTATGGTGGCAGCGACTCTATTTGTCCATCAGCCTTTGTCTCAAGCCTTTATTTTTGCATTGGGGATGATTGTGGCCTTTATTCCTGAAGGACTTCTTCCCACAGTTACTCTATCTTTAGCCATGGCCGTTCAGCGCATGGCTAAGGACCATGCTTTGGTTAAGAAACTGTCTTCGGTTGAGACGTTGGGAGCAACTTCTGTTATTTGTTCGGATAAAACAGGGACTTTGACGCAAAATGCCATGACGGTTAACCATCTGTGGACTTTGTCAGACAGTTATGAGGTAACTGGGCTAGGTTATGCATCAGAAGGACAGATTGAGCAGGAAGGACGACCTATTTCTCTTGAAGACAATGAGCTTCTTAATCGTTTGGTACGATTCTCTCATTTGGCTAGTAATGCTCAAGTTGTGGCCCCTAGTGCTGATAATCCCAATTTTACAATTTTAGGTGATCCAACTGAGGCTTGTCTTAATGTTCTCGCCGAAAAAGCAGGAATTAATTTAAATGACAATCATACTTGGGCCCCTCGCCTCAAGGAAATCCCCTTTGATTCTGATCGTAAACGGATGACAACAGTGCATAAGCTTGAGTTAGGATTAGATGGCAGTCAGCATATTTCTATCACCAAAGGTGCTCCGAAAGAAGTGATGGAGCTTTGCTCAGACTATTATGATAATCAAGGAATGATTAAATCATTGACAGCTACTGAGCGTCAGGCTATCCTTGCGGCCAACGACCAGTTTGCCCGAGACGGTTTACGTGTTTTAGCTGTGGCCTATAGACCTTTAGACAGTGAGCATATTGGAGAAGACAAATGGGACATGCAGACCTTGGAGGACAATATGGTCTTTCTAGGCTTGGTTGCCATGAGTGATCCGCCACGTCAGGGTGTGCGTGAAGCCATTGAAAAATGCCATAGAGCTAGTATTCGTATTATCATGGTGACAGGTGATTATGGTTTGACAGCTCTTAGCATTGCTAAGAAAATCGGAATTGTACAAGGAGACGATGCGCGTGTTGTTTCAGGCCTTGAACTAGCTGGTATGGATGACAATCAGCTTAAAGAAGCTCTTAAAGGCGAAATCGTTTTTGCTCGTGTGGCTCCTGAACAAAAATACCGTGTGGTCAATGCCCTTCAAGAGCTTGGTGAAGTTGTCGCTGTTACTGGTGATGGTGTTAATGACGCCCCTGCCCTTAAAAAAGCTGATATCGGTGTAGCTATGGGGGTATCAGGAACTGATGTTGCCAAGGAATCTGCAGATATGATCTTAACAGATGATCATTTTGCTTCTATTGTTCATGCTGTCGAAGAAGGTCGTGCAGTTTATAGAAATATTCAAAAATTCCTGACTTATATTTTTAATTCCAACACGCCAGAAGCCGTACCCTCTGCTTTCTTCTTGTTCTCTTTGGGACGCATACCTCTTCCCTTAACGGTTATGCAAATCCTAGCTATTGACTTGGGGACAGATATGGTACCTGCTTTGGGATTGGGGGTTGAACCACCTGAAGAGGGCGTTATGGATAGACCGCCAAGACGTCTTTCAGATCGCTTGCTCAATCGACAATTATTGATTAAAGCTTTTGTCTGGTATGGACTGATTGAAGCAGCCTTAGCTATTGGGGCTTTCTTCCTTAATTATTGGGTTAATCAAGGTAATTTAAACCATTTGGCCAGCTCAGGTCCTCTTTATCGAGAGGCAACCACTATGACCTTAGGTGCTATTATCTTTACCCAAATTGGTATGGCTATGAATAGTCGTAAAGGTAGAGGGTCTATATTCCAAGTTAATCCATTTGCTAATCGTATTATTAGCTTAGGGATTGTTTTAGAAATTGTCCTCTTTATCCTCCTGTCTTACGTGCCTTTCTTCCACACGTTATTTAACACTGCACCTATTGGACTTGATGATTGGCTCTATTTACTTGCTTGTCCGTTTGTTATTATGGCTTTGGAAGAAATCAGATATCGCTTATTTGATAAAAAGTAAGTCAGTGGCATACCTTAGATTGAAGCAAGACTTTTAAATCATTTCTTAGCGCCTGAAACGATAATGTTTCAGGCACTTTTTGATGCTTGAAAACCTACTTTCGAAAATCTCAAAAATTGGGCTTATTTTAAATTAGAGTCAGTATCTATCTGTCTTTTTAGGTTATAGAAATAAACTATAACTAACTATCAAGAATCCGTATGATGAACTTACCATTATTTTCAGAAAATAGTGATAAAATAGAGGTCATAGATATGGAGCATATCCACTTTACCATGTAGAAAGGGCACATTATGACACAAGAATATCAATTAGAAACCGTTTTGGCACACGCAGGAATCAATTCGGATGAAGCAACAGGAGCCTTGGCTTCACCAATTCATTTTTCAACAACTTACCAACATCCAGAATTTGGCCATTCTACTGGTTTTGACTATACACGAACTAAAAATCCAACACGCGCAACAGTGGAAAAAACACTTGCAGCTATTGAAAAAGCAGATTATGCTATTGCGACAAGTTCAGGGATGAGCGCCATTGTTTTGGCCTTTGAAATTTTCCCAGTAGGCAGTAAGGTTGTAGCTGCACGTGACCTTTACGGAGGTTCTTTCCGTTGGTTTAATGACAAGGAAAAAGAAGGGCGTTTCTTTTTTGAATACACTAATACAGAAGACGAGATGATTGCGGCTATTACAGAAGATACCGATATTGTCTACATCGAAACACCGACAAACCCACTTATGATTGAGTTTGATATTGAAAAAGTGGCCAAAATTGCTCATGACAAGGGTGCGGTGGTGATTGTTGATAATACTTTCTATAGCCCAATCTATCAAACCCCGATTACTCAAGGTGCTGACATCGTTGTACATTCAGCTACTAAATATCTATCAGGGCATAATGATGTTTTGGCTGGTGTTGTTGTGACCAGCAACCAAGAATTCTACGATAAACTTTATTATAACCTCAATACTACTGGTCCTACCTTGTCACCATTTGATAGCTATATGCTCATGCGTGGTCTTAAAACCTTAAAACTTCGAATGGAGGCATCGACAGCCAATGCTCAAGAAGTTGTAGCTTTCTTAGAAAAGTCACCAGCTGTTAAGGAAGTCCTCTATCCAGGCAAGGGTGGTATGATTTCCTTCAAAGTGGCTAATCAAGACAAGATTCCTACCATTATCAATTCTCTAAAGGTCTTTACCTTTGCGGAGAGTCTAGGTGGTGTCGAAAGCTTGATTACCTACCCAACGACACAAACCCACGCAGATATTCCAGGTGATGTGCGTGCTTCCTATGGTTTGACAGACGACTTGCTTCGTCTTTCAATTGGTATTGAAGCAGCACAAGATTTGATTGCTGACTTGGAAAATGCCCTTAGTCTTTAAGGAGTTATCTATGACACGTTATGATTTTACAACACAACCAAATCGCTTGGATCAAAATACCATGAAATGGCACGAAGCCGAAAGTAATCCAGAACTACTTGAGCTTTGGGTTGCTGATATGGACTTCCTACCTGTTCCTGAGATTAGGGATGCAGTTATCAACTATGCTGAGACACATATTTTTGGTTATCCTTATCCAAGTGAAGAGCTTTATCAGTCCATCATTAATTGGGAAAAAAATCAACACGGTTACGTCGTTGATAAAGAGAGTATTGTTCTCATTGAAGGTGTTGTTCCAGCTATTTCAACGGCTATTCAAGCCTTTACCAAAGAAGGTGATGCTGTTCTCATCAACACACCAGTTTATCCACCTTTTGCTCGTTCTGTCCGCTTGAATAATCGTCGGTTGATTGAAAATAGTCTTGTTAAGGTTAATGGCCATTTCGAAATTGATTTTGAACAATTGGAACGTGATATCGTCGAGAATGATGTTAAACTTTATGTTTTCTGTAGCCCACATAACCCGGGTGGGCGTGTCTGGACTAAAGAAGAATTGACTAAGGTGGCAGATTTGTGCCAGAAACATGGTGTCCTCTTGGTATCTGATGAAATCCACCAAGACTTAGCTCTATATGGAAATAAGCACATCTCTATGAATACCATTTCAGATGCTTACAAGGACTTTACCTTGGTGCTTAGTTCGGCTACTAAAACCTTTAATATTGCTGGTACCAAAAACAGTTTTACTATCATTGAAAATGAAGACTTACGTAAAGCCTTTAAACAAAAGCAATTGGCAAATAATCAACATGAAATTCCAACCATTGGTTTGATTACAACCCAAGCAGCTCTGACCTATGGGCAACCTTGGTTAGAGGAATTGAAAACTGTCTTTGAAACTAATATTGACCTTTTAACCAAGGAACTTAGTGAAAAGACTAATATCAAGGTCATGAAACCTGAGGGAACTTACTTGGTATGGCTTGATTTTTCAGCCTATGATCAAGACCATAATGAGCTTGGACGTTTGCTTAAAGAAGAAGCCAAGGTAGTGCTAAATGACGGTATTACTTTTGGTTCTGAAGGAGAAAAACATTTCCGCTTTAACGTAGCTACGCCAACTACAGTTGTTGCAGAAGGAGTTAAACGTCTCGTTTCTGTCTTTGGAAAATAATAAAAGTGATGCGAACAGCATCACTTTTATTATTGTTATGAGTGTACATCGTAGATTTTCAAGTTTAATAGAAGATCTTTCTGAGTGGAGAAGACCTTGACATCCTGCCTGCCAGAGGTATTAAATCTGGCTAGAGTGTAGGTTTGACCATTGGGGAAGAAAATTTCCAAGCTACGATTATCTGTAATAAGCGTTATAGTGATATTATCAGTTTCCTTATAGTGACTGTCAGCTTTATAACCTTGACCGTTACCCAAGAGACCATCGTAATAGTAAGAAGAGGCAGTTTGACTACCATCCATGCTGTTATTCAGTTCAGCAGCATAGGCAGAGACCTGATAGGTACCACTTGTTATTTGGTAGGCGATTTTAACGTAATCAGAGCCTTGCCAGATATCAATGTAGATATAGCCTCCTTCTTTCTTAATATTTGAAAAATGCAGTTGGTAATACCCCGCACTATTTTTTTCAGCAAGGTCAAGAAGGCCATTAGCATTCTGATTGTGACTTTTATCAATCCAAGGTTTTCTATTGTCACTGGTGAGTGGCCTTTGACTCGAAATGTTGCCGTTTTGATTTTTGAGGGTTAATTGTTCATTTTTATAGAGGGGAGCGGACTGAATAATACCGTCCTTATCCAGTTGTAGCTGTCTGGGTGTAGCGTAAAAACCGATAGTTTTTAGAAAATCACTCTTGGCCTCTTGGTCACTGTGAATGCCTGACGTGAAGTAGTTCCAATTACCAACCCAGCCAAGACTGATAAGGTTATGATTGCTTTCTTCGATTCGATTGCTTCCAGTGAAGTTAGCGCCATAATAGTCTGAGCCTTGATCTAAGCGTTTTGTTCCTGTATCTGCAATAAATAAGCCGTTACCATCTAAATGCCCTACAGTATAGTAGGTTCCAGTTGTTTCGCCTGAAGCTGTATCCTTAGCTCCAAAAAAGAGAACTTGCTTGTCCTGACCGTCAGTTGTTGTCATTGTTTTGAGAACGGGACACTCGATAGGAGCATTGTTCTGCCAGTTACGCCCCTTAAAAAATGTTTCAGGTAGGATTTTGGAGTCTCCCTTGCTATCTGCTTTGGTCCAGTTGATACCATCTTGAGATTGATAAACACCTAAGGCGTTACCTTCAGCGACATACATGAGTAATTTGTCTTTGAAGTGGAAGACATAAGGATCGCGGAAATCTTTACCGTTATAGGATTGTTCCTTTGTCAATAAAGGTTTACCATCTTTTAGGGAATTAGTAAAGCTAGCTCCCTTGTCATTTGATGCACTAGCATAGATTGCCTGGCTTCCATCATCCATGAGTCCAGTAAAATAGGCGACAGGTTCTTCGTTTTGGATACCAGAAATCCCCTGACTATCTGTGACTACACTACCTGTCCAAGCAGAATGCCACCCCTCTTTAGGGTCACCACCCTTTGCTGGTATAGCAGTCTCTTGTTTACTATAGGTGATAAAATCTTTAGTCGTTGTATGTGTCCAATCTTGACCGTTGGGTCCAAAAGGGTCAGTAGCCCCATCCACAGAGTGTAGAAAATAGATATCATAGTAATTTTTTTCTTGATTCCACACGATAGTCTGTAGGTCGTTAGACCATCCTTTATGAGATGCTAGATGAAAGGTTTGACTCACAGAAACCTTATTTGTTTTTTGGGAAGGATTGTTAGCGTTCTCATTTTTTATTATAAAAACAAAAAATAAAATTAAAAAAACGAGAGCTAAAATTAGAGGTGAATATTTTGATTCCATATAGTGATATTTCCTGATAAAATTACTTATTTTGTAGTTATTATTTTAACAAAAAAATAGTTTTTTACAAAAAATATCAATTTGTCATTAAAAAAAGATTGGAATTTAGATTAAAAAATGATAGAATAAAACATGTAAAAACCTAAAAGGAGAGTTTTATATGGATAGTACAGTTAATTCACAGTCAAATACAGTAGCACCAAAGCAAGCAGAGTGCAAAAAGATGCGTTATAGCATCCGTAAGGTTGCCGCAGTAGGGGCAACATCAGCACTTGTTGGTACCTTGGCATTTTTAGGTGCCACTCAGGTAAAAGCTGATCAAGTTACAGAAACAGCACCAGCTGTAGCTACTGCGACAGCAACACCAGAAACAAGCACAGCATCTCTAACGGTAGCCAGTGAAACAGCAACAAGTGTGGCAACTTCAGAAGCAGTTGAATCTTCAGTTGCACATTCAGAGGTTACAACTACACCAGTTACAGAGACACAACCAAGCAACACAACTCCATCAGTAGTCGAAGAAAAGGCGTCTAGCACAGTAGTGACATCTTCATCAGATGCAACAACACCTTCATCAACAGTTGCTGCGGTTTCTGCTCCAGCTCATACATCAGAGGCTGCAGTAGAAGCACCAACTTCAACAGCAAGCTCAGAAACAGCTGATACACATACTGAAGTAGCCCTTAAACCTACTGAAAACAGCGCTGCTAATGCAAACCTTAGCAAACTTAACGGTCGTATCAAGTCTATTGTTGAAGATAATATGACCTCAGATCAAATCGTTGCCTTGACTGAGGAAGAAATTAAAGCACTTAATAAAGTTGACTTTAGCGATGATGCTATCAAGGGTACAGGTACTAGCTTGACTTACCGTAACTTGAAAGATATCGTTGCTAGCTTCTTGAAGCAAGACAGCAAATTGGCAGTTCCTTACTTTAAAGCAGATACAATCATCAATATGCCTGCTTTCAACACTGTTGATGCCCAAACGATGAAAAAAGAAGAAATCGACGTTTGGGATTCTTGGCCAGTCCAAGATGCTGAGTCAGGTGTAGTAAGCAACTGGAACGGTTATCAGTTGGTTATCTCAATGGCCGGTGCACCAAATAAAAACTCAAACCACATTTACTTGCTCTATAGTAAATACGGAGATAATGACTTTACGCATTGGAAAAATGCGGGTCCAATCTTTGGTTATAATGCCCTTGAAGATGACCAACAATGGTCAGGTTCAGCGACTGTTAACTCTGATGGTAGTATCCAACTTTATTACACTAAGAATGATACTAGTGGTGGTAAATTAAACTGGCAACAATTGGCTAGTGCTACACTTAACTTGGCTGTTGAAAACGACGAAGTTGTTATCAAGTCAGTTGAAAATGACCACATTCTCTTTGGTGGAGATAATTATCACTATCAAAGCTATCCTAAATTTATGAGTACTTTTGATGATGACCATAACCATGATGGTAATCCAGACCGTACGGATAACTACTGTCTTCGTGACCCACACATCATTGAAGATAACGGTAGCCGTTACCTTATTTTTGAATCAAATACAGGTGACGAAAACTACCAAGGCGAAAAACAAATTTACAAATGGTCAAACTATGGAGGAGATGACGCCTTTAACCTTAAGTCATTCCTCAATATTGTTAATAATAAACACCTTTACAACCTTGCATCATGGGCAAATGGTTCTATCGGTATCTTGAAACTTGATGATAATGAGAAAAATCCATCTGTAGCTGAACTTTACACACCGCTTGTCACTAGCCACATGGTTACTGATGAAGTAGAACGTCCAAGTGTTGTTAAGATGGGTGGCAAGTATTACCTCTTCACTGCTTCACGTATCAACAAATCTACGGATGCTGAAGGTACTGTAGCAGCGCGTGAAGCTGTCGGTGATGACGTTGTCATGCTTGGATTCGTATCAGACAGCCTCCGTGGGAAATACCGTCCACTTAACGGCTCAGGTGTGGTCTTGACAGCCTCTGTTCCAGCTGACTGGCGTACATCTACCTATTCTTACTATGCGGTTCCTGTTGAAGGATCATCAGATACTCTTTTGGTAACTTCTTACATGACTAACCGTGGTGGTATTGCTGGTGCTGAGAATAAATCGACATGGGCTCCAAGCTTCCTCATTAAGATGAATGAAGATGATACTACAGAAGTTCTTCCTAAGATGACCAACCAAGGGGACTGGATTTGGGATAAATCTAGTGAAAGCTTGGTACACGTGGCCGATCAAAACAGTGCTAAATTGCCAAATGAGGACTATAACGTAGATTATTATGCAGTGTCAGATTATGGTCTTAAACCACATACTTATCCTACAGTTGATGGTTCACCGGGCGTTTCTGAAGCTCGCGGTGTCTTAACTGTAACTGTTAAAGATGGTGAAGACAAGAAATCAGATAAATCAGAAACACCAGTAAATCCAACAGAAGGTAATCATTCTGTTGATGATAAGTCTAACAAACCAGATACACCTTCTAAACCAGCAGACAATAATCAACCATCAACTAATAAAGAAGATAAACCAGCAACGCCGACGAATCCAGATTCTCCAGTTCGTAATCCGTTCCCTTATTTCACAGACCGCCCATCTAATGATAATAATTCATCAGATGATCATCATGTAGAGGTTCCTGCGAAACCTTCAACAGAGAGTTCTGTGGGTGACCGTCGTCCAGTAGCTCAAGCTACAGAGATTGCGTCACCAGTACCAGAGGCTATTGTAGCAACTGGACCAACTGTTTCAACGACTCCTGTTAAAGAAGAGTCTGTCACTGAAACAGAAGCTCCAAAACCAGCTAAGTCTGAAGAGGAAGTTCAGTCTCACGGAGTCGCTAAAGCTGATGAAGTAACTAAGTCTGATGAGTCAAGTAAAGACAACAATACTAAAGTTGCTGCCAAACTTGCTACGACTCCTAAGACACCAAGTGATTCAGAAGGTTCAAAGAGCAACATTCTTTCAATCTTGGCGACTATCTTTGCAGCCATTGCAAGTCTAGCTCTTCTTGGCTATGGTTTGGTCACAGGAAAGATTCATTTGCCTAAAAAATAATGGCTCTTTGTCAACTGTAGTGGGTGACGAAAAGCTAACATCTAGAGAGGACCAGATAGGTTTTCTCTTTTTGTATGTTCAGAGTGATGAAAACACGCTTCCTAAAGTTAATAAAGTTTCTAAAACCGAAGCCCAGACGTTTGATGTCTTTGATAAGCTTATTGGTCCCCTTCAATTTTGCATTTGAGTAATGTGTTTCTAGTGCGTTTTTGATGTATGGTTTGTGTCTAAGGAAGGTCCTAAAGATAGTTTTGAAGTAATGATTGACCTTGCTTATATTCTCCTCTATGAGCTCAAAAAACTCATCTACTCTCTTCTCCTGAAAGTGAAAAAGTAAGAGCTGATAAAGTGTATAGTAGTCGGTAAGCTCTTCTGAAAAATCTAGTGTTTTCCCAACAACTTCATGTGGACTTAAGGTTTGACGGAAAGTCTTTGAATAGAAAGAATTGAGAGATAACTTACGGCTGTCCTTTTGAAAGAGTTGCCAGTGATTTTTCAAGGCTCGATAGGGTAGAAGCTTCTTATCGAACTGGTTCATAATCGCAATTCTTGTCTTTAAAAAGGCACGCCCAAGGTGCTGAATAATGTGAAATCGATCAAGAATGATTTTGGCGTTTTGAAAGAGTTTGCGAGCCAGTGGAATATAAGCTCCAGACATATCCATCGTGATAAACTGTACCTGTTGTCGGACTTTCAATGGATACTTCAAAAAGTAGTTTCGTATAGTAGTTTGGCAGCGATTATCAAGGATGGTTATGAGTTTGTTTGTCTCATAGTTTTGAGCAACAAAAGCCAATTCCCCTTTCTTGAACCCAAACTCATCCCAGGACATAACCCTTGGGAGTTTGTCAAAATGTTCCTTGAAAGTAAACTGGTCAAGTTTACGATAGACAGTGGACGTCGATACACGAAGTCTTCTGGCAATATCCGTTAGTGATACCTTCTCAGTTAGGAGTTGTGTAACCTTTTGTCGGACTAGATTGGAGATTTGGCAGTTTTTCTCAACGATAGATGTCTCAGCTACCGTGACTCTCCTACAATTTTTACACTGGAAACGACGTTTTTTCAGACGTAGTAGAGTTGGAGTTCCAGCTTGCTCGAGAAGAGGGATTTTAGAGGTTTTTTGAAAGTCATATTTGATCATCTTTCCTTGGCAGTGAGGACATGATGGTGCAGGATAATCAAGTTTTGCTTGAATCTCGATATGAGTGTCAGATTCAAAAACAAGTGAAATCTTGATATTTTGGTCTTTAATTCCGATTAATTCTGTGGTATTCTTAATAAGTCTCATAAGTTCTTCCTAATGATGGTTTGGTCACTTTTCATTATAGTTCTTATGGGACTTTTTGTGTACACTCAAAAAGCTCTATAATCTCTACAGTGGTTTTACCCACTACAGAAATTATAGAGCCAAAATAATCCTTTTCAAAAACGTTTGCAGTAAAGCAAGCGTTTTTTTTGCCTTTTTGATATAATGGAGTGAATATAAAGCAAAGGAAGAAACTATTATGGGTAAATTTCAAGTTATTTCACATCCACTGATTCAACATAAACTTTCAATCCTCCGTCGTGAGGATACTTCTACTAAGGACTTCCGTGAGCTAGTTAATGAAATTGCTATGCTCATGGGTTACGAAGTGTCTCGTGACCTTCCTCTCGAAGAGGTTGAAATTCAAACACCAATTACTAAAACTGTACAAAAACAACTTTCTGGTAAGAAATTGGCGATTGTTCCAATTCTTCGTGCGGGTATTGGTATGGTCGATGGTTTCCTTAGCCTTGTACCAGCAGCTAAAGTTGGTCATATTGGTATGTATCGTGACGAGGAAACTCTTGAGCCAGTTGAGTACTTAGTAAAATTACCAGAAGACATTGATCAACGTCAGATCTTTGTAGTAGATCCAATGCTTGCGACTGGTGGTTCAGCAATCTTGGCAGTAGACTCACTTAAAAAACGTGGTGCAGCTAATATCAAGTTTGTTTGCTTGGTTGCAGCACCAGAAGGTGTCAAAAAATTGCAAGATGCTCACCCAGATATCGATATTTACACAGCATCTTTGGATGAGAAACTTAATGAAAACGGTTATATTGTTCCAGGTCTTGGAGATGCAGGTGACCGTCTATTTGGTACAAAATAGGTTGAAAAAGGGAAAATTTCCCTTTTTTTACTAGATTAATAAGTTTCAAGTGAAATTGTTTTAGAGTGATTTAGCACTCTTTTGAAAAGAGTGCTAAGAATAATGTTTTTTATTTGACCTAATTTGACTAAAATCATATAATAGCATCAAGACAATATTAAAAGGAGGATTCATATGATTCCTGTAGTAATTGAACAAACATCGCGCGGTGAGCGTTCTTATGATATTTACTCACGTTTGCTCAAGGATCGTATCATCATGTTAACAGGTCCTGTTGAAGATAATATGGCAAACTCAATTATCGCCCAACTCTTGTTCTTGGATGCTCAAGACAACACAAAAGATATCTATCTTTATGTTAATACACCAGGTGGATCAGTTTCGGCAGGTCTTGCCATTGTTGATACAATGAACTTCATCAAGTCTGATGTTCAGACTATCGTTATGGGGATGGCAGCATCTATGGGAACAATTATCGCTTCAAGCGGTACCAAAGGTAAACGTTTCATGTTGCCAAATGCTGAGTACATGATTCACCAACCAATGGGTGGTACTGGTGGTGGTACGCAACAAACAGACATGGCTATCGCAGCTGAACATTTGCTCAAAACGCGTAATAACTTGGAGCAAATCTTGGCGGATAATTCTGGACATCCAATTGAAAAAGTTCATGTAGACGCTGAACGTGACAATTGGATGAGTGCCCAAGAAACGCTTGAATATGGCTTTATCGATGAAATCATGGCTAATAACCAATTAAAATAGACTGAGCTTGTCTTAAATAAAAGTCAGATGCAAATCGGTTGTATAAGGACCGTTTCATCTGGCTTTTTGTGTTATAATAGAAAACATGTTAATAATCAATGAGGAGTTGCTTGCTATTGATCAAGCTATAGATTGTCTTGTTTCGTATTTTCTAAAGCTACCTGAGGTAGAAAATTACCGTTTGAAACGCCAGAAATTCGAAAATGACAGAGAACTTCAAGAGCAACTCTTTGCATTTCAGGAATTAAAGGATAGCTATGATACTGCTAAGGAGTACGAGGCTTTTAGACCAGATGTGAGAGAGTTGAAACGTCAGGTTTTGCGAATGAAGCGCCAAATTGATTTGAACGAGGTGGTTATTGGCTATCGTCAGGCAGAGTTCGATTTGCAGACTATTTTAGCCAATCTTGGTGAGGAGATTGCCCAAGCTGTTTCAGACCAGATTTTTATCGATTCTGGGCTACCTCTTGCCCCTCACAAACCGCATCATAAAAAGGGAGACACTAACATAAAGGAGAAAATGAGTCATGATTAAGCGTCAAGGCATTATTGTTTATTTATACTACAATAGAGACTTACGTAAAATTACCAAGTTTGGGGATGTTGTCTACCATTCTTATAAGATGCGTTACGTGCACCTTTATGTAGATGAGGACAAGGTTGAGGATATTTTGAAAGAGCTCGATGGAATGAAAGCAGTGAAAAAAGTTCTGCCTTCCTACTATTCTGATATTGATATGGACTTTGTAGGTAGTCTGGAACGCTACGACACCTCAGTTCCTGAACCGTTTAAGAACTTTTCTCTTTAATAGGAGAAAAGTTTTTTTATTTTCAAAGAGTTATTCTTAAAGTAATGGAAACGATTACTGTGGCTAAAGTTTAGTTATGTGTAGTTGACAATTGTCTGATAATTCTGTAAGCTATAAGGTGGACTTTTTTAAGAAAATATTAAGGAGAAATCTTATGTCTAAAAAGATCACACTTATTGTGTTAGCCTTTTTTGCTTCCATTTTCTTGGTTGCCTGTGGCAAGTCACCAGATGTGACTGCTAATGCCAATGGTACTAAGATTGGCGATACCATCAAAATTGGTGTTAATATGGAGTTGACAGGTGCCGTTGCAGCCTATGGTAAGGCAGAGCAAAATGGTATTAAGTTGGCCGTTGATGAAATTAACAAAGCTGGTGGCGTCGATGGCAAAAAACTTGAGCTTGTCACAAAAGATAATAAATCTGAAAACGCTGAAGCTTCAACCTCTTCAACGAACTTGGCTATTCAGAGTAATGTAAATGCTATCGTTGGTCCAGCGACATCAGGTGCTGTCGCTGCGGCTAGCCTCGTATCACAAAAAACAGGGGTTCCTTTGTTGACACCTTCTGGTACTCAGGATGACCTTACGGTAGATGCTAACGGAGCTAAGAAATTTGTTTTCCGTACAACCTTTAAAGATAGCTACCAAGGTAAAGTTTTGGCAGCTTATTCTTACAATAATTTGAATGCTAAGAAAGTAGTTCTCTACTATGATAATGCTTCGGATTATGCAAAGGGGATTGCGGATGAATTCAAGCGTGAATATAAAGGTAAAATCGTTACTGAAGCTACCTTTGCTTCAGGTGACAAGGACTATCAGTCAGCTTTGACTAAATTTAAAGACCTTGATTATGATGCGATTGTAATGCCTGGTTACTATACTGAGACTGGTATTATCACTAAACAAGCACGTGACCTTGGAATTGATAAACCAATTCTAGGACCTGACGGATTCAGTGATGCGAAATTTACTGAGCTTGCAGGTAAAAAAAATGCGTCAAACGTCTACTATGTATCAGGGTATTCAACAAATGTTTCTCTTTCTGACAAAGCATCAGGATTCATCGAAGCATATAAAAAAGCTTACAAAACTGAACCAAATATGTTTGCTGCTCTAGCGTACGATTCAGTTTATATGATTGCAGAAGCATCTAAAGATGCGAAAACATCAGTTGATATTGCTGATAACTTAGCACATTTGAAAAACTTTGTCGGGGTTACTGGTAAAATGACGATTGATAAGGATCATAACCCTATTAAAGCAGCTCTTATGGTTAAAAGAGATAATGGTGAAGAAGTTTCAGCGGAAGCCGTTGAAATTGAAAAATAATCTGTTATCTATACTGAAAATGAACTAGAAAGTTTGGTTATATATGTTTTTTGAACAACTTCCCCAACAACTAGTCAATGGTATTATCTTGGGTAGTATCTATGCCCTACTTGCCCTTGGATATACCATGGTTTATGGGATTATCAAATTGATTAACTTTGCCCATGGAGACATCTATATGATGGGTGCCTTCGTTGGTTACTATGCGATTAATAGCCTTGGAATGAATTTCTGGGTTGCCCTTGTCTTTGCTATGCTTGTCTGTGCGATTTTAGGGGTTGTTATTGAGTTCTTGGCTTATCGCCCGCTCCGTAATTCGACACGTATTTCTGCCTTGATTACAGCTATCGGTGTCTCATTCTTCCTTGAGTACATCATGGTTCTATTTGTAGGGGCAGATACACGTTCATTCCCTCAAAAGATTGCAATTGAGACTTATCATCTTGGATCAATCTCTGTAACAAATGTGCAATTGCTTATCTTGGTAGTTGCGCTTGTGCTTATGGTTGCTCTTCAATTGATTGTTAAAAAGACTAAGATGGGTAAAGCTATGCGTGCCGTATCTGTAGACAGTGATGCCGCTGAATTGATGGGTATTAATGTTAATAACACTATTAGCTTCACTTTTGCTCTTGGATCATCACTAGCAGGGGCAGCGGGTGTCCTTATTGGTCTTTACTATAACTCTATCGAACCTCTTATGGGTATGACGCCAGGTATTAAAGCCTTTGTTGCCGCTGTTCTTGGTGGTATCGGTATTATCCCTGGTGCAGCACTTGGTGGATTTGTTATCGGTATTTTGGAGACATTATCAACTGCAATTGGTTTGTCAAGTTACCGTGATGCCATCGTTTATGGTGTCTTGATTGTTATCCTTTTGGTTCGCCCAGCGGGTATCCTCGGTAAAAATGTGAAAGAGAAGGTGTAAGACATGAAGAAAAATCTAAAAGTAAACCTTATTTGGTTTGGTCTTATCATTGGGCTCTTCCTTATCTTGAAAGCTCTTGAACTTTCAGGTATCATGAACCTTTACTACATCCAAATCTTAATGGGGATTGGAATCTCAATCCTTATGGGACTTGGTACTAACTTGGTTCTTGGTTTCTCAGGGCAATTTACACTTGGGCAAGCTGGTTTCATGGCAATTGGTGCCTATTCATCAGCTATCATCACTGGTATGATGCCAACATATGACGGTTTCTACCTCTCAATGGTTGTCGGTGTCATCATCGCAGCTATTGTTGCCCTTATCTTTGGTCTACCTACCCTTCGTTTGAAAGGTGACTACCTTGCCATTGCAACTCTTGGTATGGCTGAAATCATCCGTATCATTATCGTTAATGGTGGTGAATTGACCAATGGTGCCGCTGGTTTGACAGGTATCCTTCCTTATACTAGTTGGCCTGTGATTTATTTCTTTGTGGTAATCATTACAATTTTGGTGCTTAATTTCTTACGTTCAGCAACTGGACGTCAAGCAATCACTCTTCGTGAAGATGAAATTGCTGCTGAGTCAATGGGTGTTAATGTCACAAAAATGAAGGTTCTTATCTTTGTTATCGGTGCCATGATTTCAGCGATTGCTGGCTCACTTTATGTCAGCTACATTGGTACAGTCGTGCCAAAAGACTTCACTATCATGAAATCAATTGATTACCTTATCATTGCCGTTCTTGGTGGTCTTGGATCTATCACAGGTACTATCATTGCCGCTGTTGTTCTTGGTATTATCAACATGTTCCTCCAAAATGTTTCAAACCTTCGTATGATTATTTACGCCTTGGCTTTGATTCTTGTAATGCTCTTCCGTCCAGGTGGACTTCTTGGAACAAAAGAACTCTATCTCTCAAAATTCTTCAATAAATCTAAGGAGGGCAAATAAAAATGGCACTTCTTGAAGTTAAAAATCTAACTAAAAACTTCGGTGGTTTGACTGCCGTTGGTGATGTTTCAATGGAACTCAATGAAGGTGAGTTGGTTGGGCTTATCGGACCAAACGGAGCTGGTAAAACAACCTTGTTCAACCTTTTGACAGGCGTCTATGAGCCAAGTGAAGGAACGGTTACACTTGATGGTACAGTCCTAAATGGTAAAGCACCTTATAAAATCGCTTCACTCGGTTTGTCACGTACTTTCCAAAATATCCGTCTTTTCAAAGACATGACTGTGCTTGAAAATGTTCTTGTTGGTTTGTCAAATAAGCAACCTTCAAATTTCTTTGCATCTCTTTTGCGTTTGCCTAAGTACTATTCAAGTGAGGAAGAGTTAAAAGCAAAAGCTATGAAACTCTTGGCTATCTTCAACTTGGATGGAGAGGCAGATACACTTGCGAAAAACTTGGCTTACGGACAACAACGTCATTTGGAAATTGTTCGTGCGCTTGCAACAGAACCAAAAATCCTTTTCCTTGATGAACCAGCTGCGGGTATGAACCCACAAGAAACAGCTGAATTGACTGCTCATATTCGTCAAATTCAAAAAGACTTCGGTATTACAATCATCTTGATTGAACATGATATGAGTTTGGTCATGGATGTTACTGAGCGTATCTATGTTTTGGAATACGGACGCTTGATTGCAGAAGGAACACCTGATGAAATTAAGAATAACAAACGCGTTATTGAAGCTTACTTGGGAGGTGAAGCATAATGGCTATGTTGAAAGTTGAAAATCTCTCAATTAAATATGGATCTATTGAAGCTGTTAAAAACGTCAGCTTTGAAGTTAATGAAGGTGAAGTTGTAACTCTAATCGGTGCTAACGGTGCAGGTAAGACATCAATTCTTCGTACAATCTCAGGTCTTGTTCGTCCAACTGAGGGAACCATTTCTTATCTCGAAAATGATATCCATAAAACACCTGCACGTAAGATTGTTGCTGAAGGTTTAGCTCAAGTACCTGAGGGACGTCATGTATTTGCAGGATTAACCGTAATGGAAAATCTTGAAATGGGAGCTTTCCTTCATACAAATAAAGAAGAGAACGCAGCTCTCTTGAAAAAAGTCTTCCAACGTTTCCCGCGCCTAGAAGAACGTAAGAATCAAGATGCAGCGACACTTTCTGGTGGTGAACAACAAATGCTTGCAATGGGCCGTGCCCTTATGAGTCGTCCAAAACTTTTGCTTTTGGATGAGCCTTCAATGGGACTTGCTCCAATCTTTATTCAGGAAATTTTTGATATTATCGAAGATATTAAGGCACAAGGGACTACCGTTCTTTTGATCGAGCAAAATGCCAATAAGGCTTTGTCAATTGCAGACCGTGGTTACGTTCTTGAAACTGGTAAAGTGGTTCTTTCAGGTACTGGTGAAGAACTTCTTGCATCAGATGAAGTTCGTAAAGCCTATCTTGGAGGATAAGAAAAAGCGCCCAAGGGCGTTTTTCTATCGTCTCATACTGATTGTAAAATACTAATTTTTCAGTAAAATATTGCAATCGGTTACAATTTGTGTGGTATAATACAAGTAAGAAATCATTCGGAGGAAAATGAAATATGGCAGTAAAAGATTTTATGACGAAACGTGTGGTTTATATCTCACCAGAAACAACAGTTGCAGCAGCTGCAGATATTATGCGTGATAAAGGGTTGCGTCGTTTGCCGGTAATTGAACACGATAAACTTGTTGGGCTTATTACAGAAGGTACAATGGCGGAGGCTTCACCATCAAAAGCAACAAGCTTGTCAATTTATGAAATGAACTATCTCCTTAATAAGACAAAGGTAGGAGATATCATGATTAAGAATGTCCTCACTGTTTCCAAGTATGCTAGCCTTGAGGATGCAATCTATATCATGCTTCAAAATAAGGTTGGAGTTCTTCCAGTTGTGGACAATGACCAAATTTCAGGAATTATCACAGATAAAGATGTCTTTCGTGCTTTCTTAGAAATTTCTGGTTATGGTCAAGCGGGAATTCGTATTGGGTTGGAAGTTCCAGATACTCCACGTGTTTTGGAAAAAATTGCGAACCTTATCGCTAGTGAGAATCTCAACATCGAACGTACAATTGTTGCACCTAAAAATGAAACTGTACTTCGTGTCGAACTCCAAGTTGAAGGAGAGATTGGAATTGATCAACTCAAGAAGGTTTTTGTAGAAGCAGGATTTACAGTTACTGAAATTGCAGAAACAGAAGCAAAAGAGTTAGACTAATAAAAAGGATGAAACAAACTAAATTCTTAAGACTTTAGTTATCTTAAAAAATAGAAAGTTTGTAGGAACAGTTCAGTGGAAATGAGATTATAACCCTTGCTATTTCTAGTAATTAATGAACTACAGGCTTGAACTTTATACAATAAAAAAGAGGCTAGAACATTATGTTCCAGCTTCTTTTTTATTAGTCTTGAAAATCGTAAAGTGTTGTAGAGAGGTAACGCTCACCATTGTCAGGCAAGAGTGTCAAGACTTTTTTGCCTTCGCCAAGCTCAGCGGCAACCTTAAGGGCGGCAGCAATAGCAGCACCTGATGAGATACCAGCTAGGAAACCTTCTTGGCTACCCAATGTACGTGATGTTGCGATAGCTTCATCAGAAGGAATACGCACAACACTGTCATATGATTTTGTATCCAATGTGTCAGGAATGAAACCAGTTGAGATACCTTGAATTTTGTGTGGTCCTGGTTTATCACCATTCAAGACGGCAGATTCGTCAGCTTCAATACCATAAACCTTGATATTTGGATTAGCAGCCTTAAGGGTTTTTGAAACACCTGAAATAGTACCACCAGTACCGATACCAGCAACAAAGGCATCCAAACCTTCTGCACCAAAATCTTCAAGAATTTCTTGACCAGTTGTAGCCGCGTGGACAGCTGGGTTTGATGGGTTGGCGAATTGAAGTGGTACCCAACCGTTGCGTTCAGCAGCAACTTCTTTAGCCTTAGCAATCGCACCCTTCATTCCTTCGCTACCAGGAGTCAATACAAGTTCAGCTCCATAAGCTTGGATGATTTTACGACGTTCAACACTCATTGTGTCAGGCATTACGATAACAACTTTATAGCCCTTAGCAGCCCCAACCCAAGCGAGACCGATACCAGTGTTACCTGAAGTTGGTTCAACAATGGTATCACCAGGTTTAATCGTACCAGCTTTTTCAGCATCTTCAATCATACGAAGAGCAATACGGTCTTTTACTGAAGAACCAGGGTTAAAGGCTTCAAGTTTAACGTAAACATCTGCTGATCCTTCTGGAACAATAGAGTTAAGTTTAATAACAGGTGTTTTTCCAACAAGTTCAGTGATTGAGTTGTAAATTGTCATATTTAAAATCCTCTTAATCTTTGATTGATGGTTTTAAGTATACGACGGTGGGCTCAACTTGTAAAATACATCTTCTTTATCACTGTGATAACGTTTGACTATCAGATAGGAATTTCAACGATTTTCTTTCCAGATTTTTCATAATTAACTTTCCCCTGGTAGAACTCAGTTAGTTCCTGACCGAGTCTTTCAATCTCAGATTCTTCGACAAATAAAGTAGTAGAAACATCTGATAAGAAAGTTGTATCAAATTCTAGGAGTTCTTCTTTTTCAAGGAAGTTGGAGAAGACTTGGTATTGAGAGTAGGTTAACTCTACGGTTAGTCCTGTTAATTCCTTGACTTCTACCCGACCAATTTCTTCAATAGCATGGGCAACGCTACCAGAGTAAGCGCGGATAAGACCACCTGCCCCAAGTTTGATTCCTCCAAAATAACGAGTCACAACAGCTACGACATTTGTAAGTCCTTGTTTTTCTAGAACAGTAAGCATAGGCACACCAGCTGTTCCAGAAGGTTCGCCATCATCACTCGAACGCTTAATTTGACCATCATCTCCAACAATCATTGCAGAGCAAGAATGATTAGCCTTGTGATGCTCTTTCTTAATCTGAGCGATAAACTCTCGCCCTTCTTCCTCACTGCTAATACGTTTCAAGTGACAAATAAAACGAGATTTTTTTATTTCTTCTTCAACGATTCCATCGTTGGCAATAGTTTTGTAATCCATAAAAAAATTTTATCATAAAAAGATGAAATCAAACATATTTTCGAATAGAAAGATATGGTACCTAAAGAATATTATGGACGACTATTTACGAAAGAACAATTGCCAGTGGACTATCACTCAGAGGCATCAACATTAGAAAGTATGATAAAGGTCGATAAACAAATTAGATGTAAAAGATGTTACAGTCAGATAGAGGAAGATTGGCAATTACCGGAAGGTCAGTATTATTGCAGAGCGTGTATTGTCTTTGGCAGAAATCAAGAAGGAAAAGAACTTTATTATTTTCCTTCGAAAACATCTGAAATTGAATTTCCTGTTTTGAAGTGGTTGGGAGAACTGACTCCCTATCAAGCTGAGGTCTCAGAGAATCTTTTAGTAACATATCAAAAACAGAAAGACAGTCTCGTACATGCTGTGACCGGTGCTGGTAAGACCGAGATGATTTATAAAATCGTTGCCTATGTTCTTGAAAATAAAGGTCGTGTAGCTATTGCAAGTCCTCGGGTTGATGTTTGTCGAGAGTTATTTCTTCGTATGCAGGGGGATTTTACTTGTAGTATTTCTTTGCTTCATGCTGAGAGTGAACCATATGATGGAAGTCCGCTTGTAATAGCTACCACCCATCAACTACTAAAGTTTTACCAGAACTTTGACCTAGTTATCGTTGATGAGGTTGATGCATTCCCTTTTGTAGGAAATGTCATGTTAAATCATGCTGTGGAGCAGGCAAAGAAGGAAACTGGTCGATATATTTATTTAACAGCGACTTCTACATTATCTTTAGAGGAGCAAGTTCGACTTGGAGCTTTAGAAAAGCATCACCTTGCTAGACGTTTCCATGGAAATCCTTTAGTACTTCCCAAATTCTTTTGGCAGGGAAGACTACAAAAATCTCTAATGAGAGGCAAGCTTCCAAGACCTCTTGTTTATCAGATTAAAAAGCAACGTAAATCCAAATTCCCTCTATTAATCTTTTTTCCAAATATAGCGATAGGTGAAAAGTTCACTAGCATTCTACAAAACTATCTTCCAGATGAAAAAATGGGCTTTGTTTCCTCAAAAAGTGAGGAGCGTTCAGCTACCGTAGAGCAGTTCCGGGAAAAAGAGTTATCCATCTTAGTGACAACAACTATCCTTGAACGTGGTGTAACCTTTCCACAAGTAGATGTTTTTGTTTGTATGGCAAATCATCACTTATACACTAGTTCGAGTCTTATTCAGATAGGAGGTCGAGTTGGAAGATCTCCAGATAGACCGACAGGGAAGCTTTATTTCTTTCATGAAGGACTATCCAAATCAATGCTTCGTTGCCGAGAAGAAATAAAAGTTATGAATAAAAAAGGAGGATTTAACAATGAAGTGTCTACTATGTAATGACTGGATTGAATCAGTGCCAAAATTAAGAGACCTGATTACGTTTAACCAAAGAGAAGAGTACTCCTGCGTATCTTGTAAAAATCAGTTTAAAAAACTTTCAAAAGAAAGATGTCAAAATTGTAATAAGGAGTTACATAGAGATACCTGTATTGATTGTAAACTTTGGATGAAAAAAGGCTATATTCCTAAGCACCTTGCCATTTATCGTTATGAAGAAAACATGAAAGATTATTTTAGCCGCTATAAATTTATGGGAGACTATTGTCTTAGAAAAATATTTCAAAAAGATATAAGAAATAACTTAAAACCATTTTTTAAAAAAGGTTACGCCATAGTGCCAGTCCCATTATCAGAAGAACGCCTGGTAGAAAGAGGATTCAACCAAGTTGAGGGATTAATAGAGGGAATTCCCTATCAGGATATCTTTGAGAAAAGAGATATTGAGAAGCAATCATCGAAAACACGTGAGGAGCGTTTAAGTCAAGATAATGCCTTCTGTCTCAAGAAAGGTATAGATGTACCAGATAAGATTATTATAGTGGATGATATCTATACAACAGGATCTACTTTATATCAGATGGTTCAACTATTAGAAGCTATTGGTATTAAAGAAGTTTTGACCTTTTCACTAGCTAGATAATAAAAATCCTTGCAAATTTTCATGAAAAGGATATAATATAGATAAAGAAAACGCTAACAAGCGAGAAAGAGGTCTTTTATGATTAAATATAGTATCCGTGGCGAAAACATCGAAGTAACTGAAGCACTTCGTGACTATGTTGAAAGTAAACTTAGCAAAGTTGAAAAATACTTCAACGAAGACCAAGAATTGAATGCACGTGTAAATCTTAAGGTTTATCGCGAAAAGACAGCTAAAGTAGAGGTTACTATTCCAACAGGTTCTGTAACACTAAGAGCAGAAGATGTTTCGCAAGATATGTATGGTTCTATTGACCTAGTGGTTGATAAGATTGAAAGACAAATCCGTAAAAACAAAACAAAAATTGCACGTAAGCATCGTGAAAAAGTTCCAACAAGAGAAGTATTCTCAGCTGATTTTAATAACGAACAAGTTGAAGAAGCACCAGCTGTTGAAGTTGTAAGAACTAAAAACATTGAGTTGAAACCAATGGATGTTGAAGAAGCTATCCTTCAAATGGAATTGTTGGGTCATGACTTCTTTATCTATACTGATAGCGAGGATCATACAACTAATGTTCTTTACAAACGAGAAGACGGTAACTACGGTTTGATTGAAGCTAAATAATTAAAAAAGAAGGGAAGTAGGTTGAGAGACATGCTTCCTTTATTTTTTGAAAAAACCTATTGACAAGCATTTATTTGGGTGTTAAGATATAAAAGTTGTCTTAACTGACTTGCCACAAACTTGAAAAGGTTCCAAAACTTTAAAAAAGTTATTGACAAGACAGGCCAGAGATGATATTATAAATAAGCTGTTTCGCGAGAGATAGCAGACACGAGAAGTAAAAAAACTTCAAAAAAGTGTTGACAAGGTATTCTAGATTTGCTAGAATATAGAAGTTGTCTTAAGAGAGACAAAGACCTTTGAGAACTGAATAAGAAACCAAGTGCAGGGTTATGATAGAAGAATTATAACCTGTCAATTTACAAGAATAAATCGTCAGACGACGGTAATGAGTTAACGCTCGAACAATTATTAAATTTTTTAATGAGAGTTTGATCCTGGCTCAGGACGAACGCTGGCGGCGTGCCTAATACATGCAAGTAGAACGCTGAAGAGAGGAGCTTGCTCTTCTTGGATGAGTTGCGAACGGGTGAGTAACGCGTAGGTAACCTGCCTTGTAGCGGGGGATAACTATTGGAAACGATAGCTAATACCGCATAACAATGGATGACACATGTCATTTATTTGAAAGGGGCAATTGCTCCACTACAAGATGGACCTGCGTTGTATTAGCTAGTAGGTGAGGTAACGGCTCACCTAGGCGACGATACATAGCCGACCTGAGAGGGTGATCGGCCACACTGGGACTGAGACACGGCCCAGACTCCTACGGGAGGCAGCAGTAGGGAATCTTCGGCAATGGGGGCAACCCTGACCGAGCAACGCCGCGTGAGTGAAGAAGGTTTTCGGATCGTAAAGCTCTGTTGTAAGTCAAGAACGAGTGTGAGAGTGGAAAGTTCACACTGTGACGGTAGCTTACCAGAAAGGGACGGCTAACTACGTGCCAGCAGCCGCGGTAATACGTAGGTCCCGAGCGTTGTCCGGATTTATTGGGCGTAAAGCGAGCGCAGGCGGTTTGATAAGTCTGAAGTTAAAGGCTGTGGCTCAACCATAGTTCGCTTTGGAAACTGTCAAACTTGAGTGCAGAAGGGGAGAGTGGAATTCCATGTGTAGCGGTGAAATGCGTAGATATATGGAGGAACACCGGTGGCGAAAGCGGCTCTCTGGTCTGTAACTGACGCTGAGGCTCGAAAGCGTGGGGAGCGAACAGGATTAGATACCCTGGTAGTCCACGCCGTAAACGATGAGTGCTAGGTGTTGGATCCTTTCCGGGATTCAGTGCCGCAGCTAACGCATTAAGCACTCCGCCTGGGGAGTACGACCGCAAGGTTGAAACTCAAAGGAATTGACGGGGGCCCGCACAAGCGGTGGAGCATGTGGTTTAATTCGAAGCAACGCGAAGAACCTTACCAGGTCTTGACATCCCGATGCTATTTCTAGAGATAGAAAGTTACTTCGGTACATCGGTGACAGGTGGTGCATGGTTGTCGTCAGCTCGTGTCGTGAGATGTTGGGTTAAGTCCCGCAACGAGCGCAACCCCTATTGTTAGTTGCCATCATTCAGTTGGGCACTCTAGCGAGACTGCCGGTAATAAACCGGAGGAAGGTGGGGATGACGTCAAATCATCATGCCCCTTATGACCTGGGCTACACACGTGCTACAATGGTTGGTACAACGAGTTGCGAGTCGGTGACGGCAAGCTAATCTCTTAAAGCCAATCTCAGTTCGGATTGTAGGCTGCAACTCGCCTACATGAAGTCGGAATCGCTAGTAATCGCGGATCAGCACGCCGCGGTGAATACGTTCCCGGGCCTTGTACACACCGCCCGTCACACCACGAGAGTTTGTAACACCCGAAGTCGGTGAGGTAACCTTTTGGAACCAGCCGCCTAAGGTGGGATAGATGATTGGGGTGAAGTCGTAACAAGGTAGCCGTATCGGAAGGTGCGGCTGGATCACCTCCTTTCTAAGGAAAAACGGAATGTACTTGAGTTTCTTATTTAGTTTTGAGAGGTCTTGTGGGGCCTTAGCTCAGCTGGGAGAGCGCCTGCTTTGCACGCAGGAGGTCAGCGGTTCGATCCCGCTAGGCTCCATTGAATCGAAAGATTCAAGTATTGTCCATTGAAAATTGAATATCTATATCAAATTCCATATGTAATTAAATACATATAGATAGTAACAAGAAAATAAACCGAAACGCTGTGAATATTTAATGAGTTAGGTCGAAAGACCAAAATAAGGTTAAGTTAATAAGGGCGCACGGTGGATGCCTTGGCACTAGAAGCCGATGAAGGACGTGACTAACGACGAAATGCTTTGGGGAGCTGTAAGTGAGCAATGATCCAGAGATGTCCGAATGGGGGAACCCGGCAGGTAATGCCTGTCACTCATTACTGTTAAGGTAATGTAGAGGAAGACGCAGTGAACTGAAACATCTAAGTAGCTGCAGGAAGAGAAAGCAAAAGCGATTGCCTTAGTAGCGGCGAGCGAAACGGCAAGAGGGCAAACCGAAGAGTTTACTCTTCGGGGTTGTAGGACTGCAACGTGGACTTAAAGATTATAGAAGAACTACCTGGGAAGGTAGGCCAAAGAGAGTAATAGCCTCGTATTCGAAATAGTCTTTATACCTAGCAGTATCCTGAGTACGGCGAGACACGAGAAATCTCGTCGGAATCTGGGAGGACCATCTCCCAACCCTAAATACTCTCTAGTGACCGATAGTGAACCAGTACCGTGAGGGAAAGGTGAAAAGCACCCCGGGAGGGGAGTGAAATAGAACCTGAAACCGTGTGCCTACAACAAGTTCGAGCCCGTTAATGGGTGAGAGCGTGCCTTTTGTAGAATGAACCGGCGAGTTACGATATGATGCGAGGTTAAGTTGAAGAGACGGAGCCGTAGGGAAACCGAGTCTTAATAGGGCGCATTAGTATCATGTCGTAGACCCGAAACCATGTGACCTACCCATGAGCAGGTTGAAGGTGAGGTAAAACTCACTGGAGGACCGAACCAGGGCACGTTGAAAAGTGCTTGGATGACTTGTGGGTAGCGGAGAAATTCCAAACGAACTTGGAGATAGCTGGTTCTCTCCGAAATAGCTTTAGGGCTAGCGTCGATGTTAAGTCTCTTGGAGGTAGAGCACTGTTTGGGTGAGGGGTCCATCCCGGATTACCAATCTCAGATAAACTCCGAATGCCAACGAGATATAATCGGCAGTCAGACTGCGAGTGCTAAGATCCGTAGTCGAAAGGGAAACAGCCCAGACCACCAGCTAAGGTCCCAAAATATATGTTAAGTGGAAAAGGATGTGGGGTTGCACAGACAACTAGGATGTTAGCTTAGAAGCAGCTATTCATTCAAAGAGTGCGTAATAGCTCACTAGTCGAGTGACCCTGCGCCGAAAATGTACCGGGGCTAAAACATATTACCGAAGCTGTGGATACCTTTATAGGTATGGTAGGAGAGCGTTCTATGTGCGAAGAAGGTGTACCGTGAGGAGTGCTGGAGCGCATAGAAGTGAGAATGCCGGTATGAGTAGCGAAAGACAGGTGAGAATCCTGTCCACCGTAAGACTAAGGTTTCCAGGGGAAGGCTCGTCCGCCCTGGGTTAGTCGGGACCTAAGGAGAGACCGAAAGGTGTATCCGATGGACAACAGGTTGATATTCCTGTACTAGAGTATATAGTGATGGAGGGACGCAGTAGGCTAACTAAACCAGACGATTGGAAGTGTCTGGCCAAGCAGTGAGGTGTGATATGAGTCAAATGCTTATATCTATAACATTGAGCTGTGATGGGGAGCGAAGTTTAGTAGCGAAGTTAGTGATGTCACACTGCCGAGAAAAGCTTCTAGCGTTAATTATACTCTACCCGTACCGCAAACCGACACAGGTAGTCGAGGCGAGTAGCCTCAGGTGAGCGAGAGAACTCTCGTTAAGGAACTCGGCAAAATGGCCCCGTAACTTCGGGAGAAGGGGCGCTGACTTATGGTCAGCCGCAGTGAATAGGCCCAAGCAACTGTTTATCAAAAACACAGCTCTCTGCTAAATCGTAAGATGATGTATAGGGGGTGACGCCTGCCCGGTGCTGGAAGGTTAAGAGGAGTGCTTAGCAATAGCGAAGGTATGAATTGAAGCCCCAGTAAACGGCGGCCGTAACTATAACGGTCCTAAGGTAGCGAAATTCCTTGTCGGGTAAGTTCCGACCCGCACGAAAGGCGTAATGATTTGGGCACTGTCTCAACGAGAGACTCGGTGAAATTTTAGTACCTGTGAAGATGCAGGTTACCCGCGACAGGACGGAAAGACCCCATGGAGCTTTACTGCAGTTTGATATTGAGTATCTGTACCACATGTACAGGATAGGTAGGAGCCTATGACCTCGGGACGCCAGTTTCGAGTGAGGCGTTGTTGGGATACTACCCTTGTGTTATGGCTACTCTAACCCAGATAGGTTATCCCTATCGGAGACAGTGTCTGACGGGCAGTTTGACTGGGGCGGTCGCCTCCTAAAAGGTAACGGAGGCGCCCAAAGGTTCCCTCAGAATGGTTGGAAATCATTCGCAGAGTGTAAAGGTATAAGGGAGCTTGACTGCGAGAGCTACAACTCGAGCAGGGACGAAAGTCGGGCTTAGTGATCCGGTGGTTCCGCATGGAAGGGCCATCGCTCAACGGATAAAAGCTACCCTGGGGATAACAGGCTTATCTCCCCCAAGAGTTCACATCGACGGGGAGGTTTGGCACCTCGATGTCGGCTCGTCGCATCCTGGGGCTGTAGTCGGTCCCAAGGGTTGGGCTGTTCGCCCATTAAAGCGGCACGCGAGCTGGGTTCAGAACGTCGTGAGACAGTTCGGTCCCTATCCGTCGCGGGCGTAGGAAATTTGAGAGGATCTGCTCCTAGTACGAGAGGACCAGAGTGGACTTACCGCTGGTGTACCAGTTGTTCTGCCAAGAGCATCGCTGGGTAGCTATGTAGGGAAGGGATAAACGCTGAAAGCATCTAAGTGTGAAGCCCACCTCAAGATGAGATTTCCCATGATTTTATATCAGTAAGAGCCCTGAGAGATGATCAGGTTGATAGGTTAGAAGTGGAAGTGTGGTGACACATGTAGCGGACTAATACTAATAGCTCGAGGACTTATCCAAAGAAAGTAACTGAGACATATTGACAACGATTTGGTTTCTTGATATAGTATAGATATTCAATTTTGAGTTGAGAATACTCAGAGTTAAGTGACGATAGCCTAGGAGATACACCTGTTCCCATGCCGAACACAGAAGTTAAGCCCTAGTACGCCTGATGTAGTTGGGGGTTGCCCCCTGTTAGATATGGTAGTCGCTTAGCGCATAGGGAGTTTAGCTCAGCTGGGAGAGCATCTGCCTTACAAGCAGAGGGTCAGCGGTTCGATCCCGTTAACTCCCATAGGTCCCGTGGTGTAGCGGTTATCACGTCGCCCTGTCACGGCGAAGATCGCGGGTTCGATTCCCGTCGGGACCGTCAAGTAGAAATATTTGAGACTCGTTAGCTCAGTTGGTAGAGCAATTGACTTTTAATCAATGGGTCACTGGTTCGAGCCCAGTACGGGTCATATATGCGGGTGTGGCGGAATTGGCAGACGCACCAGATTTAGGATCTGGCGCTTAACGGCGTGGGGGTTCAAGTCCCTTCACCCGCATTAGAAAAGTTAGCCGGCTTAGCTCAGTTGGTAGAGCATCTGATTTGTAATCAGAGGGTCGCGTGTTCAAGTCATGTAGCCGGCATAAAGATGGTCCGTTGGTCAAGGGGTTAAGACACCGCCTTTTCACGGCGGTAACACGGGTTCGAATCCCGTACGGACTATATTTCGAGTAACTTAGGTTACTCTTTTTATTTTGTTTCTTTTTTTTATATGTTATAATAGCTTATAATACTATTTTGAGGTGAATTTATGTCTAAAGTTTTTGTTTTTGGTCATCAAAACCCTGATTCTGATGCAATCGGGTCTTCTTATGGATATGCTTATTTGAAACGTCAACTTGGTGTTGATGCTGAAGCTGTTGCTTTGGGTACTCCTAACGAGGAAACTGCTTTTGTTCTTGATTATTTTGGTGTTGAAGCACCACGAGTGGTTGAGTCTGCTCAATCAGAGGGAGTTAATCAAGTTATTCTTACAGACCATAATGAGTTTCAACAATCTATTTCAGATATTAAGGACGTTGAAGTTATTGAGGTAGTCGACCATCACCGTGTGGCTAATTTTGAAACTGCTAATCCATTAATGATGAGATTGGAACCTGTTGGATCTGCATCTTCAATTGTTTATCGTATGTTTAAAGAAAACAATATTGAAGTTCCTAAGGAAGTTGCTGGTTTGCTTTTGTCAGGTTTGATTTCTGATACTCTTCTTCTTAAATCTCCAACTACACATGCTTCAGATCCTGCAGTTGCAGCTGAACTTGCAGAAATTGCTGGTGTTAATCTAGAAGAATATGGTCTTGCAATGCTTAAAGCTGGTACTAATCTTTCTTCAAAATCTGCTGAAGAACTTATTGATATTGATGCCAAAACTTTTGAATTGAATGGTAATCAAGTTCGTGTTGCTCAAGTTAATACAGTTGATATTTCTGATGTTCTTTCTCGTCAAGAGGAAATCGAAGAAGCTATTAATAACTCAATTAAAAATAATGGATACTCTGACTTTGTCTTAATGATTACTGATATCCTTAATTCAAATTCAGAAATTCTTGCACTTGGTTCAAATACTGATAATGTTGAAAATGCCTTTGATTTTGTTTTAGAAAATAATCATGCTTTCCTTGAAGGTGCTGTTTCTCGTAAGAAACAAGTAGTACCACAGTTGACTGAAAGCTTTAATGCATAAAATTAGGCCGTCAGGCCTTTTTTTGGTGGTCTGATTAATGGTATAATACTTCTTATGATAATACAATTTAACCCAAACAAACTATGTAAGCAAGCTTTTTTTATGGAAATAGTGAATTATCTATATCTTAATCAGCCTGTGACCCTGAGAGCAATAAAAAGGCAGTTCCCTTTTCAAAAGAATATAGATAAATTAATTGAGGAGTTTGTAAAAGTAGGCTATATTGAACGATTTGAGAAACGTTACCGTTTATTAATTAGTCTTGTGTCGGATTCTTCTAAAATTGACTTAGACCAGCATTTTTTTATTAATGATGATTCTTCTTGTTATTTAGAACTATTAAATCGTAGTTTTGTTACTGAGATATCTAATTCTACTAATGATGTTGTCATTATCGAACAAACGGGTATCACGAGAGACGAACTTACGATTTCAAACTATTTCTATAAATTAAGAGAAAATCTACCATTATCTGAAGAGCAGAATAGATTATATGACATATTAGGGGATGTTAATCCTGAATACTTTTTGAAACATGTTACGACTTTTCTTTTAAAGTACGTAAGGAAGCAATATGTACTTCAAAAGAGGAGGAATATTTTTGTCGATGCTTTAGTATTATTAGGGTATCTTGTTCAAGTAGAAGAAGGGCGTTATCTTTTGAATATGGACTTAGATTCCGAAGCATTAGTTTTTAGTGCAAAAAAAGACTAGTATTATTACTAGTCTTTTTTATGACAACTTTAACGATTCCTTAGTTCAAGATAACGTTTGTACCAGATGTTAACATAAGATTGTGAAAATGGCCCCTTACCATTGTTAATCCAATCTACTAAGATTTTAACATGTTCCTTTAAGATATAGTCAATATCAGGAGAGTAATGCATTTCTTTTTTATGTGTTTCATACTCATCTACATCTAGCAATTTTTTTTCACCATCAGCGAAGACTTTGACATCTAGGTCGTAGTCAATATATTTTAGTGCTTCTTGGTCCAAAATATATGGACTAGCTAAATTGCAGTAGTAGGAAATGCCGTTATCCCTAATCATGGCTATAATATTAAACCAGTATTTTTTGTGGAAATAAACAATAGCAGGTTCACGTGTTACCCATCGTCTTCCGTCTGCTTCAGTCACGAGGGTGTGGTCGTTAACGCCAATAACAGCATTCTCAGTTGTCTTTAGTACCATAGTATCGCGCCAAGTACGGTGCAAACTACCATCATGCTTATAACTTTGAATTGTGATAAAGTCGCCTTCTTTTGGTAATTTCATGGCGTCCTCTTTCTACAATAAGGGTTATCTCCACTATTGTATCATAATTTTGTGAAAAGAGGGGGGAATTCCTATAAATATTCTCTTAGAGCGGATGCTATCGCATCAAAGTCATAACCTTTTCGGGCTAAAGCTTGTGTCAAGCGTTGCTTAAGCTCATAACCGTCGTATTTTTTACTAAATTTTTGATATTGCTTATCAATTTCTTTATAAAGGAGAGCTTGCTCATTTTCTTCATCTGCTTCAAGTTCTAGATGATCGATTGCTAGTTTACTTTCTTGGAATGAAAAACCTTTATTGATAAGGCTTTGAGTTAATTTATCTTTTAGGGCTTTTGATGGTAGTTTTCCCTGATATTTTCGTAACAGTTTTGAAGCTACTTTAATGGCTATTTCTGAGAAATCAAATTGGCTTAAAACATCGTCAATGATTTGTTTGTTACAACCTTTTTGAAGCCATTTTTGCTTCAGCACATAGGCCCCTTTATCACCTGAATTCAGATTTTGTTGAGCTAGACTTTCTAGGAGTTTGTAATCATCAATCCAATGATCTTTTTTTAGATTATCAATAATTTTTGGAATTATATGAGGGTTTATTTCATGTTTAAAAAGGTAATCTTTTACCTCTTTCTCAGTACGTTGTTTAAATGAAATAAAATAGAGAGCTAGGTTTTTACCATGTGAGAACTGAGCAAAGGATTTAATATCCTCTAGTTGATCTTTGTCCAGTATCATTTCTTTAGTCAACATGTATTTAACGATGGTATCTTCTGTAACGTAGAGACTCTCTTTTTTGTCTATCTCAAGGAGATAAAGTCTCTTTTTCTTCTCGATTTTTGTGATTTTCATAGTTATTATTATATCAAAATGTTAGAATGGTAGTATGAATTTACAAGTGAAACAGCGTATCCCGCTTAAGATAAAACGCATGGGAATCAATGGCGAAGGCATTGGTTTTTATAAGAAAACTCTAGTTTTTGTACCAGGGGCTTTGAAGGGTGAAGAGGTGTTCTGTCAGATTGTTTCTGTTAAGAGAAACTTTGTTCAGGCGAAATTATTAAAGATTAATAAACCTTCTAAGTTTCGTGTCGAACCTGCATGTAATATTTATGAAGACTGTGGTGGTTGCCAGTTAATGCATCTTCGTTATGATAAGCAATTAGAGTTTAAAACTGACTTGTTAGGACAAGCATTGAAGAAGTTTAAACCGGCTAATTTTGAGTCATATGACATTCGTCCAACAATAGGTATGGAGCAACCACAACATTACCGAGCTAAACTACAATTTCAAACCCGTTCTTATGGTGGCTCAGTTAAATCTGGCTTATTTGCAGAAGGGAGTCATCGCCTCATTAATATTGATGATTGCCTAGTTCAGGATGAGCTAACTCAAGCTATAATGAATAAGGTGACAAAATTGTTAGATAAATACAAGTTACCAATTTATAATGAGCGCAAAATTGCTGGAATTCGTACTGTTATGATACGACGTGCTTTGGGTTCAAATCAGGTCCAGTTAATTTTTGTAACCTCTAAATCAGTTTCTTTCACAAAATTAGTTAAGGAATTGACGGAAAGTTTTCCAGAAATCGTAACAATTGCTGTCAATTATAATTATTCGAAATCCAGTGAGATTTATGGTCAAGAGACGGAAATTCTTTGGGGACAAGACACTATTCAAGAAGAGGTACTGGACTATAACTTCGCTCTCTCTCCTCGTGCATTTTACCAGTTGAATCCTCAACAAACAGAGGTACTCTATGGTCAGGCTGTTGAAGCTTTGGATGTGGATAAGGCTGAACATCTTATTGATGCTTATTGTGGGGTTGGTACTATTGGACTTGCTTTTGCAAATAAGGTAAAGAGTATTCGAGGTATGGATATTATTCCTGAGGCTATTGAGGATGCTAGGAAGAATGCCAAATCACTTGGACTGGAAAATGCTCACTATGAGGTGGGTAAAGCAGAAGATATCATTCCACGTTGGTACAAGGAAGGTTATCGAGCAGATGCTCTTATTGTGGATCCACCTAGAACTGGTTTAGATGATAAGCTACTTAAAACGATACTGGACTACACTCCTGAAAAAATGGTATATGTTTCATGTAATGTATCTACTTTGGCTAGAGACCTAGTTTCTTTGGCTAAAGTTTATGATGTTAATTATATCCAGTCAGTAGATATGTTTCCTCATACGGCTCGAACAGAAGCAGTTGTGAAGCTAACTAAAAAAATGTGATAAAACCTAACATAAAAAACAAGAAATTTTCAAAATTGTTGGAAAATTTCTTTATTTTTCTGAAAAATAGGAGTATAATAGGCTTATCGATTTTTTAAAGGAGGAGCGTATGAAAAAGAGCTTCATTCATCAACAAGAGGAAATTTCTTTTGTGAAGAATACTTTTACACAGTATTTGATTGATAAACTTGACGTCGTTGAAGTGCAAGGGCCTATTTTGAGTAAGGTCGGGGATGGTATGCAGGATAATTTGAGCGGTATTGAGAATCCTGTAACTGTTAATGTGCTTCAGATTCCAGACGCGACATACGAAGTTGTTCACTCATTAGCAAAATGGAAACGTCATACTTTGGCTCGTTTTGGTTTCAATGAAGGTGAAGGGCTCGTGGTTAATATGAAGGCTCTTCGTCCAGATGAAGATTCATTGGATGCAACGCACTCTGTTTACGTTGACCAATGGGACTGGGAAAAAGTTATTCCTGACGGACATCGTAATATCGCTTATTTGAAAGAAACTGTTGAAACCATTTATAAGGTCATTCGTTTGACTGAGCTAGCAGTTGAAGCACGTTACGATATTGAAGCAATTTTACCTAAGAAAATTACCTTCATCCATTCAGAAGAGCTTGTTGAGAAGTACCCTGATTTGACACCAAAAGAGCGTGAAGATGCTATTACCAAGGAATATGGTGCTGTATTCTTGATTGGTATCGGTGGTGTTCTTCCTGATGGAAAACCACATGATGGTCGTGCACCTGACTATGATGACTGGACAACTGAGTCTGAGAATGGTTACCGTGGTTTGAATGGAGATATCTTGGTTTGGAATGAACAATTAGGACATGCTTTTGAATTGTCATCAATGGGTATTCGTGTTGATGAAGATGCCCTTAAACGTCAGGTTGAAATTACTGGCGACCAAGATCGTTTGAAATTGGATTGGCACCAAGCCTTGTTACATGGCCTTTTCCCACTAACAATTGGTGGAGGTATTGGTCAATCACGTATGGCTATGTTCTTGCTTCGTAAGAAACATATTGGTGAGGTTCAAACTTCAGTTTGGCCAGATGCTGTTCGTGAAACTTACGAAAACATCTTGTAAAAAAAGCACTAACGAAAGTTAGTGTTTTTTGGTTTGCAATAGCTATGCATAATTGATCAATGAATTGGCTATTGGAGTAGATGTCATGAGAGCTGGCTTAGTTTTTCTCATAAAGAAAAAACCTATCTCCTTCAGGGGATAGGTTTTTAGATTAGTCGTCACTACGGAAAAAAGCATCGTAAAGAGCTCTGACGGCTGCTTTTTCTTGCTCAGTTTCAATTACAAACATAACAGAAACCTCACTAGAACCTTGAGAAATCATTTCTAGGTTAATATGTTTTTCAGAGAGCGCTTTAGCTGCTGTCGCTGTAACACCGATGTGGTCTTTCATATTTTCACCAACAATCATGAGGATTGAAAGGCCGTGTTCAATTTCAACTTCATCAACACCGAGTTCACGAGTTAAGTATGAAAGGATTTCTTGTTCTTTGATTGGGGTAAGTTCACGTTCTCGAATAATGATTGAAAGATCATCGATTCCAGAAGGCATGTGTTCCCAACGGATATTTAAATCTTCCAAGATTTGGAGAACCTTACGTCCGAAACCAACTTCACGGTTCATAAGGTATTTGGTCATATTGATGCTGACGAATTTATCATCACTCGCGATACCAACGACAGGAACAGTTGCACCCTTATGTTCAAGAATAATACGTGTGCCTGGATGGTCTGGATTATTAGTATTTTTAATAACTAATGGAATTTTACCACGATAGGCAGGCAGTAGAGCCTCATCATGAAGAACCGAGAATCCAGCATAAGCCAACTCACGCATTTCTTTATAAGTTAACTCAGGAATAGAATGTGGTTCATGAACGACACCAGGATGGGCTGCGAAAATACCATCTACATCTGTGAAGTTTTCATATAAGTCTGCCTTAACTCCAGCTGCAACGATAGAACCTGTGATATCAGAGCCTCCACGTGAGAAAGTACAAATTTGATTATCAGGGGTAACACCAAAGAAACCAGGGATTACAAGAACCTCATCTGATTCACGAAGCTCCTCCAACTTGTCATAGGCTCCTGGAAGGATACGAGCATTCCCAGGTTCGCTTGAGACAAAAATACCAGCTTGGCGAGGGTGAACGTAACGTGCTTCAATACCGTTATTACGGAAATATTCAGCAATTAATTTTGCGTTATTATCTTCCCCTGCAGCTAGGAAAGTATCATAAAGGAAATCATTATCTTCAATCGGAAGAGTGGCAAGATCGTTGATAGATTTAGCAATCTTCGCCATTTCTGTTGATTTGAAGCCTAGCTCATCAACCATAGCTTGGTAGCGGTTAATAATCCATTCTTGGTCAGTTTTGACATCAACACCCTTTGTGTAGTGTTTATAGTATTTAATCAAGGCGTCTGTGACTTTGGTATCTTCATCGTTACGTTTACCTGGGGCAGAGACAACGACAAAGCGACGTTCAGGATCAGATTTTACAATGTTTAAGACTTTTTCTAATTGTGTGGCTGAAGCAAGTGAGCTTCCACCGAATTTGATGACTTTCATAGTTACTCCAAAAATTTTAAATTACCCTACAATTATAGCAAAATTCTGACAATTTGTCACATTGTTTTTAAAAGCGAGTAAGATTTAGTCTGAATATGGTACAATAAGGGAAGAAAAGGAGGATATCCCGTGGTAGAGGCAATTATTTTTGATATGGATGGTGTCCTTTTTGACACTGAAAAATATTATTATGATCGACGTGCAAGTTTCTTAGCTCAAAAGGGAATTTCAATCGACCATTTACCCCCGTCTTTCTTTATAGGTGGAAATACTAAGCAAGTTTGGGAAAATATTCTCAGAGATGACTATGATAACTGGGATGTGCCAACTTTACAAGAAGAGTATAATGCCTATAAACAAGACAACCCCTTACCCTACAAAGAATTAATCTTTCCTGATGTTTTGAAAGTCTTGAATGAAGTGAAATCTCGAGGGCTGAAAATAGGTTTGGCTTCTAGCTCAGTGAAGGCAGATATCCTTAGAGCTTTGGAGGAAAATCATTTGGATGGTTTCTTTGATGTGGTTCTTTCAGGAGAAGAATTTAAAGAGAGTAAACCCAATCCAGAGATTTATCTGACAGCATTGAAGCATTTGAACGTGGAAGCAAATCAGGCTTTGATTATCGAAGATAGCGAAAAGGGGATTGCTGCTGGAGTCGCTGCAGGTGTTGAGGTTTGGGCCATTAAAGATAATCGTTTTGGCATGGATCAAGGTGCAGCCAAAGGCTTGTTGGATAACCTTGTAGATGTTTTAGATTTATTAAAATAGAAGTGACACCGAGTTGTAGAACTCGGTGTTTTGATGTATCAAATTAAAAAACTCTAAGTTTCTGTTGACCTTTAGATGGACTATGGTATACTAGAAAATAACGATGAATGATTTGATAATCAAATTATCTATTCATCAAATAAAATTGTGATAAAAATATAAAGAACATACGGTTTTCAAATAGGAACTAGTTATCGGAGGAATGCAAAAAATGGCTTACGAAACAATTCTTTATAGTGTTGAAGATGGAGTAGCAACTTTAACACTTAATCGTCCAGAAGTGCAAAATGGGTTTAATATTCCAGTTTGTGATGAGATTATGGCTGCAATTGAGGAAGCTAAACAAGATGCGTCAGTAAAATTCTTGGTAATCAATGCTAATGGGAAAGTCTTTTCTGTTGGTGGTGACCTTGATCAAATGCAAAAAGCGGTTGCTGTAGATGATGTACAGTCTTTGGTTCGTATTGCTGAGCAGGTAAATGAAATTTCTTTTGCTCTTAAAAAATTGCCTAAGCCAGTCATCATGGTAGTTGATGGCCCATGTGCAGGTGCTGCGGCTAACTTAGCTGTTGCTGCTGATTTTACGATTGCATCAGATAAAGCTAAATTCATCCAAGCTTTTGTAGGTGTTGGTTTGGCACCTGACGCTGGAGGTCTCTACCTTTTGACACGTTCAATCGGTATTAACCGTGCGACTCAAATTACCATGACAGGAGAGCCAGTATCAGCTGAAAAAGCCTTGGACTGGGGAATTGCCTACAAAGTTGTTGAGTCAGAAAAACTTGAAAAAACTGTGAGTCAATTGATTAAAAAATTGAACCGCTCTTCAGTGAATTCCTTTAAAGCCATTAAAGAGATGGTTTGGGAATCTGAATTTGCAGGATGGGAAAATTACGCTAAATTGGAACTTGACTTGCAAAAATCTCTTGCCTTCACTGAGGACTTCAAAGAAGGGGTACGTGCTTATAGTGAGCGTCGTCGACCTAAATTCCAAGGGAAATAACCACATTTTCTAAAAGAAAAACTAAAGTTTTTTAATCGGGCTTGCGAATTTAGTTTGAGTCTGATATAATTTGAAAATCAAAGTTTTATTGAAAGGAGTCTGGTGTGAATTACGACAAAATTGATGGCTATCTTGTTGATATTTTTAATAACGTAGTTATTATCGAAGAAGCGAGTTTGAAGAATTCAAAGTTTAACGATGTTTCCCTCAAGGAAATGCATACCATTGATGTGATCGGTACACATCCAGATACGACACCAAGTGCAGTAGCTAAAGAACTTATGCTAACTCTTGGTACTGTAACAACTTCTCTCAATAAACTTGAAAAGAAAGGTTATATTGTCCGTACGCGTTCATCAGTTGACCGTCGTGTGGTCCATCTATCGCTTTCTAAAAAGGGTCGTTTGGTATATCGTCTTCACCGTCGTTTTCATAAATCAATGGTGATGAGGATTACGGAAGGTTTTAACGACGAGGAATTGAAGGTTATGAGTAAGGGATTGGAAAATCTCCACGCCTTTCTTGAGGAGTTGAAATAATGGCATTTGCAAAAATTAGTCAGGTTGCCCATTATGCACCTGCTCAGGTCGTGACTAATGATGACCTATCAAAAATCATGGATACTAGCGACGAGTGGATTCGCTCACGCACTGGTATTCAGGAACGTCGCATCTCATTGAATGAGAACACGAGTGATTTAGCTACCAATGTTGCTCATCAGCTATTAGAAAAATCAGGATTATCGCCTGAGGAGCTAGACTTTGTTTTAGTTGCAACGATTTCTCCGGATAGCTCTATGCCGTCAGTAGCGGCTCGAGTTCAAGGAGCAATCGGTGCAGTCAATGCTTTTGCTTTTGATATTACTGCAGCATGTAGTGGTTTCGTCTTTGCCTTGGCAACAGCAGAAAAATTGATTAAGTCAGGTGTCTACAAAAAAGGTCTAGTTATTGGTGCGGAAGTCCTTTCTAAAACTTTAGACTGGTCTGACCGTACAACAGCTGTACTCTTTGGAGATGGTGCTGGCGGAGTTCTCTTGGAAGAAACTGAAGAAGAACATTTCTTCGGAGAATCTTTGAATACCGATGGTAGCAAGGGTGGTCTTGAGTCAGGAGCCTCTGCAGTTATCTCGCCTTATTCAGATGAGTCTGATCAGCCTAATCCCTATATGCAAATGGATGGGAAAGCGATCTTTGATTTTGCCGTTAAGACAGTTTCAAAGAGCATTAAGGCCTTGGTTGAAGAAAAAGGTGAACCTGATTACTTCCTTCTTCACCAAGCTAATATTCGTATTTTGGATATTATGGCTAAGAAAATCGATGTCAGTCGTGATAAATTCTTGGCAAACATGATGTCTTATGGTAATACCAGTGCGGCAAGTATCCCAATTTTGCTTTCTGAAAACGTAGCAAATGGGACCTTAAAATTAGACAGCGGTCAAACAATTCTTTTATCAGGTTTTGGTGGGGGTTTGACATGGGGCAGTCTTATTGTTAAAATCTAGTTATATAAATTATGCACCAGCATAGATTATAAGAAATATATTTATCTTAAAGGAGAAATTAAAATGGCAGTATTTGAAAAAGTACAAGAAATCATCGTTGAAGAACTTGGGAAAGATGCAGAAGAAGTAAAAGTAGAAACTACTTTTGACGAACTTGACGCTGACTCACTTGACGTGTTCCAAGTTATCTCAGAAATCGAAGATGAGTTCGATATCCAAATCGAAACTGAAGAAGGTCTTAACACTGTTGGTGACCTTGTTGCTTACGTAGAAGAAAAAACTAAATAAGCAGGGCATAGAGAATATTCTTATTTGGGATATTCTCCTTTGTTTATACAATTACTTTGATTATTAAACTATTTATTTGATTAGAAAATCGAAAAAAGGTGCAAAATGAAATCTCGTATTACAGAACTGTTAGGAATTAAATATCCAATCTTCCAAGGTGGTATGGCCTGGGTTGCTGATGGCGACTTGGCAGGAGCCGTTTCAAATGCTGGTGGACTCGGAATTATTGGTGGTGGTAATGCCCCTAAAGAAGTGGTAAAAGCTAATATTGATAGAGTAAAACAAATCACTGATAAACCTTTCGGTGTTAATATCATGCTTTTGTCACCATTTGCAGATGACATCGTCGACCTCGTTATCGAAGAGGGCGTTAAGGTTGTTACAACAGGAGCCGGAAATCCAGGTAAATATATGGAGCGTTTCCACGAAGCTGGAATTACAGTAATCCCAGTTATTCCATCGGTAGCACTTGCTAAACGTATGGAAAAACTTGGAGCAGATGCTGTTGTCGCAGAAGGTATGGAAGCTGGTGGTCACATCGGTAAATTGACAACTATGGCACTTGTTCGCCAAGTTGCTGATGCGGTATCTATCCCAGTTATTGGAGCTGGTGGTGTTGCTGATGGACGTGGTATGGCTGCTGTTCTTATGCTTGGAGCAGATGCTGTTCAGGTTGGTACGCGTTTCGCTGTTGCTAAAGAATCTAATGCACACCAAAACTTCAAAGATAAGATTTTGAAGGCTAAAGATATTGATACTGTTATTTCAGCCTCAGTTGTTGGACACCCAGTTCGTGCGATCAAGAATAAATTGGCTACTGAATATAACCAAGCTGAAAAAGATTTCTTGGCTGGTAAGAAGACTCAAGAGGAAATTGAAGAGCTTGGTGCAGGTGCCCTTCGTAACGCGGTTGTTGATGGAGATGTGGAATATGGTTCAGTTATGGCTGGACAAATTGCAGGTCTTGTTCGTAAAGAAGAAACATGTGCAGAAATCTTGGAAGACCTATACACAGGTGCTGCCAAGGTGATTAAAGAAGAAGCTGCTCGTTGGGCAGATGTAAACGTCTAAAAACGTCGAAAGGATTAGGATAGTGACAAAACGTGCGTTCTTATTTGCTGGTCAAGGGGCTCAGAAATTGGGCATGGCGAGCGATTTGTATGCGACTTATCCCGTTGTCAAAGAGACATTTGATACGGCTAGTCGTATTCTAGGTTATGATTTGCGTGAATTGATTGATTCTAACGAAGAAAAACTTAATCAGACACGCTATACTCAACCAGCTATTTTGACAACGTCAGTAGCCATTTATCGCCTTTTGGCAGAAAATGGTATCACTCCTGATATTGTTGCCGGTCTCTCTTTGGGTGAATATTCTGCCCTAGTTGCGGCCGGAGCACTCTCATTTGAGGATGCGGTAGCCTTGGTTGCTAAACGTGGAGAATTCATGGAAACAGCTGCTCCTGCTGGAAGTGGGAAAATGGTTGCTGTCATGAATACAGATCCAAGTTTGATTGAAGAAATCTGTCAGAAAGCATCTGAAAAGGGTGTAGTAACGCCTGCTAACTATAATACTCCAGCACAAATTGTTATTGGTGGTGAAGTTGAGGCTGTTGATTATGCTGTGGAATTGCTTAAAGAAGCTGGTGCTAAACGTCTGATTCCTCTTAATGTTTCAGGGCCGTTCCATACAGCTTTACTTGAATCAGCTAGTCAAAAATTGGCAGCAGAACTTGAGAAAGTGTCATTCAAGGACTTTACGCTTCCTTTAGTAGGTAATACTGAGGCTCAAATCATGAAGTCAGAAGACGTCAAAGCACTTTTGGCTCGTCAGGTGATGGAACCTGTACGTTTTTATGATTCGATTGCCACTATCCAAGAATTTGGTGTAGATGAAGTAATTGAGATTGGTCCAGGAAAAGTCTTGTCAGGCTTCTTGAAGAAAATTGATAAAACCTTACCAACTCATAATGTTGAAGATCAAGCTAGTCTTGATGCCCTTCTTAATGCTTAAAACGAGGTAAACATGGAACTTAAGAATAAAAATGTTTTTGTAACAGGTTCAACACGTGGAATTGGATTAGCTGTGGCACACAAATTTGCTAGTCTTGGTGCCAATGTTGTTCTAAATGGACGTTCTGAAATATCTGAGGACTTGCTTGCACAGTTTGCAGATTATGGTGTAACTGTTGTAGGTATCTCAGGTGATATTTCTAACGGTGAAGATGCTAAACGTATGGTAGCTGAAGCTATTGAAAAGCTTGGTAGTGTTGATGTTCTAGTTAATAATGCTGGAATCACTAACGATAAGTTGATGTTGAAGATGAGTGAAGAAGATTTTGAACGTGTCTTGAAAATCAACTTGACTGGTGCTTTCAATATGACACAGGCTGTCTTAAAACCAATGTCTAAGGCTCGTCAAGGTGCCATCATCAATATGTCATCTGTTGTAGGTCTCATGGGGAATATTGGTCAAGCTAACTATGCGGCTTCAAAAGCTGGTCTGATTGGTTTTACAAAATCAGTGGCGCGTGAAGTTGCGGCTCGTGGTGTCCGTGTCAATGCTATTGCTCCTGGTTTCATTGAATCAGATATGACTGACGCTATTCCAGAGAAAATGAAAGATGCTATGATTGCTCAAGTGCCAATGAAACGTATTGGTCAAGCAGAAGAAGTGGCTGAAGTTGCAGCATTCTTGGCTAGTCAAGAATATCTCACAGGTCAAACCATCGCTATTGATGGTGGTATGACCATGCAATAATTGAATATCAATATCAAAAAAATCATTTATTAGAATATCCATCCGACAAAAGGAGAATATATATGTCTACAAATCGTGTTGTTGTTACAGGTTACGGCGTAACCTCACCAATCGGTAATACACCAGAAGAATTTTGGAACAGTCTTCATGACGGTAAAATTGGTATCAAACCAATTACGAAGTTCGATGCTTCTGAAATTCCAGTCTTTAACGCTGGTGAAATCCAAGATTTCCCGTTCGATAAGTACTTTGTGAAAAAAGATACTAACCGTATGGACACTTACTCACTTTATGCGATTTATGCTGCTATGGAAGCTCTTGAAAATTCAGGACTTAACATGGAAGAAGAAGATCGTGATCGTGTTGGTGTCATCGTGTCATCTGGTATTGGTGGTCTTCAAGAACTTGAAGATCAAATCATTCGTATGCACGAACGTGGGATGAAACGTATCAAACCAATGTTTATCCCTAAAGCACTTTCAAACATGGGTGCTGGTAACATTGCTCTTAAAATTGGTGCTCAAGGGGTATGTAAATCAGTGACGACTGCTTGTGCCTCTGCCAATGATGCAATCGGTGAAGCCTTCCGTGAAATTAAATTCGGTTTGCATGATGTTGTCTTGGCTGGTGGTGCTGAAGCTTCAATCACTAAGATTGGTATTGGTGGTTTCAATGCTCTTACAGCACTTTCAACAACAGAGGATCCAGAACGTTCATCAATTCCATTTGATAAAGACCGTAATGGTTTTGTTATGGGTGAAGGTGCAGGGGTTCTCGTTATCGAAAGCTTGGAACATGCCCAAAAACGTGGTGCTAACATCTTGGCTGAGATTGTTGGGTACGGATCAAACTGTGATGCCTACCACATGACAACACCAACTCCAGACGGTTCAGGTGCTGCTAAGGCAATTAAATTGGCTATCAATGAAGCTGGTATCAAACCTGAAGATGTTGATTATGTCAATGCTCACGGGACATCAACACCTGCTAATGAAAAGGGTGAAAGTGGTGCCATTGTTTCTGTACTTGGTAAAGATGTTCCAGTTTCATCTACTAAATCATTTACAGGTCACTTGCTAGGTGCTGCTGGTGCAGTTGAGGCTATTGCAACAATCGAAGCTATTCGTCATAACTATGTACCGAAAACTGCTGGTACAAAAGAATTGTCTGACTACATCGAAGCTAATGTTGTTTATGGTGAAGGTCAAGAAGCTGATATTGAGTACGCAATTTCAAATACCTTCGGTTTTGGTGGACACAATGCTGTTCTTGCCTTTAAACGTTGGGAGGCTTAATTCATGAATATTTCTGAAATCAAAGATTTATTGGCTCAATTTGATGCATCAACTTTACGTGAATTTTCATACAAAAATAATGGTGAAGAATTGAACTTGAGCAAAAATCAAACAAGTTCAGTAACAGCTGCCCCAGTAGTTCCTACAGTTGAAGTAGTTGCGCCAGCTCCTCAAGCCCCAGTTGCTCCAGTAGCAGCACCTGCCGCTGTTGAAACTCCAGCAACACCAGTTGAAGAAGCTTCTGCTCCTGCTCAAGCTGCTGAAGGTGAAGTGGTTGAAAGTCCACTTGTTGGTGTGGCTTACTTGTCTCCATCACCTGAAAAACCAGCCTTTGTTTCTGTTGGTGATACTGTTAAGAAAGGTCAAACGCTTCTTATCGTTGAAGCAATGAAGGTGATGAATGAAGTGCCAGCACCTAAAGATGGTGTTATTACTGAAATCTTGGTAGCGAATGAAGAAGTTGTTGACTACGGAAAAGGATTGGTACGCATCAAATGACAATTGATATTAATGCTATTCGTGAAGCTTTACCACACCGTTATCCAATGCTTTTGGTTGACCGTGTGCTAGAAGTTTCAGAAGACGAAATCACAGCTATTAAAAATGTAACGATCAATGAACCTTTCTTTAATGGACATTTTCCTCAATACCCAGTTATGCCTGGCGTTCTTATCATGGAAGCTCTTGCGCAAACAGCTGGTGTTCTTGAATTGTCTAAACCTGAAAACAAGGGCAAATTAGTCTTTTATGCAGGTATGGATAAGGTTAAATTTAAAAAACAAGTGGTTCCTGGTGACCAACTTGTTATGACAGCTAAGTTTGTTAAACGTCGTGGAACAATTGCTGTTGTTGAAGCTAAGGCTGAAGTCGATGGTAAACTTGCTGCATCAGGTACTTTGACTTTTGCTATTGGAAGCTAATGTTTTGTGAAAATCCTTCTGGCGACAGTCGGAAAGGATTTTTCTTTAGACATTGGTCTATCACATAGAAAGGAAATCAACACAGACTATCAAAAAATGTCTGATGTTATCTTGTTTTATGTTTAAAAAATTATTGATTGCCAATCGTGGTGAAATTGCAGTGCGTATTATCCGTGCAGCGCGTGAATTGGGTATCCAAACGGTTGCTATTTATTCTGAAGCGGATAAGGATTCTCTCCATACTATGCTTGCTGATGAAGCTATTTGTATCGGGCCTGCAAAATCAACGGATTCTTATTTGAATATGAATCGTGTCCTATCAGCTGCTATTGTGACTGAGGCTCAAGCTATTCATCCAGGGTTTGGTTTCTTGAGTGAAAACTCTAAATTTGCCACTCTCTGTGAAGAAATGAACATCAAGTTTATTGGTCCTTCAGGCGAAGTCATGGACAAGATGGGTGATAAAATCAATGCCCGTGCTGAAATGATTAAGGCTAATGTCCCTGTAATTCCTGGTTCAGATGGTGAAGTCTTTACAGCTGAGGAGGCTTTAGAGGTTGCCAACCGTCTTGGTTACCCAGTAATGCTTAAGGCTTCTGCTGGTGGTGGCGGTAAGGGGATTCGTAAGGTTAACACTGAAGAAGAGTTAGCTCCTGCCTTCGAATCTGCGTCACAAGAAGCTAAAGCAGCCTTTGGTAATGGGGCGATGTATATTGAAAAAGTTATTTACCCAGCTCGTCATATCGAGGTTCAAATTTTGGGAGATAGCTATGGTAATATTGTTCACCTAGGTGAGCGTGATTGCTCTCTTCAACGTAATAACCAAAAGGTTTTGGAAGAATCACCGTCAGTTGCTATTGGTAAGACACTTCGTCACGAAATTGGTTCAGCGGCTGTCCGTGCCGCTAAGGCTGTTAATTATGAAAATGCGGGTACTATCGAGTTCCTTCTTGATGAGAAAACAGGTCAGTTCTACTTTATGGAAATGAACACCCGTGTTCAAGTTGAGCACCCAGTTACAGAATTTGTAAGTGGTGTGGATATTGTTAAAGAACAAATCCGTATTGCCGCAGGTGAAAAACTCTCTGTGACCCAAGATGATATTGAAATCAAGGGGCATGCTATTGAGTGTCGTATCAATGCAGAAAATCCTAAGTTTAACTTTGCACCTAGTCCAGGGAAAATTAGCAATCTCTACCTACCTAGTGGAGGTGTTGGTCTCCGTGTAGACAGTGCAGTCTATCCTGGCTATACTATTCCACCTTACTATGATTCAATGATTGCCAAAATCATTGTTCATGGAGAAAATCGATTTGAGGCACTCATGAAGATGCAACGTGCTCTTTACGAGCTCGAAATCGATGGTGTTGTGACTAATGCTGACTTCCAGTTGGATTTGATTTCAGATCGTAGCGTTATCGCTGGGGATTATGACACTTCCTTCTTGATGGAGACCTTCCTACCAGCTTATCAGAATCGTGAGGAATAGAGTTTATGGGATTATTTGATCGAAAAGAAAAGTATATCCGTATCAATCCTAACCGTTCTGTACGTAATGGGATTGATCACCAAGTGCCAGAAGTTCCAGATGAACTTTTTGCAAAATGTCCTGGTTGTAAACAAGCTATTTATCAAAAGGACTTGGGACAAGCTAAAATTTGTCCAAATTGTTCTTATACCTTCCGTATTTCCGCTAAAGAACGTCTCGATTTAACAGTTGATGAGGGATCTTTCCAAGAACTGTTTACAGGCATTAAAACCAAAAATCCATTGAATTTTCCAGGTTATATGGAGAAACTAGCAGCGACTAAGGAAAAAACTGGTCTTGATGAAGCTGTCGTGACTGGTGTTGCAACTATCAAGGGGCAAAAAACAGCCTTGGCCATTATGGATTCTAACTTTATTATGGCTTCAATGGGAACTGTTGTTGGTGAGAAAATCACTAAACTCTTTGAACATGCGATTGAGGAAAAACTTCCAGTTGTTATTTTTACAGCATCTGGTGGGGCCCGTATGCAAGAAGGAATCATGAGTTTGATGCAAATGGCTAAGATTTCAGCTGCTGTAAAACGTCATTCGAATGCTGGCTTGTTGTATTTGACTGTATTGACAGATCCAACAACTGGTGGGGTTACAGCAAGTTTCGCCATGGAAGGTGATATCATCTTAGCTGAGCCACAAACCTTGATTGGTTTTGCAGGTCGTCGAGTCATTGAAAACACAGTTCGCGAAACTTTGCCAGATGATTTTCAAAAGGCTGAGTTCCTTCAAGAACATGGTTTTGTTGATGCCATTGTTAAACGTACAGAGTTGGCTGATACCATTGCCACACTCTTATCATTCCATGGAGGTGTTCAATGAGCGACGTAGCACGTATTTTAAAAGAAGCGCGTGACCAAGGCCGTTTAACTGCTTTGGACTTTGCCCAAGGAATCTTCGATGACTTTATCGAACTTCATGGCGATCGTAATTTCCGTGACGATGGTGCCATTATTGGTGGTATTGGTCGTTTAAATGGCCAAGCGGTTACTGTAGTGGGTATCCAAAAAGGTAGAAACCTACAAGATAACCTCAACCGTAACTTTGGCCAACCTCATCCAGAGGGTTATCGTAAGGCTCTTCGCCTCATGAAACAGGCTGAAAAGTTTGGTCGTCCAGTCGTTACCTTTATCAATACTGCAGGTGCTTATCCTGGTGTTGGGGCAGAGGAACGCGGACAAGGTGAGGCAATTGCGCGTAACCTTATGGAAATGAGCGACCTTAAGGTGCCAATTATTGCCATTATCATTGGTGAAGGTGGTTCGGGAGGAGCTCTTGCCTTGGCAGTAGCCGATAAGGTTTGGATGCTTGAAAATACCATCTATTCTATCTTGAGTCCTGAAGGATTTGCAACTATCCTCTGGAAAGACGGCTCACGTTCAGAAGAGGCGGCAGAGTTGATGAAGATTACATCAGGCGAGTTGCTTAACATGGGAATCGTTGATAAGGTTATCCCAGAACGTGGTTACTTTACAAGTGAAATTATCGAAGCGATTAAGACAGCAATTGTAGATGAATTGGCCGAATTAAGTCAATTGTCAACAGAAGACTTGCTTGAAGCGCGTTATCAACGTTTCAGAAAATACTAAAAAAACATTGGGTTATGTCCCAATGTTTTTTTAAACGGTATGGCGTTCAAAGGCTTGATCTGAGATACCTTGCTCAAGGATAAGTTTAGCCCATTCCTTAGCTGAATGAAGGCTGTGATCCTTGTAATTTCCACAAGACTCAATGGTAGTCCCTGGAACATCTTCCCAAGTAATCTCGTTAGCAATAGCTTCAAGACTTGATTTAATCACTTTAGCAATTTCTGTAGGATCTTGTTTTCCCCACATAATCATGTGGAAGCCTGTACGGCAACCAAATGGCGAGCAATCAATAAGTCCATCAATACGTTGACGGATCAGTTTAGCGAGTAGGTGTTCAATAGTGTGAAGACCACCTGTATCAATACTATTTTCATTAGGTTGAATCAAACGGATATCGAAGTTTGTGATGATATCTCCTTTAGGTCCAACTTCCTCAGAAATAAGACGCACATAAGGTGCTTTTACAATGGTGTGATCAAGTTCAAAACTTTCAACAGTAACGTCTTTTGGCATGGTAATACCTCCCTATTCTAATAGAGTTATGATACCATAAAATCCGTTTAAAGTTCTACTATATATTTGAGAAATCACTATAAATATGATACACTAGAAGACGGTTTTCTTTAGGGAAACCTTAGAAAAGTTGAGGTAAAGACATGATAAACATGATAATTTTAGTTGTCTTTGCACTCATTGGTTTAGTCGTTGGATATTTAGCAATTTCTATTAAACTTAGCAAAGCTAAGGAACAAGCAGAAACTACCTTGCTAAAGGCAGAACAAGACGCTGTGAACCTTCGCAGTCAGGCGGAACATGATGCAGATCATCTGCGTGTGACTGCTGAACGCGAAAGTAAGGCTCAACGTAAAGAGTTCTTGTTAGAAGCAAAAGAGGAAGCTAGAAAATATCGAGAAGATATTGAAAAAGAATTCAAATCTGAACGTCAAGAGCTTAAACAAATGGAAAATCGTTTAACAGAACGTGCCACTAGCCTTGATCGTAAGGATGAAAATCTATCAAGTAAAGAACTTGCCCTCGAGAAGAAAGAGCAGAGTCTTGCTGACAAATCTAAACATCTTAATGAGCGTGAAGAGAATGTGACTCAGTTGGAGGCTGAGAAGCAAGCTGAACTTGAACGTGTTGGTCAGATGACCATTGCAGAGGCGCGTGAGGTAATCTTAACGGAGACTGAGAATAATCTGACTCATGAGATTGCAACACGTATCAAAGATGCAGAAGCACAGGTTAAAGATACTGTTGATAAGAAGGCCAAAAATGTGTTGGCGCAAGCTATGCAACGCTTGGCTGGAGATTATGTTACTGAACAAACAGTAACTACTGTTCACCTTCCAGATGACAATATGAAAGGTCGTATCATTGGACGTGAGGGTCGTAACATCCGTACGCTTGAAAGTCTAACAGGTATTGACGTTATTATTGATGATACTCCAGAAGTGGTTGTCCTTTCTGGTTTCGATCCCGTTCGTCGTGAAATTGCACGTATGACTCTCGAAGCCTTGATTAAGGATGGACGCATCCATCCAGCTCGTATTGAAGAGTTGGTTGAGAAGAGCCGTCAGGAAATGGATAACCGTATCCGTGAGTATGGTGAGGAAGCAGCCTACGAAATTGGCGCTATGAATCTTCACCCTGATTTGATCAAGATTATGGGACGCTTGCAGTTCCGTACGTCGTATGGTCAAAACGTACTTCGTCACTCAGTTGAAGTTGGTAAACTAGCAGGTATCATGGCTGGTGAATTGGGTGAAAATGTTGCCCTCGCTCGTCGAGCTGGTTTCCTTCATGATATGGGGAAAGCCATTGACAAAGAAGTCGAAGGTAGCCACGTAGAGATTGGTGCTGAGTTTGCACGTAAGTACAAAGAACATCCAGTTGTGGTTAACGCTATCGCTAGCCACCATGGCGATGTAGAACCTGAGAGCGTCATTGCAGTTATTGTAGCTGCGGCAGATGCTTTGAGTTCGGCTCGTCCAGGAGCTCGTAATGAATCTGTTGAGAATTACGTCAAACGCCTTCGTGATTTGGAAGAAATTGCATCAAGCTTTGACGGTGTTCAAACAAGCTTCGCCCTTCAAGCTGGTCGTGAGATTCGTATTATGGTTCATCCAAACAAAATCTCAGATGATGAAGTTACGATCTTGTCTCACAAGGTACGTGAACAAATTGAGAAGAATTTGGATTACCCAGGAAATATTAAGGTTACAGTCATTCGTGAATTCCGTGCGGTTGACTATGCCAAATAAGATAAGAGAGCCGCAAGGCTTTTTTATTTTGCACTTATACTGAAAGGTTGTATTCTTTTTGAAAATGTAAGAACTTTCTTATCAAATTGCGTCATTTTGGTAGATTAGTGTTTTGTAATGAAATATTTTGATTTTTTTTGACTGTTTTTAGTTGACAGTTATTAAAAATTGAGTATAATAGATTTTGTAAACGATTACAGAAGGAGAGATTATGCTAAAGTCTGAACGTAAGCAGATTATCTTGTCTCAGTTGAAACAAGATGGTTTTGTCACTTTGGAAAACCTAACTGTTTTGTTAAGTGATACTTCCGAGTCGACGATTCGTCGTGACTTGGACGAGTTAGCGGCAGATGGCCAACTTAAACGTGTTCATGGTGGTGCTGAAAGCATTCATGGTCTAAAGGAAGAAATTGCCAATAGTCAAAAAGCTATTAGAAACGTTCAAGAAAAGGCTCAGTTAGCTGGTTATGCTGCCGATTTGATTAAGGAAGGTGATGTCGTCTTTCTTGAGGCTAGTACAACAAATGAACTTTTGATTCCACATTTGGCCAATCGTCAGGTAACGGTTGTGACTAATTCTATCCATCATGCGGTTAAGCTGGTAGATCTCGGTGTTAGCACTAGGATTGTTGGAGGAAAGGTTAAACATTCAACGGATGCGTCTATTGGAAGTACTGCTCAAGAGCAAATCAGACAACTGAATTTTGATTGTGCTTTCATTGGTGCTAATGGCGTTGATGCTCATTATTTCACCACACCAGACATGGAAGAGGCAGTTATCAAACGGACGGTTATAGCTAATGCGCAAAAAGCCTATGTTCTAGCTGATGCCTCTAAACTTGGTCAGATTACCTATGCTAAGGTAGCTGAGGTTGAAAAAGTAACCATAATTACAAATGCTTCGGAAGAAGAGCTCCTAAAAGAATTAAAAGAGAAAACGAGGGTTATTGAAGTATGATTTATACTGTAACACTGAATCCATCAATCGACTTCATTGTTCGTATCGATAAAGTAGAGATTGGTGAAGTTAACCGTATGGAGAGTGATGATAAGTTCGCTGGCGGTAAGGGTATTAATGTTAGTCGTATTTTGCAACGCTTAGGTGTTGATAATACTGCAACGGGCTTCATCGGTGGTTTTACAGGACGTTTTGTGACAGATGGTTTGGATGCAGAGGGCATTAAAACCAAGTTTGTAGCAGTGGATCAAGACACACGTATTAATGTTAAAATCAAGGCTGACCAAGAGACTGAAATTAACGGTGCAGGGCCTATCATTAACGAGTATCAATTGGCTGAATTGGAAGCAGTTCTTTCAAGTGTAAGTGCCGATGATGTGGTTGTTTTTGCTGGATCAGCACCAAGCAATCTTGGAAATAAGGTCTATAACAAATTGATTCCACTAGTGCGTGAAACGGGTGCACAGGTTGTCTGTGACTTTGAAGGACAAACCTTGATTGATTCCTTGGCTTACCAACCACTCTTGGTTAAACCAAATAACCATGAGTTAGAAGCTATTTTCAATGTCAAACTTAATGGTTTGGCTGATGTTGAAAAATATGCGCGTGAAATCCTTGCTAAGGGGGCCCAGAACGTTATCATCTCAATGGCAGGTGATGGAGCTCTGCTGGTCACACCAGAGGCTGCTTACTTTGCTAAACCAATCAAGGGAACAGTTAAAAACTCTGTTGGTGCGGGTGACTCGATGGTTGCTGGTTTCACTGGTGAGTTTGTTAAATCAGGTGATCCGATTGAGGCCCTCAAGTGGGGAGTAGCGTGTGGAACATCTACAGCTTTCTCAGATGATTTAGCGACAATTGAATTTATTAAAGAAACATACAATAAAGTAGAGGTAGAAAAACTATGAAAATTCAGGATTTACTGAACAAAAAAGTAATGTTGCTTGACCTTCAAGCAACTACAAAAGAAGCTGCTATCGATGAAATGATTAACAGCTTGGTTGACAACGGTGTTGTGACTGACTTTGATGTTTTCAAAGCAGGTATTATGGCTCGTGAAGCACAAACATCAACTGGTTTGGGTGATGGAATCGCTATGCCGCACAGCAAAAATGCTGCAGTAAAAGAAGCAACAGTACTTTTTGCTAAATCTAATAAAGGTGTAGATTACGAATCACTTGATGGTCAACCTACAGACCTCTTCTTTATGATTGCTGCTCCAGAGGGAGCAAATGACACTCACTTGGCAGCCCTTGCTGAGTTGTCAAAATACCTTATGCAAGATGGTTTTGCAGATCGTTTGCGTAAGGTGACTTCTCCAGATGAAGTGATTGCTGCTTTCAATACGGGTGAAGAAGAAGCACAAGCTGAGGAAGCTAAGAAAGCACAAGCTGTTAAAGAAGCAGCTTCAAGCGATAAACCACTTATCGTAGCCGTCACAGCTTGTACAACTGGTATTGCTCACACTTACATGGCTGAAGAATCACTAATTAAAACAGGTGAAGAAATGGGTGTCAATGTTCGTGTTGAAACTAACGGTGCTTCAGGTGTCGGAACACCATTGACTGCTGAAGAAATCAGTAAGGCTGTAGGTGTTATCGTAGCAGCAGACAAGGCAGTTGAAACAGCACGTTTTGATGGTAAAAAATTGCTTTCTAAACCAGTCGCTGCAGGTATTCGTCAACCTCAAGAATTAATCCAAAACATCTTGGATGGAAAAGCTGAAGTCTTCCACGCTGAAAATGCTGGAGCTGCTCAAGAATCAAGTGAGAAATTGAGCCTTGGTGGTGCCTTCTATAAACACTTGATGAGTGGGGTATCACAAATGCTTCCATTCGTTATCGGTGGTGGTATCATGATTGCGCTTGCCTTCTTGCTTGACCAAATCATGGGTGTTCCTAAAGATCAATTGTCACAACTTGGTTCTTACCATGAAATTGCTGCTCAATTCAAAGCAATTGGTGGCGCTGCCTTTGGCTTCATGCTTCCAGTACTTGCAGGTTACATTGCTTACTCTATCGCTGAAAAACCAGGTTTGGTATCAGGTTTCGTAGCTGGTGCTATTGCTTCAAGTGGTGCAGCCTTTGGTGGTGTTCCATTTGCTTCAGGTGGTAAAGCAACCCTTGCCCTTGCTGGCGTATCTTCTGGTTTCCTTGGAGCTCTTGTTGGTGGTTTCCTTGCAGGTGGTGTTATCCTTGTTCTTCGTAAACTCTTGGCAGGTATTCCACGTGCCCTTGAAGGAATCCGTTCTATCTTGCTCTTGCCACTTCTAGGTGTATTTGCTACTGGTTTCTTGATGTTGGCAGTAAATATCCCAATGGCAGCAATCAATACTGGTCTTAATAACTTCTTGTCAAGCTTGTCAGGAAGCTCAGCAGTATTACTTGGTCTCCTTGTTGGTGGTATGATGGCAGTGGATATGGGTGGACCAGTCAACAAAGCAGCTTATGTCTTTGGTACAGGTACTCTCGCAGCAACAGTAACTTCAGGTGGTTCAGTTGTTATGGCAGCAGTTATGGCGGCTGGTATGGTTCCTCCGTTGGCAGTATTTGTAGCAACACTCTTGTTTAAAGATAAATTCACTGAAGAAGAACGCAACTCTGGTTTGACAAACATCGTTATGGGACTTTCATTCATCACTGAAGGTGCGATCCCATTTGGTGCAGCTGACCCAGCACGCGCTATCCCAAGCTTTATCGTCGGTTCAGCTCTTACAGGTGCTCTTGTAGGTATGGCAGGAATCAAATTGATGGCACCACACGGAGGTATCTTCGTAATTGCCCTCACATCAAATGCCCTTCTCTACCTTCTCTTCATCTTGATTGGTGCTGTGGTATCAGGTATCCTCTTCGGATTCCTTCGCAAACCACTTGATAAATAAGATATGACAAAACAATCTCGTTGTGACGGGGTTGTTTTTTGTGTCGTAGCAGATTTTTGTCAGGGTACCTATTTTATGATAAAGTATAGGCAGAAATGGCTTATCTAGTAGCCAGTACGCTGTATAAAGAAACATAAGAGGTAAAATATGGTAAAAGAATACGATTATATTGTCATTGGTGGTGGTTCTGGTGGTATTGCCAGTGCCAATCGTGCTGCCATGCATGGTGCTAAGGTTATTCTCTTTGAAGGAAAAGAGGTCGGTGGTACCTGTGTCAATGTAGGTTGTGTGCCTAAAAAGGTCATGTGGTATGGTGCTCAGGTTGCTGAAACCCTTCACCGTTATGCAGGCGAGTATGGTTTTGATGTGACAATTAATAAGTTTGATTTTGCAACGCTTAAGGCCAATCGTCAGGCTTATATCGATCGTATCCATGGTTCTTATGAGCGTGGTTTTGATAGCAATGGCGTTGAACGTGTATACGAGTATGCAAGATTTGTTGACCCTCATACGGTTGAAGTAGCGGGTGAGCGTTATACAGCACCCCATATCCTTATTGCGACTGGTGGTCACGCCCTTTATCCAAACATCCCAGGTAGTGAATATGGGATTACCTCAGATGGTTTCTTTGAACTAGATGAGGTGCCAAAACGTACAGCTGTTATTGGTGCTGGCTACATCGCCGTTGAGGTTGCTGGTGTTCTCAATGCTCTTGGAAGTGATACACACCTCTTTGTGCGTAAAGATCGTCCATTGCGTACCTTCGACAAGGATATCGTTGATGTTTTAGTTGATGAGATGGCTAAATCTGGTCCAACCCTCCATACGCATGCTAATGCGACAGAGGTAGTGAAGAATGCAGATGATTCCTTGACCATTAGTTTTGATAATGGAGAAACGATTACTGTTGATTGCCTCATCTGGGCTATTGGACGCGCAGCCAACACTTCTGGTTTTGGACTTGAAAAGACAGGTGTTAAATTGACTGAAAAAGGAACAATCTATTCGGATGAGTTTGAAAATACATCTGTTCCTGGAATCTATGCCCTTGGCGATGTAACTGGTAAACTTGATTTGACACCAGTTGCAGTCAAGGCTGGACGTCAATTGTCAGAGCGACTCTTCAACAATAAAGCTGATGCTAAGCTTGATTACACTGATGTAGCCACCGTGGTCTTTAGCCATCCAGTTATTGGTTCTGTTGGCTTGACTGAAGAAAAAGCAATCGCCAAATATGGTGCGAAGAATATTAAGGTTTATAAATCTAGTTTCACACCAATGTATACGGCCCTTGGAGACAATCGTCAGCCTTCAACCATGAAATTAGTAACGCTTGGTGACGATGAAAAAATCATTGGTCTTCACGGTATTGGCTATGGTGTTGATGAGATGATTCAAGGTTTCTCTGTGGCTATTAAGATGGGAGCAACTAAGGCTGATTTTGATAATACGGTTGCCATTCATCCAACAGGTTCAGAGGAATTTGTAACGATGCGATAGAAAAGTGAAGTCTGTTAACTGAGAGTTTCAGACTTTTCTTTGTGTCTGGATGGCTTCAATTGAAACCATTCACTCAACGGGTTCAGAAGAATTTGTGACGATGAGGTAGAAAGGTGAAGTCTGTTAACCGAGAGTTTCAGATTTTTCTTTGTGTTCAAATAGCAGCCTACACTTTGTGTAAAACTATAGACTGTCTAAATAAAAAAAGGCCTTCAGGCCTTTCTTTCGTTAATTAAGTAGTTTCTTACTTCTGAGATAAAGTAAAGAGATCCAGTGACAACAAATAGGTCATCAGAATTTGATGATTCAGCTTGTGCTAGCCAGTCCCTATAGTCGGCTGTACGTTTGAAGTCTTTGGGATAGTCGTCCAAGGGCAGTGCCTCAAAAAAGTCAAAGCTGGTTACCGTTATATCATAATCTTTCAATTCCTCTAGTAAGTCTGCCAAAGGCTTTCGTCTAAGTCCTGCAAAGAGGATATGTACCCTACGATTAGCGAAGTTATCTTTTAGTACCTGCTTTAAGCTGGCAATTCCTTGAGGGTTATGGGCACCATCTAGATAAATGTTATTTCCTATCCACTCACTACGACCAGGCCAATGCGTCTCTTCGATTCCTTCTTGGATGCTCTTATCGGTAATCTTAGAAAATGTTTGAGCTAAGAGATGGGCAGCAGTGACAGCTAGCCCAGCATTGTTTTCTTGATGCTGCCCTAACATTGGAAGTTTAAGATTTGGACTTTCCCAATGGTCATAAGAAATTTGGATCGTTTGATTGTCCTTTGGAAGCAGCTGAATTTCCCTATCAATGATAGCTAAAGGTGCTTGTAGGTCATGTGATTTTTGGTTGAAGAAATGTTCAACTTCTGCAGAGACACGCCCAAGTAAGATAGGTGTGTTTTCTCGCATGACGCCTGCTTTATGATTGGCAATGTCCAAAAGGCTATTGCCCAAGGTCTCAGTGTGATCAAAGCCAATCGAAGTACAGATGGCAAGCTCTGGCGAAAGAACATTGGTAGAATCAAGTCGTCCCCCAATCCCAGCTTCAATGATAGCCATATCAACCTGTTTAAGGTCGAAGTAGAGGAACATGAGTAAGGTGACCAATTCAAATTCCGTTGGTCTGCCAAAATCAGTGTGCTCTTCTAAATCATTGAGAAGAACTTGAGCTTTCGCGACAAGGCTAATCAAGTCCTTATCAGGAATTTCTGTGCCGTTAATACTAATACGTTCGTTGAAGCGAGTGATATAAGGGGAGGTGAAAGTCCCGACCTGATAGCCCGACTTTGTTAGGATATTTTGTAGGTAGCTAGTTGTTGATCCCTTACCATTGGTCCCGACAATATGTACCGTTGGATAGTGAGACTGAGGCTCTCCAGCTTGTCTCAAGAGCCAACGCATACGTTCGAGTTGAGGGCGACGGCCATTGCCCTTGAAAGAATGGATAAAATTTAGAGTTTCTGTATAGTTCATAGGATTATAGAAAAAAGGCAGGGTTTCCTAGCCTTTTACATGTCTTAGTTAGAAGCGGCGTCATCAGTTGTTGCGCCACCAGTAGTCGCATTGCCAGATGTTGTGTCTGCAGTAGCTGCTGATGAAGAGGTAGTCGTATTGCCACCCGTTGTTGTATCTGCAGATGACGAATAGGTGTGAGTTCCTGCTTGACTACTTGTTTCTGTTTCTGAATTAGTCGCATTGCCATAACTAGATGAGGCAGCACTTGATTCTTGCGTCTTATTATTGCCTTCTTTGATGACTACAGTTGATTGATTGGCTGATGAATCAGAAGTGTCCTTATTTTTAGAGGCTGTGAAATTCATGATAGTAATTGAAGCCACGATGATTGACAAAATTGTCCCGACGGCAGTAAGGACTTTTTGGAAGGCAGTGAAGCCTTTTGTAACGTGTTCAGTCACCTTTGGGGCAGATTTTTTTTCTTCTTTTGATGAATGATTACGGCGTGAGTAATTTTCAGACATGATGCTCTCCTTAAAAATATTTCGTACTTTCTATTATATGATTTTCTCGCAAAAATTGCTAAAAAAATTATGCTATAATAAATAGTAAATAAAAATCGAGGAAAAATCATGATTTATTTTGATAATTCAGCCACGACGGTGCCTTATCCAGAGGCACTTAGAACCTATCAAGAAGTGGCTACTAAAATTTTTGGGAACCCATCCAGCCTACACCAATTAGGAACATCTGCGACACGTATTTTGGAGGCTTCTCGTAAGCAAGTTGCGGAACTCATTGGAAAATCAGCCGATGAGATTTTCTTTACGTCTGGAGGAACCGAAGGTGATAACTGGGTCATCAAAGGTGTAGCTTTCGAAAAAGAGCCTTACGGCAAACACATCATTGTTTCTGATATTGAACACCCTGCGGTAAAAGAATCTGCCAAATGGCTTTCAGAGCATGGTTTCGAGGTGTCTTATGCACCAGTAAATGAGCAAGGGTTTGTGGATGTTGAAGCTCTTGCTGGATTATTACGCCCTGACACGATCTTGGTTTCGGTTATGGCTGTTAATAATGAAATCGGCTCAATTCAACCTATTCAAGCCATCTCAGATCTCTTGGCTAATGAGCCTACCATATCTTTCCATGTGGATGCTGTCCAGGCTATTGGGAAGATTCCTGTATCGTCATATTTAACCGACCGTGTAGATTTTGCGACTTTTTCTGGTCACAAGTTTCATGCTGTTCGTGGTGTCGGTTTTGTCTACAAAAAGGCAGGGAAAAAGATTACGCCGCTCTTAACCGGTGGTGGTCAAGAAAAAGATTTTCGTTCAACGACTGAAAATGTTGCCGGCATTGCGAGTATGGCCAAGGCCTTGCGCTTGGTAACTGACAAAGAGGAATTTTCTCTTCCTAAAATTGCCAAGATGAAAAAGATTATCTTTGACGAATTGGCTAAGTACGAGGATATTACTATTTTCTCAGGTGAGGGTGAGGATTTTGCTCCCAATATTTTGACCTTTGGAATCAAGGGTGTTCGTGGTGAAGTTATTGTCCATGCTTTTGAAGAGCATCAAATCTATATTTCAACGACATCAGCATGTTCATCTAAGGCGGGGAAACCAGCGGGGACTCTCATTTCTATGGGTGTACCGACTAAGTTAGCCCAAACAGCTGTTCGTATCAGTCTTGATGATGACAATGATATGGGACAGGTGGAACAGTTCCTCACGATTTTCAAGCAGGTCTACGCCAAGACACAAAAAGTGAGATAGCAAGATTTAAGCGATTAAACAATAAAACTAAATTCACATTTAAAAGGAAAAGGAATGACACTAACATATTCAGAAATTATGGTTCGCTATGGTGAATTGTCTACCAAAGGCAAAAACCGTATGCGCTTTGTCAATAAACTTAGAAATAATATTAAAGATGTCCTATCCATCTATCCAGAAGTTAAAGTGACTTTTGATCGAGATCGTGGACATATCTACCTCAATGGTACAGACTACGAGCCAGTAGCAGAGTCTTTGAAGCAAATTTTTGGTATTCAAGCCTTTAGTCCTGTTTACAAGTTTGAAAAAGATGTCGATGTCTTGAAAAAAGCTGTTCAAGACATTATGACTGGACTCTATCGTGACGGTCTTACCTTTAAAGTAACTGCCAAACGTAGTGATCATGACTTTGTTCTCGACAGTCGTGAGCTCAATCTTACTTTAGGAAATGCAGTTTTTGATGTATTGCCTGATATTAAGGCTCAGATGAAGGGACCGGATGTCAATCTTAAGGTAGAAATTCGTGCCGAGGCGGCTTATATTTCTCACGAGGAAATCAAAGGAGCAGGCGGTCTACCTGTAGGTACTGCTGGTAAAGGAATGCTCATGCTTTCAGGTGGGATTGACTCACCAGTGGCAGGTTATCTTGCGCTTAAACGTGGCGTGGATATTGAAGCTGTCCACTTTGCAAGTCCTCCTTACACTAGCCCTGGAGCTCTTAAAAAGGCTCAAGATTTGACCCGTAAGTTGACTAAATTTGGTGGTAATATTCAGTTCATCGAAGTACCATTTACTGAAATTCAAGAGGAAATCAAAGAAAAAGCACCAGAAGCTTATTTGATGACCTTGACACGTCGCTTTATGATGCGTATTACTGACCGTATTCGTGAAGAACGCCGAGGCCTTGTGATTATCAATGGTGAAAGTCTTGGTCAGGTTGCTAGTCAGACTATGGAGTCTATGCAGGCGATTAATGCTGTTACATGTACGCCAGTGATTCGCCCAGTTGTCACTATGGACAAATTGGAAATCATTGATTTGGCACAAAAAATTGATACCTTTGACATTTCCATCCAACCATTTGAGGATTGCTGTACCATCTTTGCACCCGACCGTCCAAAGACTAATCCAAAAATAAAAAACGTTGAACAATATGAACGTCGTATGGATGTTGATGCCTTGGTTGAACGTGCGGTTGCAGGAATCATGGTGACTGAAATCACACCTATTGAAGAGGCGCAAGACGAAGTGGATACACTTATTGAAGACTTGCTCTAATCTAGGGGGCTATAGTACTAACATAGTAGTGCTTAGCTGCTACTAGAGTTAGGTATGTCGAAAAAGAAATGTCGATGTTGAACTTTTACCCAGAAAGGAAAATACATGACTGTTTATAACATCAATTTAGGAATTGGTTGGGCATCAAGTGGTGTTGAGTACGCCCAAGCCTATCGTTCTACAATTTTCAAAAACACAGGTATTAAGGCCAAATTTGTCTTTATGGATATGTTCTTGCAGGACAATCTTTCTGATTTAACCCGTAACATGGGGTTTGCGGATGAAGACATCATCTGGCTCTACAGCTATTTTACAGACCTAAAAATTGCTCCAACGACCTATACTGTCAAGGATTTGGAAAAGGAAATTCCTTATGACATCACGCGTCGTGAGATTAATGGTAAGGTGGTTAAGCTCTTTTGTGCCAAGGAAGATATCTTCTATGCAGCCTACTTGCGTAAAGAGGGTGAAGATATCGTTCATCGTGTGGAAAAAGTATCGCGTGGTTGCTTAATCCGTAAAGACTTTTACTCTTACACTAAGATGTTCACGGAGTACTACACACCGGTAGACAATAAGGCTCACCTCTATCAACGCCGTTTCTTCAATGAAGATGGTAGTGTTGCTTATGATGAAATTGTTGATGGAAAGGATAGTGTCTTCCGTTTTCCAGATAAGATTTTGTCATCTAAGCATGAATTTATCGCCTACTTCATGTCTCAACTTGGTCTAACTGACCAGGACATCGTCATCTTGGACCGTGCAACTGGTACCGGACAGGCTGTTTTCCGTAACACCAAACCTGCTAAGCTTGGGGTTGTGGTCCATGCAGAGCACTTTAGTGAAAATGCTGTGACAGACAAGACTATTTTATGGAATAACTTCTACGAGTACCAATTCAGCAATGCAGATAAGGTTGATTTCTTCATCACAGCGACAGAACGTCAACGTAGCATTATGCTAGATCAGTTCAATAAATACACACCATTTACACCTCATATCGTAACCATCCCTGTGGGAAGTGTGGATAAACTGAGAAAGCCTGAAGGAGAGCGTAAACCATTCTCTATCATCACAGCCTCACGTTTGGCCAATGAAAAACACGTGGACTGGTTGGCCAAGGCTGTCGTTAAGGCTAAAGAAAGTCTGCCACAAGTAAACTTTGATATCTATGGAACAGGTGCTGAAGAGGCTAAACTTAAGACCATTATCGAGGAAAATCAAGCTCAGGATTATATCCATCTTAAAGGTCACCAAGACTTGACAGAAGTCTACAAGGACTACGAACTTTACCTATCAGGTTCTAAGAGTGAAGGGTTTGGTTTGACACTTCTAGAAGCCGTGGGATCTGGTCTAGGTATGATTGGTTTTGATGTTCGTTATGGGAACCAAACCTTTATCAAGGATAATGAGAATGGCTACCTCATTCCTCGTTTTGAAAAGGATGATGAGCCTGCTATCGTAGCTGCCTTGGCAGAGAAAATTGTAGCCTTCTTCAATCGCTCAGATTTGGATCATGTTCATCAAGTCTCTTATGATATTGCCAAAGGCTTTTTGACAGAGGAAATCGAGCAGAAGTGGCTTAACTTAGTAAAGGAGATGACTAGTCATGATTAATTTATTTGAAAACTATAGTCAGGGTAGTTGGGATCTCCATTACTCACTGATTGTCGCTGGCTATGTAAATACAACAGTTTGTCTTTCAGATGATGGCTTTCTGCCTAGTGATGTGACCTCACCTTACCTTTATTTCACTGGTTTTGACAAGGTTCAAGGTTCCGCACTTTACTTTAATCAGGTCCCTGTGCCTGACTACTGGGAAATTATAGGAACGAATAGCAATGCGGAAATCTTCCGTTTTGACAAAAAACGTGGTCATATTCATTATGCGCATCCTGCTCACCAACGTCTGGTTAAAGCCGTGGACTGGTATGATGAGTCAGGACGCTTGCGCGTGACTGATCGCTACAATAACAAGGGGTACCGTTTCTCACAAACAACCTATAATGTTAAGCAAGAAGCGACCATTACGAGCTATTTCACTCCTGACAACAAGGAAATTATCGTCATCAACCATTTGACTAAAGACGTTATCTTGAATTGGAAAGACAAGGTCTACATTTTCAAAAATAAATCTGAATTTGTAGTCTTCTATCTTAAAGAAGCTGGTTATGATTTGAGTCGTATTCTATACAACTCATTGGCGACACCTTTCTTGACAACTATGAATCTTCCAAATTCTGGTCAAGACGTTCTCTTTTGGCAAGAGCCAATCACTGATTCAGTTCCTGGGAATATGCGTCTGCTTCTTGAGAGCAACCATCGTCAGACTAAGATTGTTGTACAAGATTACACAGCTTATACGAATCTTCTAAAGTTGATTAGTACAGAGCAAGCTTCTCGCGTGGCCTTCCTTGGCTTCATGTATCCATTTGCCCGTCAGAACAACTTCCAAAATCAAGCGCTTATCTTGACCAACTCAGATCAGATTGAACATTTGGAAAGCATTGTCAGTGAAGTGCCTACCATGCACTATCATGTTGGGGCAATCACAGAAATGTCAAGCCGCTTAATGGATTTGGCTAAATATAGTAATGTTAGCCTTTACCCTAATATTACAACAGAGCAGGTTAAGCGTCTTTATAAGGAAGCGGATTTCTACTTGGATATTAACCATCAAAATGAAATCTTGTCAGCGACACGTGCTGCCTTTGAAAACAACTTGCTTATCCTTGCCTTTACGAACACTAGCCATGGTCCTGAATATACCGCACCAAGTAATATCTTCTCACCAATGAATGCTGGGCAATTTAAGCAAACACTTAAAGAAGCCTTGGGCAACCGTGATTTCCTTAGTCACTTGCTTGATCGTCAACGTGAGCATGCTCATGTAGCAACACCAGAAGATTATAAGAAGGTTATTGGTTAGGGAAATGACATTAGAGGTTCGTAACATTTATCCTCTGACACCAACATTTAAGAAGGTCGCTTCGCTTTATGAAGCGGCTTTTCCTGTGGAGGAGCGTCTCCCACTTTGGCAATTGTCTTGGAACAGCTTGAAAAGAGGACAATCTTTCTTGGCCTATTTTGATCAGGGAGTCTTCGTTGGCTTGACCTATACCATTTATACTGACAACCTGGTCTACCTACTTTTTCTTGCAGTTGAGGAAAGTAAACAATCTCTGGGATATGGCAGTCAGATTTTGGCACAAG
>NZ_CP020429.2:0-206913 GCF_002073815.2 Streptococcus sp. FDAARGOS_192
TGTGCCTATGGCTATTGAAGCTTATAATAAGAATGGTAGGGTTATTTTTAGAAAGTCAGATGCGGCTATCATTGAGTGGAGTGAAGGAACAACTAAAGAATTAAATTTAACAGTTTATGATCCAAATCATGAATTCAATGAAATCAAAGTATTGTTGGATGAAAAATATCTCCAATTTAGATAAATCATTTTAGGTATTACTGTGAAACAAAAAAGAGGGGGGTGTCACTCCCTTTTTCTCCTATATAAATGATGCTATACTGGGCATATGAAAAAAGATTCTAAGTACATTATTACTTTGGTGGTCATTTTCCTCGCTCTTGGAGTCATGTTTTTGGTCTCTGCCTTAATGAAGAAAAATGAACCGAAGAAAAAAATAACACCCCCTAGCACCGAACAGGTGATTGAAGATTCATCCTCGGAAGACATTCCAAAAGAAGATAAGTATGAGAGATGGTGTAATGAGGCACTTGCGACTTTAGAAACACAAATACCTGCAGATGATGCTGATACGCAAACTGTAAAGAATGCACTGAAAGAAATGTGTTCTTATGTTGAGACTGTTCAGAACGTAACCGATGTTAAGCCAGATTATCAAAATCATTTAACGATTACTGGCACTAAGATGCAGTATGAGCTTGTAGCGAAATTTATGCTTGGTTATAAGTATTCTGATGCTAAAACGCAAGTATTTAAAGCCAAAGTAGACAATGTTCGTCAGTTTGTCCTTGAGATTGCTAACCCAGACGGAGCGAAACTCTATTTCTGTGGGAATTACGTTATGGGAACAACTCAAATAGAAGTAACGTCAGTTCATGGAGTAGCTGAAGCTGATCATGCTGAACATGGACATGACTAAACGTAGTCAATCCGTCTTACATATCTTGTTTAGCTTCATCAAGAGATGGAGCTTTTCTTCATCTATTTAACTCTAATAGAAATTTTTGTCCCTGTGTAGGTGCATATCTTCTTAATCCTTGATATAATAGTGCCATAGCATAGGGATTAAAGAATTGGTGATAATAAGAGAATAGGATTAAAGAACGATTGGAGATGAGGAGTCATGGAAAAAGAAACAAAGCGTCTTTTAAGGAAGTTGGTCAGATTATTTGACGGACAGACTAAGGATTATCTTTTAAAATATACTGATGATGTTTCTGAGTTAACTATTGAAGAACAAAATAAACTAGCTCAAGAGTTACCGGCTAGACACTTAAGTGCTGAAATTTTAAGTGATATTCAACGAATTAAAAATGGTGAAGAGCCACGTTTCTTTACTAAAGATGGACAATATAAGGGACTATGTGTTGAAGAATACAATCAGCGTGACTTTATGACACGTCAGCAACGATACGTTCTAAGTTGGGCGTTTGGAATGTTACTCTTTTTAGCAGTCTTTACAATTGTTTCCTGGAACTTTGTTCCCAATGTTATCCAAAAAATGGAAACCAGTGCATCACTATTGAACTATACTGAGAACTATGGCACTCGTCCTGAACAGGTCTTTGCAATCGTTGTTTGTGGAGTCTTATTGATACTACTTTCGGTAGTTGTTTCACTATTATGTTTGAAGAGATATCGTAAATATGCTGAAGAACCTATCAATGTCGTATTAACAGATGATTTGAGACTATAAAAGCTGAAGCTTAAGCTTTGGCTTTTTTGGTGTTTTTAAACTTGATCGCTACATGTTACTGGGAAAATGTAGAGTGTCATAATGGGACTTTACGGTACTTGATATTTCCTAATTAAATAAATATATAGCCAGATCATTTTCAATGTTACATAATAAAAAGATAAAAGTACATGTAACTCGCACTTTATTATTAATTTGTTTGTACATGATTGAATACAGGAACAGGTGCATTGTTAATGCGCTTGTTTTATATATCTATATTGATAAAATATAATCATGAGATTAATAAAAAACTAAGGGAAAAGAATTCAGTATCATTTTGATTTAATAGTCTTTCTGTTTTATCTAGCAAAATAGGTATTTGGTTTAACTAGATAAAGTAATCAAGGACTTTTAGCATAATGTGACGAATTCGGAAATGAAAGGAAAAAGTAATGTTTGATAAGTTAGATTATAGTATGAAGATGATGGCTCGAGAAATTGAGGGCCTAGAATTTGTTGAAGGAAAATACCTTCTGGATCCTAATGACCCTAAAGCTTTCAATTCGATGGAGGAAATTGAGCTTTATAAGGAATTGGCGAAGAAGTCAGCTATTGAGTTTCTTAAGGAAGAACCAGAATATTCTTCAAATCCATTTGAAGAGCTTATGAAAGATTGAGGAGAAGTAGCATAGCCTAGGGCTCCATTACTAAAACTTCAAAACAATTTATTGACAAATGGATCACAGATGGAAAATCATCAATACTAGTTATTTATAGTTGTTAGTACATAGGAGGTAAAAAAATGACTTCAGTGACAAACCGTATTAAATCAGTGAAACAACCTAGAGGTGGATACATACCATTGAAGCAGTTTTCAACGATTACCTTAGATGACGGAAAAATTTTGAATTCAGATGAGTCGGTGTCGCCTGGACTTGTTGGTTCAGCTGTAGACTATCTATCACGTTTGATGAATGGTGCACAACCCAAAGAAGCGTTTAAGATTTCTTTAAATGGAGCATATCTGGTGGGTGAATTTGATAAGGCTATTTCACTATTAGACCAAATTGTTGGACTAGATAATCAATCAATTGCTGCTGCATGTATTCTGGTTGGTTATGATGTTGCTTTTAGAGCAGGAGCTGCTCGTTTTATGACAGTTGATACTATTCACGCTGATGAAACCACTATCGAAAATATTCGTATCATGGTACAGCGAAGTCTTCACTTCTTTGAAACCTATGGGCCAATTACTTTAGATGGATTTACATTCGGATCTGCATATACGGATACAATCACATCAGGCGATGGAGATTTCTTAACCAAGGATACTCTTTGGGATTTCAAGGTCATAAAATCAAAACCGAATAAGGACTATACGCTACAGGTTCTTATATACTATTTAATGGGGATTCGTTCCAATCAACCAGAGTTCTTGAGTATATCAAAGCTAGGTTTCTTTAATCCACGACAAAATATAGTTTATCAGACGGCTATTGCTGATATTCCTAAGGAAGTTATTGAGACCGTTGAAAAAAATGTTATTGGCTATCCAGACTAGATAGTCAGGATTATGGAGGTTTAACATGGAAATAGATCGTTACTGTAATAGTTGTCTTGGATAATATTCGTATGATATTGATGAAACAGATAATTACGAAAAGTGTCGTTGGTGTGGATCAGAAGATACTGAAGAAGCCTGAAGTTAAAGGTCTCCCAATACTATTTCCTCTCTTTACGTTCATATCAATAATGTCTGATAGAGAAGTACGGTATCAGATGTTCATTTGGAAGGTAGAGTTTTCAACACCAAATTTATCGCTTCATAGTAGGCTCTATAATTTCTGTAGTAGGCAAAACTACTGTAGAGATTATGGAGCTATTTTCTATTTTTGGGGAACAAATTACCAAAAAGCAGTTATCGAAAGAACATTAACCATATTTTTCCCTGAATACCAGTAGGAACAGACTACTAATATTACTTAAGTAGGAGATGGAAGGTTTACAACGACAAGACGAGCCTTCACCCCGTAATTGGCAATTTATATTAAAGGATAGTGCGAGTGTACTTGATCGAGTGTTGGAAGAGAATGAGGCGAGGAAGTTTAATAATTTGCAAACTAAAAGCACTGTCACTTCGCACTTAGTGCCAGCAGAATAATATATAAATAAACACCTCGCCCCAAGAATAGTGCCTAACTTCAAGTAATGAGAACTGCTAAATGGGACATAGACGAGGGAGAGATTATCATTATCATGAAATAAAGCAAAGAGGAGGGGCAGCAGCAACTAGACGACCCCCTGTAACTTTTGGATCACTATAGACTGTATTAAAAACAAGAAAAAGGAATTAATCAAGTAAACCTTGAGGTTGATAAAACAACGTCTAAAAAACAATTCATTTTAAATGACTTTTGAAAATTTAGGGCTCTCTGCGCTTGCTCTTATAATTTCCTCTGTGCTACACTAATCTTAGTTTAAGAAAAGACGATTCAAAAATCTATGAAAGGAGAAAATTATGAATACACCTCGTATTAACCGATTTTTAGGTGAGTGGTTGGACAGACAGACTAGCCCAGACTTTTTTAAAAAAGGTTTGATTCTTCTGAATGCATATGACTTTCTCGACAGTAAGGCGGATGCCATTCCTGGTCTCATCGCTCATAAAAAAAGCCCTCTACATCAGCAATTAGATGAAACTCTCGCTAGTCGTGGGTACTGTTATCTTAAGCCTATTGAAGTCAATGCTCAAAACTCCATTGAAGTAGAGAAGTACTATCGATTTGAAGCTACACCTAAAGGTTCCAATGAAGCTATTACTTACTATGGTCTTGGTGCGTACTTTATTTGCCGTGCTATATTTAATAATGAATTCGATATTGATTCAGGTTTTCAATATGATGACGAAAAACTCTTTTATGAAGACATTGGATTTGATGCTCTATTCCATAATAAACCTGTTTTTCTATTAGGAGACACTCCTTCTGATGATATGGAGGTATCTTGGCAAGAAATTGGGATCTCAATGCGTAGACGAGCTTTTAATTAGGCAACAATACAATCCATATTATATTACAAGAGAGCAGTATGCTCTTTTTTTGTGTTTTCATAGGGTGTCACTGGGTTTGAGTCAGGGATGACTTTTGCTATTATCTGATTGTAATTTTTTAGAAAGGAAATTGCTTATTTATGGATAAAAACAAACGTTCAATGATCCTAAAATCTGGAGCTTTTTTAACAGCCCTTGTAGCAACAGGTTTGGTTAATAATGGGGTATCAGCAGACGAAACTGCCGCACCAACTGGACCAACAGATAATGCTACTGTTGCGACTGGACACTCCGATACACTTCTTCCTCCCGCTTCATCAACACCAGCGACACCCGGTACCAATACCACAGATGTCCCAACTGCTGAAGCACCTAAAGTTGACACTCCTAAAAATGAAGGTGTAACAACTGAGACACCTAAAGTAACTGACGGTTCTACTGGTACCGGTGTAGCTACACCTACGACACCAAGTGTTACTACGCCAAGTCAAGACGAAGGGAAGACATCAGAAACTTCTGAGGCTACACTTACGACTTCTGAAAATGCAAGTACAACTGCTGAAACGTCTACAGCTACCTCTGAAGGAAGTGAAGGAAACTCTACTTCTGATACAACTTCAACTGCATCAGAAACACCTACCCCTTCAGAGCACACAGTAACTGAAACTCCCACTAAGCCTAACGTTACGGATACTGCTAATACTAACCATAATAGTGAAAATAACAATAGCAGTAGCAGTGAAAGTTCAACAAATACTGTTAATGATAAAGGGTCAACGGTTGCCACACCAACTCCAGCACCAACTGAAGGGAATAACGCTTCAAGTTCTGAAGCACCAAGTGGCTCATCAACTTCAGCTGAATCTTCTTCAACAAGTTCAGAAACACCAAAAGTATCTGATGGAACTTCTGGGACAGGTGTAAGTTTGCCAAGTAGCGAAGGAACAACATCTTCTGAGAAATCATCAACATCTCCAGAGCTGTCTGAAACTGCTACAAACACTCCTCATATTCTTGACGGAACCAATAGAACTGGTGTCTCCACGCCATCTGAACATAAATCAGACAATCGTACAGAAGTAGCTTCACCTTCAGCAGCAACTTCAAACAAGGTAGTTGAGTCTCCTAAAACTGAAGAAACTCCTAAAGTTAGCGACACGAATGTTCAAGAAACACCTAAACCAGGAGACGTTTCTCCTTCAACAAAACAAGTTGTACTTAATGTGACTCCTAGTCAACCAGTCGTTACAAATACTGGTTATAAAGTTGTCTCAACAAACAATAGTGACCTTGTTGTACAAAACTTCGATGGTTCGGTAGCCTCAGTTCCAGCTTCACAGGCAGGAGGAGCAGTAAATGAGGATGGAACTGTCTCTGTTAAGACCGAGGCAGGAGAAATGGTAACACTTCCTGAAACAGGGGAAGCTGGAACAAAACTCGTTACCTTTGGATTCTTGATTTTGGCAGCACTTGGTCTTCAACGAACAGCTGTGAAACAAGATAAATGGTACTCAAACTAAGAAAGGTAATTTTTAAAAATGTTTAAAGACTCAAATAACACGAAAGGACATGGCTCTATTCGTAAAAATAAAGTCTATGGAGCTGTAGGTGTACTTGCACTTGGAGCTGCAGCAATCGTTGGAGGAACTTCTCAAGCATCCGCAGATGAAGTAACTGAGGCTCCTGTAAATTCAGAACCAGTGGCGACCTCTCAAGCAAACGCAGACAGTCTGATGTCACAAGCTACAGCTGTTGCGACTTCAGATGTCTCTACTCCAACAACCACAGCGACTGCAACAAACACTACTGATTCACAACCTACTGAAACAGTAGCAGAAGTAGCTACTACACAACCAGTAAGCACTAATGATAATAATGCTTACGCAGAAAAAGCTAATACATCAACGGAAGCTGAAAAAGTTGCTATCGACAACTCAGCTGTCACGGATGCAGTTGCTACCGCTAAAGATAGTGGGGTTAAAGTGACACAAGATGCTACTCAAGATAAAGGGACACCAACTACAAGTGAAGAACTCGCATCAAAGCAAGCTGAAATCAAGGCTGACCAAAATGAACAAGTAGCCTCAATCAAACAAGCTACCCAGGACGCATCTGGTCGCCAATCAGCTTATAATGCAGCTGACAAAGCTCACGACACACTTGAAACTCAAGTGGATAAAGCAGTTAAAGATAGTAATGGCCTTATTAAAGCTGAGACTACTGAAATCTCAAGTGGGGATGGTAAAAATGTAGGTGATTACAACACCTATACTGAGCAGGTTAATAAGCAGATTGCTTCGAACAAAGAAACCATCGACAAATTTAACAAAGATTATGCTGCTATGAAGGATAATGCTAACGTTAATGTTGACGGACGTGTAACAACACAAAATGTTGACCAGTTGACTTATGGTAACTCTGTTCAAAATGGTAATGTTAATCCGGACGGCACCTTCTCATTCACGCATGATATGAATGACTCAGCCAATGATAGCTTGGGTGTTTTGGGTACAGGTACCCTTAATGGTAAGGTTAATTTCACGTCTGCAGCTAACGGAGATGGTTCGACAACCGTAACACTTAATAGTCTCGATTTGTGGAACTATGCCTACACAAGTAACCGTCCGAACACTGGTGTTAACCAAAATCTTAACTACCACGTTTATACTGATGGCGAAGAAATTTATTCAGTAAACCACGATGGTAACTCAAGCTTTGCGGAAGATATCAATCGTAGTATTGCACTTAACAAGTCCTATGTCTTGAAACCAGGCGAAACTACTGGTATTATCCCAATTCTTAACATCGATGATAATTGGATTATCAATACTCATGGTCAGCTAAGTCTCGATTTCACTAATCCAAACACTGTTCCATCAACTACAGTTAAAAAGGTTAATGAACCTGTTAAACCAGAAATTCCATCAGCAAGTTATCATGACTACAGTATGAATTATCAACCAACTGTAACTAAGACTGTCCTCAACAGCGACGGTGAAAATGTTAATGGTAAGATGATTCCTAAAAATGATGAACATACCTATGTTTTGAATAACGGAAATATCTTTGCCAATGCAAAGGTTGGCGATACTGTGACAACTCGTGATCCACTTGAATTCGGTGAAGTTCCAAATATCGAAGCCAACAAGGCTGAAAATGAGGCTAAAGGTTGGAACGTTGATTATGATGAGGCTTCTAAGACCTACACATTTACTGCCAAATACGATGGTAAAGCTCTCGAAGCACCTACAATCAAGTTCGTAGCAACGGACGATAACGGTTTCTACGATAATACTTATAAAGCTGACCGTAACGGTTACGAAACCTTCTCTGATACTGTCACTAACAAGACGCCAACAGCTCCTAAACCACATAAGTCAGTTACTGATTCAAAAGGAAATGACATCGATGGAAAAACTACTGACGATGACAAAGTAACCTTCCATTTGACAACTGATTATAGTCCATACAAAGATATGGCTGCATCTAAGAAAGCACTTGAATTTGAGCTCCTTGATGACGTGCAAGATGGTGCTTATACAGTAGATGAAGACGCTATTACTATTCGCGATAGCAATAACAAAGATGTCAAAGACCTTTTTGATATGTATCACGTGCTTTCAGATGAAGGACGTACTGATGCCATCAACAAGATCCTAGAAAAATCTGGTCTTAACCCAACTGGTGAATTCTATCTTTGGGTAGCCAAAAATCCAGTTGATTATTACCAAAACTACATTCTTAAGAACAATAATGTAACAGTTAACCTCCCTGCTACATTGAAAGTCCCTGCAGGTACTACTGTAGAAAATGATTTCTATCAGATTGATTTTGGTAATGCCTATAAATCAAATCTTGTTTCATTTGATACACCACCAGCAGCACCAGTGGGAGAGTCTGGCGGACCTACTACCCCAGTAACTCCAGTAGAAGAAGTGCCTGTTCAACAACAAGCTATCAAAGTTCTTCCTAACACTGGTGAAAAATCAACTTCAGCGATTGCTGCAGTAGGTACAGTTGTTCTAACTACTGCACTAGGTATGCTTGGTTTCTCAAAACGTAGTAAAGAATGCTAAGATACCACCCACTTCTTAAAAAATCCTTTTCCCTATTCTAAATTCATAATTCCCTAAAAGCACAGCTCACAAGAGTTGTGCTTTTTTAAGAGGTGTCACTGGGTTACAAATAGATATTTGTTTTCCTATAATAAAGAAGTACTTTAAAACAAACTAGGAAGGAAGTTGTTGCTTATATGAGAACTGATAATTTATATAATTATGAACTTATGAAATCAAGATCATATAGGTAGAAAGAAGGTATCTATTTGAAAAATAATAAATTAATGTTCATGTTGCTGATGAAATGGTTTGCTGAAAGTATTTATTTCCTTGAAATCATATTTATAACAGCCACTTCAGTTCTGTTATTAGCAAACAATATTCTCAATGTTTCAACAAAGACGATTCATATTATCGCCCTGGTATTACTGGTAGTTTATGTATGTATTGGTTTGTTATTAGCTAATCGAAAAAATAAATTTACGATGTCAGTTAATTACTTTAAATTGATAGGAGCATTGGCATATATCGTACTTATCACCACTCTAAAAGGTATTGTGTTTGATATTTTGACACACCCACTGGTTACCTTAGAGATTGCACTTCCATATTTTTTAGCTATTGGCTTACGAAATTTCAGTAAGAGCCAGATAACAAAAATCATTTTTGATGACCGTCATAACGCAAATATCAGAGGACGATTTGATTCTGTAGAAAATATAAAGGATTCTATGCGTTCATCTATAGCTAGTAGCATTACTCCTGAATTTAAAGGACTTATGGAAATCAGAGATGAAAAATTTAGGCAAGACACAAAGGGTAATGTAGCTGGAATGTTCAAGGTCTTACTAAAATCCGGATTTCTTGGGTTTAAACATATCCCATTGACTAAAGTAACACTGACATTTAACTTAGAATAAGAGGTAATCACGATGAAGAAAAATATTTTAACAACGGAACAAGCAAGTTTTTTGAAGCAGTACAATTTCTCTCTATACCAGGAACGTTTTGAGGTATTATGTAAAGCTCAAAAAGCTGAAAAGGACGGGCAACTAAATTTTGCCTCGGACGATGAATATAAAACATTTATTGATGCTGTAATGACTGGAGAATGGTCTGAAGAACTCTTTATGATCAACCTATCAAATCCTATTGGATGTGAACACTTCCTTGCAGCACGAGAAGATGGAAATGGCGGACTAATTTGGGATGTCGTCGATTATAGTGAGGGAGACCGCTTCACTAAAGAACAAATCCAGACGATTGTTCCAGAGGCATATCGATATAGTGCCTTTATGGTCTCTGAGATTGTTGCAGAAAAGGACTGGGGACCAGAAGCTCAACATCAACGGCTGGAACAAGCAAAAAAACAAGCTAAGGAACATGAAAAGCATATCGAGAACTTTCCAAAACCTCGTGTAATCACAGATGAAGAAAGACATGATGACTATACACAAAGTTCTATCAGAACAGTAGCAGCAACCTTGAGACCTGCACAATAATCATAGGACTAGCTAAGGATAGCATATAGTGATGCTATCCTTTTTGTATTGAATCATATACCACGCGCAACACTTCACTTCACAACTCTAGTAATTTTCTTGAATAATAATCAAAAGACTACTTTAAAATGTGAGAACATTTAAGTATAAAAAAATAAACAATTTTTGCACTTTTTACTCATTAAAAATAAAGACATATTGGTTACAATATTTGTACAAAAATAATGAGTATTATTGTGACTTATATGACTCATACATGAATAAATATCAGGAGGAAGAGATAAAATGAATCAATTAATATTGAAAGATGTTTGCAAAAAATATCCCAATCAACCAAATTATGCTCTAGACCATATCAATTTGACTGTCGGAAAAGGAGAATTTGTGGCTGTCATGGGGCGTAGCGGTAGTGGGAAAACGACACTTTTAAATGTTACTTCGATTATTGATAAAATTGATAGTGGGAGTATTTATTGTGCAGATAGAGAAATTAGTGCATTTTCTGATAACGAGGCAACTAATTTTAGAAAAAATGATATTGGTTTTGTTTTTCAAGATTATATGCTTTTAGACAGTCTAACCATTAGGGAGAATATTTCTGTTGCTTTGTCTCTAAAAAATGTTGATTCATCAAAGATTGATGATTTGATAAATAGCTATGCAAAAAGATTTAATTTATATGAACAGTTGAAGAAATATCCTTATCAACTTTCTGGAGGTCAGAAACAGAGGGTCAGTATTATCAGAGCAATCATTAAAGAACCAGAGATTATTTTTGCTGACGAACCAACAGGAGCACTTGACTTGAAATCTTCTGAGGAAACAATGATGATTTTGAGTGAAATCAATAAAACGGAAAAGGTAACTATTCTAATGGTTACTCATGATGTTTTATCAGCTTCTTATGCCGACAGAGTTATACTCCTCAAAGATGGGAAACTTCACATGGAGATTGATAAAAAAGATTGTGGAGAGTCGTTTTACGATGTAATTAGTCAAGCTTTATCCGATAGAGGAGAGTAATATGATTTGGTCAATTACAAAATCTAACATTAAAAAGAATTTTCCGTTATATCGTATCTATTTTCTAGCTACGATCGGTTTATTAAGTATTTTTATAGCTTTTTTAAATTTTATTTCAGATAAAATCATCGCAGAAAAAATTGGGGATAGTGGTCAAGCTCTAGTTATCGCTAATGGTTCATTGTTATTTTTGATTGTATTTTTGGTGGTATTCTTAATCTACTTCAATAATTTCTTTGTAAAAAAACGCAGTCAAGACCTTGGAGTCTTAGCAATACTAGGGTTTTCAAAAAGAGAATTAACAAAATTACTAACTTTAGAAAATCTTGTTATTCTAGTTCTGAGTTACTTGGTAAGTTTATTGCTAGGACCTACTTTATATTTTTTAGCTGTACTGGTAATTACTCATCTATTGGATTTAACAATGGAAGTTCAGTGGTTTATTACAGTTAAAGAGATTATAGAGTCTTTAGGAATATTAGTCGTAGTTTTTCTGATTAATTTCATCACAAATGGAGTTATTATTGCTAAACAGTCATTGATTGAATTTGTTAATTTCTCAAAAAAGGCTGAGAAAAAAATCAGGATAAGAAAAGTCAGAGCTATTATTGCTATTACCGCATTGCTATTGTCATATGTTTTATGTTTGACGACAGTGTTTTCATCCACACGAAAGATGCTATTAAGCGTAGGGATGGTACCAATTTCTCTTTTGATAATTATCTTAGTTATTTTAGGCTCAATTTTTACAATCAGATATGGATTGACTTTTGTAATTTCTTTCTTAAAAGAAAAGAAAAAAAGGTTATATCGTCCTCTCTCTAATATTATCTATCCTAAATTTAACTATCGTATTGCGACAAAAAATAAATTATTAACAGTCTTGGGGGGGCTTTTAACACTAACCGTTTCAGTTACTGGAATTATGGTAATGCTTTATGCTTATTCTCTTAATGGAATAGAAAGATTGACTCCATCTGCGATAGAATATAATGTTGAATCAGAAAATGGGCAAGTCAATGTTACAAATATTTTAGAGAATGGGCAAGTGAGTTTAGTTGATATTAACCTATTGAGATTGAACACTAACCCAGAAGTGACTATCACAGAATCTGGGCAAACAATTCCTTATTTTGATATAATTAATTACAGTGATTATAAAGAGTTAATGAAAGCTCAAGGAAGAAAAAATTCTATTGAAGGTAGTGAGTCACTACCATTGTTAATAAATTATTTTCCAACAGAAATTAGCCTAGGGAAAACCTTTAATTTGGAAAATGCATACGATGTTACTGTAAAACAAGTATCAACGAATAATGTTTTTAGTTTTTCTACAAGTGTCACGACTCTGGTGGTTTCTGATAAATTATATGCTGAGCTTAGTTCTCGTTTTCCAGAGAAAAAAATGACAATTAGGACTTTTAATGGAGATTCAATTAGGTCAAGTGAAACATTTTACAATCAGTTTAGTACGGTTCCTGATGTTATCAGTAGTTATAGTAGGGAACACACAGTAAAGACTGCTAATATTGCGACTTATATCTTTATAACCTTCCTATCCATACTCTTTATTATTTGTACAGGTAGTATTCTATACTTTACAAGCCTCATAGAAATCATGGAAAATAAAGAAGAATATAGCTATCTGAGTAAGTTAGGTTATAGTAAAAAAATGATTAATCGGATTGTCGGATATGAAATAGGTATACTTTTCCTTATTCCTGTATTAATTGGGATAATAAATGGTAGTATGTTGCTTATTTTCTATAAATATTTATTTATGGATACATTGGTTGCAGGCAATATTATAATGCTATCTTTGTTGCTTTTTCTGTTTTTCTTTTTGATAATATATGGCACATTTTATTTATTGACATTGCGGTCAGTGAAATCAATAATAAACAATTAATTCTAAAAACTTTTTAACTTTAACGATTTAGTAAATAATATGATGAGAATAGAAAAAATAGCAAAGAGTAAATTTTTGGGAATCACAATAATCTTGTTACAACAATTAATAGCCTTTTTGATTTTGGTCTATAATCGAGAAAACTTGTCTCTTCTTTTCTCTGAAAAAGTAGCTCTTGTAATGACTCTTATTGATACAGGTTTTATTTGGCTGGCAGCAATATTACGCCAAAAACAAGATGGGATTTTTAAAAAAATTATTTCTATCGTTTTCTTAACAATTTGGCAATACTTGGTATCTGTGCTATCAAGGGAAACTCCTCTCTTTTTTAGTAGTGGTCTGCAAATTATATTGCTCTATTGTTATACCGTTGAGATTACTGATTTAATATTATATGGGCAGAAACAGTTTAAAGATAAGCTAGACAAGAGCTTATTAATGAGCATTTTTGTTTCTATAATTAGCCTTTTAGTTAATAGAACTTTATTTAATTTCTTATTCTTAGTTGTTTTTACTATTTTACACCTTTATCCATTATTGGTTATAGTGCTATATTATAGGTATTTTAGGCAACAAATATCAGTTGTAAGACGTTCATTGATATTATTTTCTTTGCTTTTGCTAGCAATACTTGGTAGTGAATTTTATGGAGAGATGCTAGATGTTAATCAAGCCTTTAATAATTTGGGGTGGTATCTGTTTCCCCTTATAATGAGTACAATATACTATTTTAAGGTCATACATGATAAATTTAGTCTAGTTACTCGAAGATGGTTAGGTAATTACAAAACTCGTATAGAACTTTTATTTATACTTCTTATCATTTGTTGGGTAATACTTATAAAGGTACTAGTTAAAGATTTTTTACTATTTTTTATAGTTGTTGATGCAAGCACGTTGTTTTGTCTAGTGGTAATTTCTTGTATCTTTTATTATTTAGAAAACTCTAAACAAAATTTTGACTATAAAAATAGAAGGCTGAACTATTTCATGAAATCAGAGGAAAACATGAGAGTGGAGTTCTCAAATTATTTGCATGATGATGTCTTGCAAAATATCATAGCGATAAAAAACTTACTCTCACTAGAAAATAGTGATCTAACACATGGTTTCATTGTTAATGAGTTGAATGATTTAGTTTCTGGTATCAGGGATGAAATTGATACTTACCACCCAATAGTTCCTGCTAATCGAACAATGAAAGAAAATATACAGTCTCTTTTTGACGATGTCGTCAAAAGAAGGAAAAGTAATAAATTATTGTATTTCAACTGTTCGAATAGTACAATAATCCCACCTCCATATGGAGATATTGTTTACAGGTTTATAAAAGAGTTAATTAATAATGCTATAAAATATGGAGTTAGTAAAGATATCCATTTATCTTTAAAGGTTCAATCTGATATTATTATCATTGAGGAGAGTAATCATATAGTGGAAAAAGTTCAATCTATAAATTATGGTAGAGGTTTGAAATCATTTCAAGAAACACTAGCAGCTTTTGATGGGGATATGGAGCTACAAATAGATAATAAACAATTTAATATCAGAATATTACTTCCCATAGATTGGAAATTGTGCTATGAAGATTTTATTAATTGATGACCATAAACTATTTGCGAAGAGTATCCAACTGTTATGCCAACAGTATGATGAAGTAGATGTCATAGATACGATTACTTCTAATTTTAACGATGTGACGATTGATTTGTCTAAGTATGATATTATATTACTTGATATTAATTTAACAAATATTTCTAAAGAGAATGGATTGGAGATAGCAGAGGAACTCATACAGTCTACTCCTAATTTGAAAGTTGTCATGCTGACAGGATATGTTAAGTCAATCTATGAAGAGAGAGCAAAAACAATAGGCGCATATGGTTTTATAGATAAAAATATAGACCCTAAACAACTCATTTCTATCTTAAAAAAAGTGGATTCTGGGAAAAAGTATTTTGAACAAATTGAGTTTCAGGATTATGTTGAATCTTTAACTGAACGAGAAATAGCTATCTTAAATTTAAGTAAGAAAGGTCTCTCTATAAAAGAAATAGAGGAAACATTACAAATTAGTAGGAGAACAGTATTTAATCATTTGAATCACATCTATTCAAAGCTCTTAGTAAATAATAAGCAAGAGGCTATCTACAAAGCTGAGCAATTAGGATATTTTATGGATTTCTGAGTTATAGGTAATCAAACTACTTAAGTTCTATCTCCGTATTTGTTAGGAATTTTCTGTGAAATAAAAAGAAGGTAGCTGTGATAAATGCCGATATTAAGCTATTTTAAACCTAGATTTTATTCTTTAAATATATAACAGAAAGCCCTTGATATAGGGCTTTTTAGCTATATTTAAACTATAATAATACTAACCAATGTGAATCGTAAGAGGTTTATTAAGAGCAACGGCGATTTTGCTCATGGTTTCGATGCTAGTGTTATTTCCACGCTCGATACGTGCAATGGTAGATTGTGGAACAGGGATGTTTTTTTACTATCAAATCTATTGGTAATATCGTATCGCTTGAAAACCTCACCAAAATAGTCTATACTTTTTGTTAGTTTATAAACTAACAAAAGAGGTGGCACCTGGGATATTTTGATTATTCAAGAGAGCCAAGAAGCGATATCGCTTTTATCGATATGAAGTCTTTTTATGCTAGCGTAGAATGTGTTGAGAGAGGGTTACATCCTCTAAAAACTTCTCTATGTGTTATGAGTAGAGCTGATAACTCTGCAGGTCTTATCCTAGCTTCTTCACCGATATTTAAGAAAGTGTTTGGGAAATCAAACGTAGGAAGAGCATACGACCTCCCTTTTGATGTTCAAACAAGAAAGTTCTCGTATTACAATGCCAAGAAACAAGGATTGAGAACAGATCTAGAATACGTGCAATTCATTGAAGACTGGGCAAAAGTGACTTTCATCGTTCCTCCCAGAATGGACGAGTATATCGCAGTTAATATGGAAATCCAAGGCATTTTTCAAAACTATGGTAGCCCTAACGATATCTATCCTTATTCTATAGACGAGGGTTTTATCGACCTGTCTAGTTCTCTTAAATACTTCGTTCCAGATAAGCAGTTGTCACGAAAGCAAAAACTTGACCTTATTTCAGCAAGGATTCAAAGGGACATCTGGAGACAAACTGGTATCTATTCAACCGTTGGTATGTCCAATGCTAACCCTTTACTAGCTAAACTAGCCCTTGATAATGAAGCAAAGAAAACTTCCACCATGAGAGCTAACTGGTCCTATGAGGATGTGGAGAATAAGGTATGGTCTATTCCTAAGATGACAGATTTCTGGGGTATCGGTAAAAGAATGGAGAAACGCTTCAACACGTTAGGTATCCACTCAATCAAAGACTTGGCAAATGCCAACCCAGATATCTTGAAGAAAGAACTAGGAGTAGCTGGCCTTCGTTTATGGTTTCATGCTAATGGTATTGATGAAAGTAACGTTCATAAGCCTTATAAACCAAAATCAAAAGGTCTAGGTAACTCCCAGGTTCTCCCTAGAGACTATTTTAGACAACGTGATATTGAAATTGTCCTTAGAGAGATGGCCGAGCAAGTTGCTATCCGATTAAGAAAGATAGGCAAAAAAGCGACTGTTGTTTCAATACACCTTGGCTACTCTAAACATGAGAACAAACGTTCTATAAATACTCAAATGAAAATTGAACCAACGAATAACACCGACATGCTGACAAACTATGTGTTGAAGTTATTCCATAATAAATACACTTCAGGAGCAATCCGAAGTGTAGCTGTTAATTATTCTGGGTTTGTAGATGAATCTTTTGGATTAATCTCACTATTCGATGATGTCGAACAAATTGAAAAAGAAGAAAGGCTCCAGACAGCAATAGATTCTATCAGAGACCAATTTGGCTTTACCTCTCTACTAAAAGCTAATGCACTTGATAGTGCATCAAGAAGTATTGCCAGAAGTAGGCTCATCGGAGGACATTCTGCTGGAGGATTGGATGGTTTAAAATGATTGATCGTTCTTATTTGCCATTTCAAGCAGCAAGAGAATACCAGGACCCTGGGATGCAGAAGTGGATGGGGTTCTTTCTGTCTGAGCATACCTCATCATTACATGCTGCTAAAAGTCGTGTTGACTTCTCAACAGACCTAAGTAATCCTCAGAAACTCTTATTACTTTCTCAACTCTATATCAACCAACTTAAAGGGCAGTTCACTATCAAACATCATGATAGAAAAATTACTTTATTCGGCGAAGTGAGAGAACTGTCTCGTAAAGAAATATCAATAAAGACTAGTGAAGGGTATAGATTAGTCCAACTCGACAATATTCTTCAAATCGCACCAATTTTAAGAAGTTAGACAGATCATTTGCTAAGGCTAAGGCTGAGGCAAAAGTCAAGGTTTTTTTAAAAAAACCTTGACTTTATTTATTTTTCTGATATATTAAGTGTGATAATTTATATTTCTAAAAATTATATAATGTTCCTCTGGAGGTTTATTTTGTCTATTAATAAGTTTTCTAAATATGGAATTGTTTTAGTTGCAGCTATTACAGTTGCGACTGTAGCACAGTCCCAATTCGGTCAGTCGTCTTCAAAAGTGTATGCCGATGAAATTGCTAGTACGGCGCCAAAAACGAGTGAAGTCCCAAGCATAACACCTGCTACTAGCGAAAACGTTAGTACAATGCCAACGACGAGTGAAGCACCAGCAGTAGTTTTGGCTTCAGAAAATAGCGAAGCTCCTGAAACAAGTGCTTTATATTCAGAAGATGGAGGTCTTGCAGTAACTCCAACTGATATAGTTTCACCGACAAGTACAACGCCAAGTGAAAATTCAAGTGATAAGTCACTTTTCTTTCTTTATGTAGAGCATACAGATAGTGGTGTCGAACAATCGGGGACTGGTGTCTACGGCGCTAATGAAGATGGGCGCTTCGTTATTCCTGAGGGAACTGATTATAGGTATTCTTACTATACAATCACGTCAGATGATGGAAAGAGTTTTAAACCTGGAGATGTTATACCTTATGATAGTCCACTTTTAAACCATCCTAATTTTGATGACAATCCTATAACATATACCTACTATAAAAATAAACCTTCTGTAGAAGGGAACATTATCGTGAACCCAGTCATTAGACCTTCATGGCATCATGGAGATTCTATTTCTTTTCATGTTCGTTATGGTGTTTTTGAGAGAAATAGTAAATATGGTGTTCCAGCAGTAATTGATATCGCACCTTATGACACTGTTGATGTACCTTTGGATAAGCAGGTAACAGTAAGCGCTAAAACTATACCAGGCTATACTTTAGATAGCGCTAATAAATACGAAACTGGTTCTGATATTCCTAATAATACGTTGATGTTATCTTCCTCATATTTTGTTACTGATAATACTGGAACACCAATGGCCATGTTCCTTTATAAAAAGAACAATAGTGAGACAGCATTTAAAGATAGTTTAACTCCATCTGCAAAACCATCATCTCAGTCTGAAGGTCCGTTAACCTATACTGTTATTTATCATTTTACTGGTGAGGATTCGCGTTCTGTAGAATATACGATAGAGCCTGGTGAGACAAAATATTTAAAACTTGGCGGTAAAGGTGCCGTAGCCTTTCCAGTCATTAGCGGTACACCATCCTTTTACGAAGTTAGCTATGACAGAGTAAAAGCTGGTAAAACGCTTTATGAATTTTGGCAGTATGACTACCATACTCATAACGGAGATGGTACTCCTAAAGTGACCGATACATCTTCTACACCAGCGACCAGCACTACTCCGGCTACTAGTGAAGCTCCTGCAGTTAGCACAACACCTGCTACTAGTGAAGCTCCTGCAGTAAGCGCAACGCCAGCTACTAGTGAAACCCCTGCAGTTAGCACAGCACCTGCTACTAGTGAAGCTCCTGCGAACAGCACAACGCCAGCTACTAGTGAAGCTCCTGCGGTTAGCACAGCACCTGCTACTAGTGAAACCCCTGCAGTTAGCACAACGCCAGCTACTAGTGAAACCCCTGCAGTTAGCACAACGCCAGCTACTAGTGAAGCTCCTGCGAACAGCACAACGCCAGCTACTAGTGAGACTCCTGCAGTTAGCACAACACCTGCTACTAGTGAAGCTCCTGCAGTTAGCACAACACCTGCTACTAGTGAAACCCCTGCAGTTAGCACAACGCCAGCTACTAGTGAAACCCCTGCAGTTAGCACAACGCCAGCTACTAGTGAAGCTCCTGCGAACAGCACAACGCCAGCTACTAGTGAAGCTCCTGCGGTTAGCACAGCACCTGCTACTAGTGAAACCCCTGCAGTTAGCACAACGCCAGCTACTAGTGAAACCCCTGCAGTTAGCACAACGCCAGCTACTAGTGAAGCTCCTGCGAACAGCACAACGCCAGCTACTAGTGAAGCTCCTGCGGTCAGCACAACACCTGCTACAAGTCTAGTTCCTACAAAAGACAATCATTCCATGAATTTTGTTACTCCTTCATATACACAAACACGTAGTGCAGGAATTAAATCAGAAACTGATGGAAAATTGACAAGTCAGGACTTACCAAAAACAGGGGATACAAACTCTAAAGTAGGTATGTTAGGTATGGTTTTGGTAGGACTTGGTTTGACAAGCTTCGTTTATAAAGGGCGTCACAGACGTTCATAATAAACAATAACTAGAGGCAAACTTAAAGAACGAGACCATTGAAACAGTCGTCTCTAAATGTTAAATAGTAACGAAAAACGAGGAATCTCCTCCTATTTAAGGAGATTCCTCGTTTTTTCTAACTTATCATAAACTGTGTTAACAATTTATAGTCTTCATTACCATATACATAGTTTATTTATTAACTATATATCGTGTATAATGTATTAACCATTAAATGAGTTATAAATCACTCAAAGCTTCCTTAGTTGTCTCTGCAGCTACGTGTGCATATACCTCTACCATCGCAGTCCCCTTGTGTCCTAATTGTTGGGAGACTAGGAGGCTGTCTTTTGTTTGCTCATATAGACGTGTCGCAAGTGTGTGTCGCAATTTGTGGGGAGTAGTGGGTTTACCATAGGCGGTAGATAACTTCTTCACCAAAAGCTCGACAGAACGTGTTCCAAGCCTTGCAGGCACTTTATTTTGAGTCGTTAAGAAGAATGCTTTATCTGAATCACTTGCTGCGTAGCGTCCCTTCCTAATTTCTAAGTAACGCTCAATATAAGGTATACCAAATGGAGCGATATTTACAACGTCCTTTTTACCACCTTTTCGAATAACTGTAATCGTCCTTGTGGCTAGATTGACATCTTGCATATCTAGGTTCACTAGTTCAGATAAACGGACTCCAGTTGAGAGTAGAAGTGCTATAACAGCAAGATCACGCTCTTTATTTTTGACAAACGATACCTGGGCACGTTTTGAGATTTTCTTTTCGTGCTCATTGTCGATATAATCTAGGAAAGACTGTGTATCGTTTAGAAAGAGTTTTTCTTTCATGTTATCTGCACGACTAGCTAAGGTATCTTTAGGTTTCTTGATTTTCACCTTAACCATGACATTTCGGTAGAAATAAGGCTCACCCTCGTCGTCCTCAGTTTCTTGAGTAAGATACTTAAACAAACTAGAGAGGGCATCTTTAGTTCGAATAATACTGACTTCAGATATTGAACGACGCTCAGTATTTTCACGAAGGTAAACAAAGTAGCCTTCGATAACAGACTTTGGTAAATGGGCCAGCTCATCAATATGAACATCAGCAATCGTATCATAGTCTGCATAACGTACAGTTTCACCCAATTTCTCATGATCGCTAATCAACCATTCAAAAAATCGTCTATATTCTTTTAAGTACTCATACAGTGTCTTGTAGCTATATGGAATAACGAGCTTTGCTTGATAATATTCCTTAACATACCAAGGCATAATTTCAAGCAACTCGTTTATATTTTTCATAAGTGTTTCTTGTTTCATATTAGCCTCAAATCTAACAATTTTCTTGTTAGTAGTAGTTTATCATAACTAATATGTGTATTCAACAAATACTTATTTTCCGAACATACACACATTGTTCCATAAATTTTTTCCAAAGCTATAAAAAGGATAACATCTTCTAAAAAAATGTTATCCTTTTAGTGAAAATTAATTACTTTTGTGGCTCACTCTATTTAAATTTTCTATCAGAGCGTTTAAATTTAATATCTTTATCAAGAAGTTGGAGCAATGGAGTCACATGCTCTGGATTAGAAAATTTAGGTCCGAAAATAACTTGTTTTAATTGAACGGGCATATCACGTTCTAAATAAAGCTTCGCAACAGGACCACTATTATCAATTTTTATCTCATTATTATCTGGAGTTAAGTCAGCATATCTCAAAATACGTAGCTCGGATTCATAGCTGTAGTCTGATACTTTAAAAAGATAACGTATTTCCTCGAGGCATTCCTCTACAGCACTGTACAGTAGTGTATTTTCCTTTATCTCTCTCACAAGGGACTTAATAATTTTTAGGCAATAATTTATAATTTTTATTTCTGCTCCATTTAACATCTTATTATTATCTTTTTTTACCGCTTTTAATCTACTGTTGTTTAATGATTTTTCATTAAGGTAACAAATTCGATAAAGTAAGTCTTTGTTTGTAGAATCTATATTTTTTTTCAAATTTGGAGTAGCTTTTTTCTCTTTCAAATTTGGAGTAGCTTTTTTCTCTTTCATCCACTCTGCTTCAGCCATTGACTTAACAACTTTAAAACTATCTGGTTTAAACACCAGACAAACACCTTCCGCTCTAGCACCATATTGCGACCACATTGCTAAATCATCAATTGCAGTTGTTAAACTCATCAAAAACCAGGGGCTAGGTTTTAAAGAATCTTCTAAATTATCTGATTCACTTATACCTAGAAATTTATCTAAGATAGTTCCTTCCTCAGGATCATTCATATACTTAACATTTCCTAAACGTGTCCGCCCCTCAATAGAATACTTTCTTTTATTATCGCTACTTTGTTTTAAGAGTATTTGTAAAACATCTCCTGAGGTATAGTGTCCAAATTTTTTTTCTGATAAATCTTTAATAGATAATTGATACTTAATTTTTTGTACTATCCAGTATATTCTAATTAGTTGATCTTTGTCAGAATCTTCTAAATCTTTTAGCAGTTCTATTAAAGGAGCATATCCTGGCAGTTTAAAACCATCTAATTCAATGATAGTATTAAACATTTTCTTAATAACTGGAACTACATCACTATTAAACGAATCTGGATTATCATTAGAATAAAAAATATTACCTATAATATCTTCAGAGATTATATCTTCTAATAAATTTCTTATATTTGCCTTATTAGAAAACTTTTTATAAATTTCAATCACTTTATCAAAAGTTTTCATTAAATCCTGTTCAGTATCCTGTCTACTTTCTAAATAAACTAATGCTTTTGCATATACATATGCTACGGCTTCTGAGTCTGGAAACTTCTCGTAAATAACAGAAACTTTAGCTACCGTTGACTTTATGTCATCTAAGCTTTCCAACCTGCTGGCTAGAGTATATAGTGTACTTACATATTGGAACGCTACGGCTTCTGAATCAGAAAACCTCTCGTAAATAACAGAAGCTTTAGCTACCGTTAACTTTATGTCATCTGAGCTTTCTAGCCTGCCTAGTAGAGTATTTAATATACTTACATAGAAATATGCTACGGCTTCTGCATCTGGAAACTTCTCGTAAACACCAGAAGCTTTAGCTTCCGTTGACTCTATGTCAGCTAGACTTTTCTGGATTCTTGCTAGAGTATCTAATGTACTTACATAGAGGAATGCTACTTTTTCTGAATCAGAAAACCTCTCGTAAACACCAGAAGCTTTAGCTTCCGTTGACTCTATGTCATCTAGACTTTTCTGGATTCTTGCTAGAGTATCTAATGTACTTACATAGGGGAATGCTACGGCTTCTGAATCAGAAAACCTCTCGTAAACACCAGAAGCTTTAGCTTCCGTTGACTCTACGTCATCTAGACTTTTCTGGCTGCTTGCTAGAGTATCTAATGTACTTACATAGCGGAATGCTACTTCTTCTGAATCAGAAAACCTCTCGTAAATAACAGAAACTTTAGCTACCGTTGACTTTATGTCATCTAAGCTTTCCAACCTGCTTGCTAGAGTATATAGTGTACTTACATACTGGGATGCTACGGCTTCTGAATCTGGAAACTTCTCGTAAATAACAGAAGCTTTAGCTACCGTTGACTCTATGTCATCTAGACTTTTCTGGATTCTTGCTAGAGTATCTAATGTACTTACATAGCGGAATGCTACTTCTTCTGAATCAGAAAACCTCTCGTAAACACCAGAAGCTTTAGCTTCCGTTGACTCTACGTCAGCTAGACTATCCTGCGTTTCTGCTAGAGTATCTAGTGTCCTTACATACTGGGATGCTACTTCTTCTGAATCAGAAAACCTCTCGTAAACACCAGAAGCTTTAGCTTCCGTTGACTCTACGTCAGCTAGACTATCCTGCGTTTCTGCTAGAGTATCTAGTGTCCTTACATACTGGGATGCTACTTCTTCTGAATCAGAAAACCTCTCGTAAACACCATAAGCTTTAGCTACCGTTGACTTTATGTCATCTAAGCTTTCCAACCTGCTTGCTAGAGTATCTAATGTACTTACATAGCGGAATGCTACGGCTTCTGAGTCAGAAAACCTCTCGTAAACACCATAAGCTTTAGCTACCGTTGACTTTATGTCATCTAAGCTTTCCAACCTGCTTGCTAGAGTATATAGTGTACTTACATATTGGAACGCTACCTCTTCTGAATCAAAAAACCTTTCGTAAACACCATAAGCTTTAGCTACCGTTGACTTTATGTCATCTGAGCTTTCTAGCCTGCCTAGTAGAGTATTTAATATACTTATATAGAAATATGCTACTTCTTCTGAATCAGAAAACCTCTTGTAAACACCATAAGCTTTAGCTACCGTTGACTCTACGTCAGCTAGACTATCCTGCGTTTCAGCTAGACTATCTAGTGTCCTCACATACTGGGATGCTAGTTCTTCTGAATCAGAAAACCTCTCGTAAACACCAGAAGCTTTAGCTTCCGTTGACTTTATGTCACCTAAGCTTTCCAACCTGCTTGCTAGAGTATCTAATGTACTTACATAGCGGAATGCTACGGCTTCTGAATCAGAAAACCTCTCGTAAACACCATAAGCTTTAGCTACCGTTGACTTTATGTCATCTAAGCTTTCCAACCTGCTTGCTAGAGTATATAGTGTACTTATATATTGGAACGCTACCTCTTCTGAATCAAGAAACCTTTCGTAAACACCAGAAGCTTTAGCTACCGTTGACTTTATGTCATCTGAGCTTTCTAGCCTGCCTAGTAGAGTATTTAATATACTTATATAGAAATATGCTACTTCTTCTGAATCAGAAAACCTCTCGTAAACACCAGAAGCTTTAGCTACCGTTGACTCTACGTCAGCTAGACTATCCTGCGTTTCAGCTAGACTATCTAGTGTCCTCACATACTGGGATGCTACTTCTTCTGAATCAGAAAACCTCTCGTAAACACCATAAGCTTTAGCTACCGTTGACTCTATGTCAGCTAGACTTTTCTGGCTGCTTGCTAGAGTATCTAATGTACTTACATAGCGGAATGCTACGGCTTCTGAATCTGGAAACTTCTTGTAAATATCATAAGCTTTAGCAACAGTATTATTAATATCTTTGATATCAGAAAAATTTGTTTTACTAATAATATCCTCAAGTTCTTTCAACGACTTTTGCATCGCTTCGAAATCCTTATTCTGATCATCATTCATAATTCTCTCCAAATTCTCTTCATAAGATTGTAAAATAACATAATAATCACTAGGTTAGAGTTTTTATAGAAAGCCACTAGAGTTGACAAAACCATAGCAAATCAAAACCCTGCTCATCAAACACGAGCAATTTAAAAACTTTATCATAACCAGAAATCATTAAACACTAAAAAAGCTGATTTCTCAGCTTTTAAATCAATCATAGAGCTTAATTACTTTTGAATTGCATCGCTTCATCACTCTGCACAAACTCTCGTTGAGCATCTGTTAATTCTTCAAGTTCATCACAACCAATAAGTCCAAAAGCCTCCATACCATCTTTAGTACTTACGATGTATGCCTCAAGTTCCCTAGCTTTGTCAACGTCTGACACTAAGTAAATGTTTTGTTTAGTCATTACTTCATCGGCCATTTTTATCTCCTTCAACCCCTTATTATTGTTTAATCTTCCCCAAATTTATCATGTTGGGTCCTGAAGGCGTATAATGGATCAAAATCTGAATCAAGTTTATTGTTGTCGTCAGCTTGTTCAGCCATCTTAGCATTTAAACTATTTTCCATCCTCCCAATACAATCCATTACCTTCCTTATCATTGTAAGGGTTTCAGAAGTAATTTTCAAGACCTCACTTGAATTTTCGTTGTTTTTGATTTTATCTGAGCTTTTCATTTTCTGCTTTAGACGCTCTTCAATTTCGTCTAAACGTAGCTCTTTCATGTTTTGTTGAGGTTCTGCAGTGGCTGATACTGGCTCTAAAGGTTTTATGCTCTCAACCGTTAAATCTTCAATTTTTGTGACGTTCATAATTACCTTAGCGCGTGATTCTTCTTTACCATTATGACCTGGTATATAGATATAGTTGTTGCTACCAAAAAAAGATTGTTGGGTAATATCATTCTTAGCTAAGCATTCAAATAGTGAATCGTGTCCTTCTACCAAACTCTTAGCAAAATAAATATTTCTCGTGTCTCGGAAAAGTTGGGTATTGAAAATAAATGGTCTGTTCTTAGGGAAATTATTGACGTGGGGAGAATGGAAAAAATGTTCTGTTGATAGGTAATGTACGTAAGGGACCTTGCTGAGTAGCTGAGACAAAGTATTCGTATCCATCTGAGCCTGCTCATCAAAGAGGAAGATATCTGTAATGTGGTTTGTTGAAGATGTTACTAACTCAATATCCTTTTTTAAATAGCCCGCTAGCAGAACGGCATGTTTTTTCTCATCCTCTAGGTCTGCATGATTGTGGGTAATCGTAATCTTAGCTTTATCTTCTAAATACGATAGAGCATTCCAAGAAATATGTGACTTAAACCCCATAATAGCGACTCTGTGGTCTTTAGATTTAGCAAAATTAGTCAGCTTATGAAAAAAGGGAGAGGCTTCAAAAGGAGATAGGACGTAGGGATCAATATAGATATTAAGCATCAGTATCACCTTCTTCTTGATTTAACTCTTCTAGTTCGACATCTTTGATTAGTGGACGCTCGTTAAACGCTTCATTCATTCTAAAAGGTATGTATTTGGCTACACGACCACCATCAGTTGCATTTTGACTTCTGATAACAACAAGAGACTTATCAATCCCTTCTTCTGCAGCAAGCTCCAGATTGAGGAAAATAATGTTATTGAGGTTCTTATAGCCACCATTTTCAATAAGCATATACTTGTCTTCAATTTCTTGAATATCGTCAAAATTGTCAACGATAATCAATAGATAACGTTTGCTGCCTTCTTCGTCAAAACCATCCTCAAAACGTCCAAAGTGTTTAAAGACATTAAGCAATTTATCAAGATCGCTGGTATCACCAACGTTAGTGATATAAGGATACACATCAAAAAGATTCTTTGTACCGTCACCTTCCTTTTTATTGAGAGCTAACTGACCGATAAAGAGATATCTAGGAACATGGACCGTATATGTACGCTCTTTCTTCTTCGCCTTTTTAGCTTGTAATTCTGATTTTCGTTTCTCCATACCAGAAAGAGGACTTGTCCCCTCACTCTTTTCTTGTGTCTTTGTCACTGTATACGTGAACTTCTCCAGTTTTGACGTAGGAACAAAATAGGCATAGTTTTGATTAAATTTGAGGTTCTGATAAGCATCTACGACCTTCCAGTATCGAATAGGAGAGTAGTTATCTTCTTCCCGAAGAATGTCTTTCCATTTATATGTGAAGTTTCTGCTGATCTTATTTGCTAGTAAGAGCAACATTGTTCCATGGCTGTAAATAGAGTAACTTGTCGCAAGAGCCCCTGGAGTATCTTCACGTTCGAACTCCCACTCTTGAACTAAGTAAAACTCTCTGAGTCGTTTGAGATGTGGTTTGATTTTAGGAATCGGTAAACCAAACTCCCTTGTAATTTGAAGGAGTTGAACATTTCTGAATGTAGCTATAAATAGTAGGATATCCATATCTAACTGGTTTAATTGCTTACTAATTAGCTCATAGTCCGTTTCTTGACTATAGTTGATTTGGATGATGTAATCTTCTTGAAGTTGCAAATGGAAAGGAAAGTCATTGTTTGGGTATACTTGTTTTAGTAATGGTATCGAGGCATACTTATTATAATAGTCGTCCGAAAATCGAGAAACAGTATTCAATGTTGCTTTTCCATCGATTGTTCTTACCCCAAAACGACGTAGTCTTTCATTGAATTTTTTAACGAAGTCTTGATAGGCTTCCAGTGCTTCAGCAGAAGGCTTTTCTCCTGTTTCAGATAATCGGACTGTCCCATCAGGCATGAGAGTAACTTCTTCCCCATTAAATTTTTTCTTCGGATAAAGTGGGAGATTGATTTTCTTAGCAATATTTTGGAACCATTTTTTATTACCTGGTGTTCTTGTCATTTGTCTAGTCCTTCTCTTCAATTTTTTGGAACCATTATACTAAACCTCATATACCTTCTATAACCCAGTGACACCCACCTTGTTTATGAAGACACAAAAAAAGGATATGTTTTTATATCCTTTTCCCCTTTATTCATTCTATATTCAATTCTAAAATCTACTTAAATACTACACTTTCTGAGTTGTATAATAGTTTACCGCTAGAGAAACGAAGTTGAGAACTCCTTAAAAATCTTTTTTCAATCACTTCATCTACTGCAGCATCGTCAAAATGGATGACCTCTCCGACTTTTTTCAAACATCCCGCTTCACTTGAATCAAGCAAGCTGAAGATTTTCGCTAAATCTGGAACTTCTCCGACACCAGCGTATTTAAACAATTCGGCTAAGGGAATGTAATTTGTCAGTGTCTTAAGTGGTAAATTCTGAATGTATTCCCTGCAACCTTTCATGAAGGCTAATTTTTTCACTTCATTTTGTTGACGATTATTTGTCAAACTAGAAATCCTTACTTGGACTTCTTTAGAAGCTAACTTATTTTGTCCCGCAAGCAACATATCAAATAACATATATTGATAATACGTTGATATCACATCTTTAGCTATGGCTTTAGCTTCAGTCTCTGATTTTTCCTCTTCGATTAATTTTCTCCAGAGTTTATCAGATATATCTCTGGTTGCCTGATAAAACCACGGTGATCCAAATTTCTTATATCGAGTAATTGCAAATGGCCCTTCTGAGTCAATCATATACTCAATAATGGTTCGACATAAGTCATCACTAAATACATGGATGAATGATTCTAGCTTTTCTTCTAGGTCTTCTAAAGTTATTTTTTTAGGGTTAGTGATTGCTGTTGTCATTGTCCCTCCCTTATCTTCCATCATAAAACGCTGCGTAATATTTTAGATGCCAAAGATTAGTAATTAGTGCTATCTTATTCCTAAAATATCGTCAGTAGAAACACCAAAGTATTCAGCTAAGGCTACAACGTTTTCCATACGAATATTAGCTCCATTTTCCCATTTGTCGATAGTCCCTGCATCAACATTAAGATTATGAGCTAACGCTTTCTTTGAGAGCTTCTTTCGTCGTCTCAATTCTGAAATAATGTTTCCCATGTATATATATAACCTGCCTAATCTTTATGTTTCTGAATTGATTTTACTATTTTTGTGTCAAACAATCAAGAGAATTTCATAATTTAATTACACCTTACTCACATTATTTTAATCATTCAATTGTTTAATAGATAATAAACATGCCTTTATCATCATTTTCCTTTAACACATCATGGGTTTTTGTTTTACTTTTTATTGATTAAATAAAATAACGCTTATACTAATTTATACAGTATATATACTGTATAACGTATTATTTTTCTGTATTTGTTTATTGTTTCTAAAACTGCTATAATGATTTTGATTATAAAAAATTATAATTTTTTTAGGAAGACGTGTGTAGGGAAGATACATGAAAGAGTGTAAGGATAGTAACAACACAAAGGGGATGATGTTTACTGAACGCTTAACAAAACTCCGATTAGCTAGAGGTTGGACCAAAAAAGAATTCAGTATGCAGATTGGAAAAACACAGCAGACAGTAGGAAAGTGGGAAAATGGGACTAATGCTCCTACATTCAAAGATCTAGTAAAATTAGTCGAGTTATTCGGTGTTACGTCAGACTATTTATTGGGATTATCAAACTCACCCAGTAAATATGCCTATCCACCATTTAACGACAATAAGGAAGAATATGTTGGTGAAATGTTCAAGCAGCTTGACGATGGGAATCAGGATGCTACTGTTGATTTCATAGAAAATCGATTAGATAACCAGCATATCTCTAAAGAAATCAAAGAAAATGACCATAGAAAACAAATAGTTAAACAAGATCAACGACCAACCAAAAGAGTCAGTATTTATGCTAAAGTAGATGCACAAGGGTTTGAACTATCAGAGGTCCCAGTCGACTGTCTTGACTACCCTGTTCCTATTCCTGTACATGATATTGCGTTTAAGGTTGTTGGTGATTCCTTGGAACCTAGTTTCTTCGATGATGAAGTAATGTTTGTCATGAAAGACTCCGTCCTTCGGACAGGTGATATCTGCATCGTGCAGCTAAAGAGTCGTTACTACGTAATGAAGGTGCTTCAAAATAGAGAAAATGGTGACATTCTCCTTAACTCACTAAATTCTAACGAGGCACCTATCACCTTGTCAGAAAAGGATGATTTCAGCATTTTTGGCAAGATTGTACTTATGTAAGGTTAGTCATAATGATTCATATTGATTACGTAATTAATAAGTAAAAAGGCAACCCCAATGGAGTTGCCATAAACTGCAAGTATCTAACTTACAGGAATAAAAGAAAGTACCTTCATTTTACGGCTCTATAATTTCTGTAGTGGGTAAAACCACTGTAGAGATTATAGAGCTTTTTGAGTGTACACAACTTATTTTACACTACCGCTTTTAAATTCATATTACTTTGTAAATAATAATTTAATATTACTTTTTATATGCAATCATTACACCAACTGGTGCAAGTCCTCCATTTACCAATTTCATTTCAGCTACTGAAAATCCATATTCATGGATAAATTCTTCAAATTGCTTTTTATCCCATTCTTTATACATCTTAAACCCTACAATAGACATCAGCCGTTTTTTGAATTTACTTTGTTTTTCCTCTTTCCATAAAAAAGTGGGAGCAAACAAAGTACCATTAGGTTTTAATACCCTATATATTTCTTTCATTGCCTTGTCAGGCTCGGGCATAATATGAAGTGCATTAGCTATTACTACACAATCAAATTTCTCATCTGTATAAATCAATGAAGTAGCATCAGCTATTTCAAAGACAAGGTTCTCGTATTCTCCATGTTTTCTTGCTTCAAAAATCATTTGTTTAGAAAAATCAGTTGCAATCCAACTTTTCGTATATTTGGAAAGGTTAAAGGATAATTGACCTGAACCACAAGCAAGTTCAAGTACATTCATATCCTTACTCAAATAGGGGTTTATGTATCCGCAAACTTTATCATAAACACCTTTATCCTTCTTCATAAAAGGAGCATACAACTTGGCGAATTTATCCCAAAATTTTTTGTTACTCTTATCACTCACCAGCAAAACTCTTCCCAACAACAAATTTTAAACTCTCTCCGCTTTTAGCATTTCACATTATTCCTTAAAGATGAAGGCTAATTGCAAGTTAGTCTAAATTAACTAATAATATTTTACAATTTTTAAGTCATTTTTTCTATGCTCGCTTTTCATAGCACTTGACAGTTGCCTATAAAATTAAAGTAAGCATCGACTTGTTGTTTTCTATCTTTTCCTTTTCTTCCCCCTGTTGCTTCATGGACTACTACTTTTTCTATATACTCATTTATCATTGGTACTGTCAGTTCATCAATATCTGTATATTTCGAATTGACTTAAATTGTTTATTCTGATAAAATTGTGGTAGAAAAAAAGAAGTTGAGCAGTCACTCAACTTCCATGTAGAGCCGTTTAAAAGACGGTGGCTAGTTTTAAACGAAAATAATCCGTCTTACTTCGCCAAAAGTGGGGACGGATTATTTTTTGTCATCGTCTTTAAAGAGTTTGTAGCATAATCCAATTAGAGCGATAGTAAAACTACCAAAGCCTAGAATGGTTTGCACAATCTCGAACGCTGTCAAAACGGCTCTCCTCTCTACTAGATTTTGAATGTTTGCCCATAGGCATCACTCCTCTCTAATAATTGAAAGCCACCGTCTATCACTTTTCTACATATAAGAGTATATCAAATCCATATAATAAAAGCTATCTATAAAAGTCTGGCTCCTTCCATTGTGAAAAGAGCTGTTTTTTATTTTCAAATAAACTTTCAACTATGACAAAATATTCTTCTATTAGCTTATTCTTCATCGTTCAAGAAATTATTTTAAATATTTAAGTATCGTTGTTATTCGCAACTTGCTCAATAAAATTGTTCACCAAGAAACATTGCCATCCCTCCCTAAAGCAAAAACGCAAGATTACTCTTGCGTTTTTACTACCTATTTATGGATAAGTTAATAAATAATTGAAGTTTGAAATCAACTTAGCATAAACATAATGAATTATTCACCAATCCTTTATTTTATGAATTGTTCTTCCGTTTTCTTGATAAGACCAATCCAACTAATGTAAGAAGGCCTCCAACCTCTATTGCGACTTCAGAATTATTGTCACCAGTTTTAGGAAGTTCTTGTTCTTTTAAATCCTCATAAACTACTGGAGTAAGCGAAGTGACTGATTTCACTGTTTGAACTTCTGGAGTCGGTGGGATAGGAGGTGTTACCGGTGGAACTATTGGTGTTGGTGGAGTTGGTGGGGTTACTGGCGGAACAACAGGTGTTGGTGGAGTTGGTGGGGTTACTTTATTGTTAAATTCTGTATCTGCTGGTAATTCAGTAGTAGCGATTAACACTCTTCCATCTTTCTTCACTTTGATTCCAACAGTAGCAATCATGTGGTCATACTCGATACCAGCTTCGGTACCTTTTACTTCTTCTACATGATAGATGTAAGTCCCTTCTTCACCATTTTTAAATGTAAGTGCTGAAAATTTAATCTTACCAGATGCATCGTTCGCTACTGTTTCGATTATATTTCCTTTTTCATCCTTCAAAACAAAGCTAAATTCTCCAGCTTTCAACTCACGACCCTCTAATTTCTTAGTGAAGTTGAACTGTACTGTCACTGGCGCTACCGCATAGTTGTTAAACTCGCTATCCGCTGGCATAACAACATTGGCTGTCAAGATACCTGTTGTGGCGTCTTTGGTGACCTTAACTGTCACTTCGGCGTTCATCGTATCGTAGTCAATATCTGTATCTGCGCCTGCCACTTCACGAACAGTGTAGGTATGTGTACCTTCTTTATCATATGAAATAGCGTCAAATTGGATCGTACCGTCAGCCGCATTCTTCTTCGTTTGAAGCACTTGACCGTTTTCTAGCAACTCGAAGGTGAAGGCATCTGCCACAAGGGCTTTGCCTTCAAGTTTCTTCGTGAACTTGAATTGGGCACTGGTTGCCGCTGGGGTAAACGTATTATCGAACTCTGTATCTGTTGGAAGAGCTTTAGTCGCTGTAAGGGTATGACCATCTTTCGTGACAGTAACTGTTACCTCTGCCTTCATTGGGTCATAACTCATTCCGGCTTCTGAACCTGCGACTTCTTCTACAGTGTACTTATGAACACCAACTTCATTATTCTTATAAGTGAGTGCATCAAAGGCTACTTTACCTGAAGCATCATTGGTCTTCGTTTGGAGAACTTGACCGCTCGCATCTTTCAAGACAAAACTGAACTCGCCATCTTTTAGAGTGCGTCCGGAAAGAACTTTACTAAAGTCAAATTGCGCTGTCACTGGCGCTACCGCATAGTTGTTAAACTCGCTATCTGTTGGCATAACAACATTGGCTGTCAAGATACCAGTTGTGGCGTCTTTTGTGACCTTAACTGTCACTTCGGCGTTCATCGTATCGTAGTCAATATCTGTATCTGTGCCGGCTACTTCACGAACAGTGTAGGTATGTGTACCTTCTTTATCATATGAAATAGCGTCAAATTGGATTGTGCCGTCTGCCCCATTCTTCTTCGTTTGAAGCACTTGACCGTTTTCAAGCAACTCGAAGGTGAAGGCATCTGCCACAAGGGCTTTACCTTCAAGTTTCTTCGTGAACTTGAATTGGGCACTGGTTGCCGCTGGGGTGAACGTATTATCGAACTCTGTATCTGTTGGAAGAGCTTTGGTCGCTGTAAGGGTATGACCATCTTTCGTGACAGTAACTGTTACCTCTGCCTTCATTGGGTCATAACTCATTCCTGATTCTGAACCTGCGACTTCTTCTACAGTGTACTTATGCACGCCAACTTCATTATTCTTATAAGTGAGTGCATCGAATGAAACTTTTCCATCGGCTCCATTCTTCTTCGTTTGAAGTACTTTACCAGTCGCATCTTTCAAGACAAAATTGAACTCTCCATCTTTTAGAGTGCGTCCGGAAAGAACTTTACTAAAGTCAAATTGCGCTGTCACTGGGGCTACCGCATAGTTGTTAAACTCGCTATCTGTTGGCATAGTGACATTGGCTGTCAAGATACCTGTTGTGGCGTCTTTGGTGACCTTAACTGTCACTTCGGCGTTCATCGTATCGTAGTCAATATCTGTATCTGTGCCTGCCACTTCACGAACAGTGTAGGTATGTGTACCTTCTTTATCATATGAAATAGCGTCAAATTGGATTGTACCGTCAGCCGCATTCTTCTTCGTTTGAAGCACTTGACCGTTTTCTAGCAACTCGAAGGTGAAGGCATCTGCCACAAGGGCTTTGCCTTCAAGTTTCTTCGTGAACTTGAATTGGGCGCTGGTTGCCGCTGGGGTGAACGTATTATCGAACTCTGTATCTGTTGGAAGAGCTTTAGTCGCTGTAAGGGTATGACCATCTTTCGTGACAGTAACTGTTACCTCTGCCTTCATTGGGTCATAACTCATTCCGGCTTCTGAACCTGCGACTTCTTCTACAGTGTACTTATGAATACCAACCTCATTATTCTTATAAGTGAGGGCATCGAAGGCTACTTTACCTGAAGCATCATTGGTCTTCGTTTGAAGTACTTTACCAGTCGCATCTTTCAAGACAAAACTGAACTCGCCATCTTTTAGAGTGCGTCCTGACAAGACTTTACTAAAGTCAAATTGCGCTGTCACTGGCGCTACCGCATAGTTGTTAAACTCACTATCCGCTGGCATTACAACATTGGCTGTCAAGATACCTGTTGTGGCGTCTTTTGTGACCTTAACTGTCACTTCGGCGTTCATCGTATCGTAGTCAATATCTGTATCTGTTCCGGCTACTTCACGAACAGTGTAGGTATGTGTACCTTCTTTATCGTATGAAATAGCGTCAAATTGGATCGTGCCGTCTGCCCCATTCTTCTTCGTTTGGAGAACTTGACCGTTTTCTAGCAACTCGAAGCTGAAGGCATCTGCCACAAGGGCTTTGCCTTCAAGTTTCTTCGTGAACTTGAATTGGGCACTGGTTGCCGCTGGGGTGAACGTATTATCGAACTCTGTATCTGTTGGAAGAGCTTTAGTCGCTGTAAGGGTATGACCATCTTTCGTGACAGTAACTGTTACCTCTGCCTTCATTGGGTCATAACTCATTCCGGCTTCTGAACCTGCGACTTCTTCTACAGTGTACTTATGAATACCAACCTCATTATTCTTATAAGTGAGGGCATCGAAGGCTACTTTACCTGAAGCATCATTGGTCTTCGTTTGAAGTACTTTACCAGTCGCATCTTTCAAGACAAAACTGAACTCGCCATCTTTTAGAGTGCGTCCTGACAAGACTTTACTAAAGTCAAATTGCGCTGTCACTGGCGCTACCGCATAGTTGTTAAACTCGCTATCTGTTGGCATAACAACATTGGCTGTCAAGATACCTGTGGCTGCGTCTTTTGTGACCTTAACTGTCACTTCGGCGTTCATCGTATCGTAGTCAATATCTGTATCTGTTCCGGCCACTTCACGAACAGTGTAGGTATGTGTACCTTCTTTATCATATGAAATAGCGTCAAATTGGATCGTGCCGTCTGCCCCATTCTTCTTCGTTTGGAGAACTTGACCGTTTTCTAGCAACTCGAAGCTGAAAGCATCTGACTCTAGGGTTTTGCCTTCAAGTTTCTTCGTGAACTTGAATTGGGCGCTGGTTGCCGCTGGGGTGAAAGCATTATTAAATTCAGTATCTGTTGGAAGTGCTTTTGTGGCAGTAAGGGTATGACCATCTTTCGTGACAGTAACTGTTACCTCTGCCTTCATTGGGTCATAACTCATTCCGGCTTCTGAACCTGCGACTTCTTCTACAGTGTACTTATGAACACCAACCTCATTATTCTTATAAGTGAGTGCATCGAATGAAACTTTGCCATCGGCTCCATTCTTCTTCGTTTGAAGTACTTTACCAGTCGCATCTTTCAAGACAAAATTGAACTCACCGTCTTTAAGAGTGCGTCCGGAAAGAACTTTACTAAAGTCAAATTGCGCTGTCACTGGGGCTACCGCATAGTTGTTAAAGGTCTTGTCATCTGTACCAGTTGCTTCGCCACCTGTTGAGGTTATTTCTGTTTTTGCTGTTAACAGACCTGTTTCCTCATCTTTCGATACAGTTACTTTCACTGCAATCGTCATATCATCGTAGTCTACATCTGGTTTATCACCCTTCACCTCTTTTACTGTGTAGTTGAAAACACCAACATGATCAAATGATAAGTCACTGAAAGTAATTTTCCCATCAGCTTTGTTAGTAACTGTTTCATTAACATTGTTATCACCAATAAGTGTAAAGCTGAAATCCCCCGCATTTAGACTACCATTGGATAGGACTTTGTTAAATTCTAGACCTACTTTTACTGGGGAAGGAGTATAGGTGTTATTGAATTCTGTGTCCGTTGGCATAATTGTATGAGCTATGTACGAATTACCATCTTCATCTACTGTGATACTCACTTCTGCTTTCATTGCATCGTAGTTAATACCTGCTTCCGTACCTGGTACTTCTTCAACCGTATAGTGATAAACACCAGCATGGTTAAATAACTGTGGAATAAAAGTAATATGGCCAAAACTATCATTTTTTTGTGTATCAACCACATTACCACTTTGGTCAACTAGATTAAAGGTGAACTCACCAGCCGTTAACTTTCTTCCTTCAAGACGTTTTGTAAACGCTAAATCAACCCTTGCTGGTTGTTTTGCCTTTGAAGCTGAACCTGAACCACCTGCTTTAAATGCAAAAGTTGCTTGGTAACTTTGTTCTTCACCAGTGTTGTAAGTGATTTTGATATTATTACCGTGTTTTTCTTGCAACTCCTTATTGGTATTAGGTACATTTTTTAATCGCGTCATATAGCGAACATAAACAAGCTCATTCAATTGCGCTATCTTAAAAGAAAAACCAGTTGGGCTTTCTTTGATATTTTCCAATAATTGAATTGCATTACCTTTGGAAACCCATGGAGTAATTGACTGAACTCTTTCAGCTCTAAGAGCTTTACCGTTCCATAAATCTACATTATCTGAAGGAATAGATGTCGCATGTCCTAAACGCCAAGTTTCTTTCGTTTTAGTATCAAATTCATCCAAAACAGGATCCCCATCTTGAACTAGGACTTGGTCATCTGGAAGCGTATCAATTAGTTGGTAATTTGTCAAAACTTGAGGAGCTACCAAACTACCTGAGTTTAGACGGATAGTCCATCTGATTAGTTCAGGATGACCAGTTACCGCTTCACCATATTTTGTTACCTTTGTTTTTTCTACCGGTACAGGGGCACTCTCCGGACCTACTGTTACTGTAATTTTTCGTCCACTAAAATTGAGTTCTGTTGGAACATTTGGTTTAACATATGATTTCCAACCGGTACTAAAGGTTAAGGTAAATTGTTTTGCAATTTTGTTTTTCTCATAGTAATCTGTAAAAGTAGTTATCACTTTATTACTGATTGAATCTAGAAAAGCATTACCTATTATTTCACCACTAGGACCAGTTACATCATAATGCAAACTTGTAGGAATTCTAATTGAATCGGGAATATCAACAACGATTTTATCATTTTGTTTTATCTCTAACTCATCAGGTAGTTCCATATGAATGACTGTTTCCGCAGGAGCATATAGACTGTTCCCATTTGGAAAATTGACTTCAACATTAGGATTTTTCACAGTAATTGTGTCACCTGTTTTGGAAAAGGTTGTTTTACTATCTTCAGTTGATGAGGTAGCTTCCCTTTTAGCTCTGCGTCGTTCATTTGAAGGGTGGTTATCAACTTTCTCTTCTTCAATCACTTGCGAAGAATTTGTTGTTACCGGTTCCGAAGGTACTGAATTCAACTCCTTTATTTGAACACCTTCTTCATTTTTGGCCACCGGAGTATTTTGTTGAATGTCATTTACTTCTACTTTAGCATTATCATTAGTATTAGTAGGTGCTACTGTTGCGTTATTTTGTTGACCTTCATTAGACGCTATTTTAGAGACGTTATTCTGTTCAACGTTACTTTCTTGAACACTGTTAACTTGGTTTTCATTCAATTTCGCCGTAAAAGAAGATTGAACCTCAGTGGTAGCGCTTACTTCATCTGCCTGAACACTGGTTGCTCCCATCACAAAAATGGCTGTTCCCAGAAGCACAGAAGCAACCCCAAAGTTAAACTTCCTGATTGAGAAACGTTGTGATTCTTTTTTTCCCATAATACAAATTTCCTTTTAATATAATCTTAACACCTAAATTCTAGCACTTTTAACTTTTCTGTCAATGGAATATTCTGAATTATTTATAATTTTTACACTTATTTTCTTTATGTGAAATATATTATAATAAACCATTAATTCTAAAGCCATATATATGGATATTATTAACATTATTTTTTCTTATAATATAATTTTAAACACATATATTAGAGATCCGGAAGTAGGAATAAGAATGATAAGGTTTTACAATCTAAATTTTACTCTGGAATCTAATCATTTTTTATAGCAAACTAGTATGAAGAGTTAAAATAGCAATACTCTTCTCTAGATTTTAAATAGAGTTTAACTTTTTTCTTTCCCTAAACTAAACCCTTTGAAAATATACGAATTTTGACATAAGAAAAAACGCAAGAGTAGCTCCTACGTTTTTCTGCAATAATATTCCACAGTTTACCCATCTACCTTGGGAGATGATACATAGATAAACTATCTAAGAAGTAATATAGCACAATATAATTTAAATGACAATCGTCATACAATCTAATTCTATTATTTTCTCGTATGCATAGTAATTATTTAGCCACTTTAATTTAATTATCAATTCATCATCAGAATCTAAAATGTTGTTAGATTACTGAATACGAACGGCTTTGAGGCATTCCTAATTACAATTTTACTTGTCTCAGAAAATTTTTAGCTTAATCTGAAATGTTATCTTACCTAAGTTGAGAATTTGACTTTTAACAAAACTTGTTGAAAAATTCTAATCGCACTGTTATAATCTCAGTAGTAGACACATACATCAAACTATGAATTAATCTTCCCTTTGTCTCTAATTAGCTTCTATCATAGAGACTTCACTCTAACATTCTTACTTACATAATACTCTTGTATGAACGTCTACTGCTAACTAGGGTTCCCCCCTAGTTTTTATTTTGTTCTAAACAAATATCTTGCCTGTAAGCTGGTACACTAAACTTAAACCAACTCACTTTAAATACTGGAAAAACGATTAGATAATCAGCATATCTCTAAAGAAATCAGAGAAAAAGACCATAGAAAACAAATAGTTGGACAAGATGAACGACCAACCAAAAGAGTCAGTATTTATGCTAGAGTCGATGCACAAGGGTTTGAACTATCAGAGGTCCCAGTCGACTGTCTTGATTACCCAGTGCCTATTCCGGTATATGATATTGAGTCTAAAGTTGTTGGCGATTCACTTCAACCTAGTTTTTTTGATGATGAAGTAATGTTTGTCATCAATGACTCCATCCTTCGAACAGGTGATATCTGCATCGTGCAGCTAAATTGTCAGTACTACGTAATGAAGGTGAGTCAAAATAGAGATAATGGTGACATTCTTCTAAACTCACTAAATTCTAGCGAGGTACCAAATACCCTTTCTGAAAAGGACGACTTCACCATCTTTGGTAAGGTTGTACTTATGTAGCTTTGGTTTTATTGCGATTATATTTATTGCTCAATGAACAACAAAAAGACTAACCTATGGTTAATCTCAGACTAAAAAAGAAGCTCTCGGAAGTTTTTCTTCTAAGAGCTTCTTTTGCATTATAAGAATAAAAAGTTTCTGTTCTATTCGGCTTTACCAGTGAAATTATAAACATAATTTGCTGATTAAAGAATATTCTTTTCGTTTATCAAGAAAAGATGACATTATAATAGACACAGCCACTAAGACTATTGAAGCAATAAAGAAAAGAGTTAATGTAAAATTTGCTTGTAACTTAAATCTTCTGGAAAGTAAAATGAATGAATTTAAAAAATAAAACAGGGGTCGGCGTATGCTGATCCACCGTTTTTATTTATTCTATTTATATCTCTAAAATGGTACTAGACTACGAATTTTTATACTGGTAGAGCGATTTTGAGCGTTTTTCAGATTCACAGATTGATAAGGATAAACAAGAAAAGCTTACAACCGCAATGGTTTTTGGGATTTTTCTTATGTTTTACTATTTTCCGAAAAAAAAGAACAATTTTTCGGAAAGTCATTTATTTATCAAAATATGGAAAGACCCGTGATTGTAACTCTTTTAAGAGGAGAGCATATTCTTCAAGCTGGCTAGGTGTATATTTCTTAATGACCCAATAATCACGTGAATATTTTTTGTCAGTAAAATCATTTCTCCAAATTTCTTTTAGACCATCTGGAGCTAAATCAATTGTAGTCGCACCTTGTCCAATCTTTTCAAGCGCTTCTTCCGTTGCTTCTTTTGTCCAAGTATCACGAACGTGATAACGCCAAGCAGTTTGACCACAATCCGAAAATATTGAGACTTGTAATTCTCCAACCTCTTTGAGTAGTTGTTCTTTTGTTGTCATGGTAAATTACCTATAGGTTGAAAACCTGTCCTTTCTAAATATTTTATACTACTAGTATAAGGCTTTTGAATATAAAAAACTAACCAAATTGTTAATAATTTAAAATTAAAAAACCTTGTTTTGTAACGCTTTTTAGCATAAAATATAATGAAAACTAACCAAATTGGAGACTTTATGGAACTTACATTTGATTTGAATAGAATAGTAAGCGGAGATATTAGGGTATTAGTTCCATCTGATTACTTGAAATTACATAACGACCCCACAAGAAAAAATTGGGAACTTTTTTTTAAGCCACATCAATTAGAAAAAGTGTTCCATTCATCTTTCTCTGTTACCTCATCGCAATTACGGAAATTTTTGAAGGATACATTTGGCATTCCATTTAAAGTGGAGGATACGGGAAATAATTCAAACCGAAATAGATTAAACGAAATGATAAAAGAAGTAGCTCCTACACATAGAGGAAAAACAACTACGTTAAATTTCTACCAATATCGAAAACTAATTCTATCTGATAAATTTAACCGATTCATATTGAGTAAACACAATGAATGGGTAGTAGACGACCAAGTGAAAATGTACAATGAAATAATGTACCTACAAGTCAATAAATTCAAAGAATCAGCCTTATACCAAGAACAAAAAAAGAAAGACATTATATACTATGCCAATGCTTTATCCCTAATAGAGGGATTTGACCAAGTTCTAAAAGAATATTACTCTATGTTCTTAGACCTATGTCATAATCAAGAAGTCTACTATGGAGACATCTACGCACCAGATGAAGTAAAACAAATGCTAGATATTATTTCTTATCGTTTTAGACAAAAATCTCCATTAGTTTACAAGTTTGATTCTCATGATGATGTGTACAGTACAGATAAAAATAAGATTATTGAATGGTTTTTGCAAGATGTCGACAGATGGGCAAATGATGAAATAAAATAGGCGATACTGATCGCCTATTTTTCTTATTAAAAATTGTAGTCATCCTCAAACTTATACTAAAGTATAGCAAAAAACACCCTATTTTCTAGTTTACCAGATTTCAACAGGAAAGTTTTCTTGTGTCTCATTTTATGGGTGCAGTGCCATGAATCTAAGAGATTTTTTTATACCATTTATAGCTATTTTGCTATCCAACCTATGGCATCGATAGGTGGATTCAAAAATTTTTAACTTGTTATATATTATCTGTTTTCTATTGATTTTATGTGTTGTTCTCGTTTAAGGAGTGAATTAGGTTTAAACCCAAATCTTTTTTCTATTCTAGCTTTTTCTTGATAGCTAAAGGAATGCCGTGATACATGATTAACAACCATTAAATTCAATATGGTACGAGCTACGTGTGACATATTTTTATTATTTCTATCATTTAAGATAGATTTTTCCGAGAATTGTTTTTCATATTGTAGTTCTAATCCCCTTTTTATTAATATATAGCTAGGATTAATATTGCTATTTTCCACCATTTCTGAAAAATAATAAGAAATAGGTTCTGAACCAATTGATGAAACAGTTTTCATAATTAGTGAATATATAGTAGCAAAATTCATACTCACAAGTATGTCATGAATATCTTTTCTTAGTTTATCCTCATTTAGGTTTTCTGTATCAACTTCTTTTGAAATAAAGTTCTCTAGAAAAAGTATAAAATCTTTATCGGAGACAATCTGAATAAAAGAGTTAAGAAGTCTTAAATTAGCATCAACTGTATTTTTTAGTATTTTATTAAATTCTTTGTTTTTTATTGACCCGTATCTGTTCTTAAGAATTACTCCAATTACTTCTACAGTTTGAATTGCATTTCTAACTTGATTTTGTCTATGAGCTTGTTTTTTTTCAATTATCTCTGAGTTATCTCTTTCTGAGTATGTATTTTCCTCTAATCTGTCTCGATGCTTCAATTCGGATTTTCGTTTTTCGTCGAAGTTCTCTATCCTGTAATCAATATTATTAGATAAGTCATTAACTTGTTTATCAAAATCACCCAACTCTACAGAATCAAGTGTTGCTTCTGTATAATCACTAAATGTATTCTCTAAGCTAGAGTTTAACATTTCTATTAATCGTTGATCTTTACAATGATGCGCTAGAAAAATACTTATGTGGCCATTCTGTTCTAAGTCCAGATTCAAAATAATGTCTTTTATGTCATCAAGATGTTCATTAAAGTTATCAGATAGATATTGCCCTAAAAAGTAATAATATAGATACTCATAGCAAAAACTATAGTTAGAAGAGTTGCTTTTTTTCAACAATCCAGTTTTCATTAGTAAACTTAGATACTCTTCTAGGTCAAAGATTTTATAATCATTTTGATAATCTTCTAAAAATAAATTGAATTCCTTATTTGATACTTCTAAGACTTCTTTTTTAAAAAGATACATAGAAAAATAAGACAAAAAGTTTATATAAGACACAATCCGATCATTACTTACTCCACAATTTTGAAAAGCTAACTGAATTAGTAAATTATAACAATGACCGTGTGAAGATATAGGAGTATCAAATCTATTGTTAACATCAATTGAAGAACCTAGGATAATTAAAATATACAGAGGAAATGCGGGGATAATACCATTCTTATATCCTCTATCTAAACCCAAACTGATATCAATAAGATTTGAATTCTCATCAATTTTCTTTAATTTATCATTTGTGTTTAAATCCCTATAGAGTGATTTTGATTCTATAAACTTTGTTATAAGCTCATTTCTTAAAGAAGGTTTGAAAGGTTGTATTGTGAATCTTGTTACTGTGAAGTCATTCGAACTAATATCATAAATATCATCAACAAACATAATTAATCCTGCGTACTTGTCAATTTTTTTAACAGTATTTTGTAATTTTGTCGAAAGTTTATGAAAATCATCAATTATAACAACTATATTTTCTGCTTTATTTTTATGGATAGTTTTATATGTTGAAATATATTTGTTGCGAACTGCCTTTTCTATATTTTGAGAATTAATCTCTTTACTTTCTAAATAGATAGGTTGAAAACCGTCACTATATATATCTAAAAATAATTTTTTTGCAAAAGATGTTTTTCCACTTTGTCTATCGCCTACTATAAAAAATTTATCTAAATAATATTTACTATTCAGTAACTTTTCTGCTGAAAGATAACTTATATTTTCTTTTCTATCTATTCTTAGTTCTGGATAAGTATACAAATCTGAAAGCTTTAATGTGGAATTAAGAACATTAGAAATTAAACCAATCGAATCAAGTTGCGAATGAACTTCTTCTTTTAATTTATCTTGAGGCCAGAGCTCTTCTTTTGAGAGCTTTTCAGATAATCTTATAAAAAGAGAATTTAATTGTTCGGATGAATCAAACGACATTTCCTCAAATTCTTTACAGAAAGATTCGTAAGGTAATGTACCAAATTTGTAAGGCAAATCATCTGTTGAGATTTTGATAGGTATTACTTTATCTAAGAATTTATGTTCTGTTATTTCTTTTATTTCGAAACTCACACCCGAATCGTCTATTTCAGATTTTTCTAAATACGCCTTGTCACAAATAGATAAAATAACATCGCAATTTCTAATATTTTCAATCATGAATTGATTTAAAGTATTTTTGTTAACAGTATTATCATCATAAATAACTTCTAAATTTTTTTCTTCTAGTTCGAGCTCAAGTTTACGTATAAAGTCTAATTGTCTCTGACTATAATTCTCATCATCTGACCAGGCATGTGCAATAAAAATTTTACTCATTTCATTCCCCTTTTGATAAAGTTCTTTATTTTATTATAGCAAAAAACACCCTATTTTCATAAGGTGTTTTCATGCTGCAAAAGTGATATAACAATACCCTTCGCATTTTAAACAAAGTCAAATAGTGAAATTTCTTCGTAAACTTCTACTTCTTCTACCTCATTAACAGAGGTTTCAGAAACTATTTCCGTAGCAACATTGTCATTATGTTCTTCAGTCATTCCAAAGAGTTCAGAAATACTTTCTAGGAAGTCATCAGCCATATCAAGAACTTCTTGTGAAACAACAACATGAGTCGTTTCTTCAACGGTTTCTTGTGCAACTACTTCTTCGTCCTCGAAGGCAGCTTCTGCTTCATCTACTGACTCATCGATAACTTCAACAAGTTCGCTTTCTTCATCAGGATCATAGCTAGCACTATATTCCTCAGTGATTGAGCTAACTTTTACATCAGAGTCTTCATCCATTTCTGGATGGTCTGCCTTATACTGCAATTCAAAAGCATTAATAGCCTCTTCAATTTGTTCTACAGTAGGCTTTTTAGACTCATCTTCGACTTCGATAAGAGGATTAACAATGGCACGTTTAGCTGATACATAGTCAAGACGAGCTTGGTCTGCAAAAACATCTGCAGCTTCTCCTCGCTTAATAGTATCTGCACAACGGTCAATGTTTTCCTGCAAAAGTTTGGCTTGTTTATCCATACCATCAATAACATTGTTGATACGCTGGATAGTCCCAATACCACTCGCAAAATCTAGACGAACAGCATAGCTATTTTGACCGATAATATGTAAATCAAGCATGCGTTCTGGTTGCCAAGCTGATTTTTGTTCCAACGCACGAAGGACAAAACCACGATAATGAGCAAGGGTTGTCATTTTCATATGGAGTGGATCAGAGGCAACATTCATCTGCATAGCATAGTTCAGTTGATTTCCAGCAACATCTTTCTTAGTTGCTTCGTATCCATCTGGTTCAAATGTCATAACAAATGGGTTATGTTCGACCTCATATTTCTTACCATCTTCTTTTTCAACCACTTCTTTCCAAGGTCTTGTCTTTTCCGCAAGCTCTTTATCCTGGACTAATAGAGAAAGTTTCTTCTCGTAATTTTCCTTATCTTTAAGGGCTTGCTTAATACGTTTTTGAGACAAAGCAATATCACGTTTCCAAGCCTTACGACGATTAGACAACAACTCAAATTCGTTATCAAGTTCCATCTTAAGTTTAAGATATGGATTGCCTGTTGCAATGGCTTTAAATTCAGAGGCTGAGAGTGTTTGCTCATCAATATCCTCTGAAGCTCGCATCGGTGTACGACTGGTCATGATTTGCGTAATATAACGGAGCTTTGTTTCTTGAATCTGCCAAAGGTAGTTATCAAAACTTCCCTTGGTGATATAGTGGAAAATATTTACCTTTCGATAGATATTTCCTTGACGAACCAAGCGTCCATTACGTTGGATAATATCAGACGGTTTCCAAGGCACATCGAGATGATGAACAGCTTTCATACGACGTTGTACGTTAAGACCGGTTCCCCTTTTTCCGTTGAAGCCATGAGAATACGAATCTCACCAGCATTCATTTGACGTTGAAGTTGGAGCTTAGCCTTTTTGTTAGCAGCATCGTGAATAAAAGCAATCTCTTCTTCTGGAATTCCTCGTTCAACAAGCAAATCTTTCAACTCTTGATAAACAGAGAAACCCTTGCCATTAGGAGTTCCAAGGTCAGAGAAAATCATTTGTGTCCCTTTATGCTTAGCCTCCATGTGATAAATCTTATCCACTCTCTCAACCACTTGCATGAGTTTATCTGCATCAGCTCTTACATAGAACTCCGCATCCAGCAAACGCATGTCTAAAGCCAACTTTCTGGCTTCACTAGTGATTTTGAGCATGTTATCTTCACTAGGATCTACACTCCCATTTTTAACTCGATCTGAGCGTTCTACAAGCTCATCCAAATAAACCTTTTGGTTATCCGTCAACTGACTTTCAACCGCTACCTTTTCTACCATAGGAACTGGAAGATTAAGGTCTTCAGTCATTTGAATATCTGCGGTCTGACGATAAATCGCCATCAGCTCAGGGAGATTCATAAATTTAGCAAAGCGTTTACGTGAAATATACTTGTCTCCAGTAGGGTTAAGTTCAAGACTATTCTCAACAATCCCAAACGCACCAACCCAAGCATCAAAGAAACTTACACCGAAGTGTTCCATGACATCTGGTTGAAGATAATTCATCATCGTATACATTTCGCTAATAGAGTTGGAAACTGGTGTTCCAGTCGCAAAGACAACGTGACGTGTATCATGCTCTTCTTGAAGCACGCGCACCTTCATTTCCATATCCATATTCTTTTTTGAGGTACGGTTGGTAATACCAGCAACGTTCCCCAAACGTGTCATAGGACGGACATTCTTGTACCCGTGGGCTTCATCAACAAAGAGCATATCAATACCAAGGCTTTCAAAGTTGATAAACTCATCAATACCAGTCTTATTTTCAAGCAACGTTTCTAAGTTTGCCTCAAGACTTCTACGCATCGATTGTGCTTGCTTAAAAGTAATTTTGTCGTCATTAGCTTTTGCGTAACCAATGATCTCATCAAGCTCATCAATCTTTTCAGAAATAAAGGCTTGTTCACGTTCTTGTGAGACACGAACTTTCTCAAATTGAGAATGTCCAATCACAATTCCATCATAGTCGCTGGTTAGAATACGAGAAACGAACAAGCGACGTCGTGACTTTTCAAAATCCTGCTCAGTCGTAACAAACACTTTCTTGGTAGGGTAGAAACGCATAATTTCTTGACCAAATTGTGCTGTTAGACTAGACGGAACCACAAACAATGGTTTATGAATAAGCCCAAGCTCTTTCATCTTGAAAGCTGCTGAAATCATGGTTAGTGTCTTACCAGTACCCACTTCGTGAGCGAGGAGTGCACGTCTCTCTTCAAGAATACGTTGTACCGCATTTTTTTGGTGAGGGCGAAGCTCTACTCCTTTAGCCAAGCCATCAAATTCCAAGAGACTTCCATCATATTGACGTGTCACATAGCGATTAAAGACTTCATTGTAGGTATCTTCAATCACTTCTTGGACTGTTGGGTTTTCATGAATAAAGTTCTTAAAGCTTTCTTGTAGAACACGCTCACACTCACGTAGGTTTGCTGTAGCCACTTCATCAACCTTACGTATCGGGTTTTCAGTCGTACCAAAGTTACGCATGATTGTTGGTTGATTACTTGTAAGCAAGTGAGCAACAATATCTGTTGCGTGTGAGTAGCTTTTATTGTACTCATCACGTAGACCTAAACGAAGGTTAGATTGACGACTCATATAGCAGTTTAACAAGCGTTCGTTGAAACCTCGTCCGATTCTGGATGTCACTAATAGTGATTTAGCTTCTTCAGAATGCAGACCAACTTTTTCATCCAACAATTCACTAAACACCCATTGAGAAACGACGTTACTAGGAATCCAGCTAGAACCAATGCTGAAATCAATATCAGATAAGACAACTGGTTCTGGTACAACAGATAAAATCAATTCCAAATAACGTTCCCAATCCGCTTGTGTATCTCCGTCTTCAATGAGAGAGTTAATACAATCACGTTTGGCTAGAACATCACCTGAAAGGAATTTATCCTTAGTAACATAGTGTACAGTCTTATCATCAATATAGCGTTCCACATCAATCATTACTGTCTCACCTAGTTCTGAAATCATCATATCTTCTGAAACATCTGGATAGACAGAACTCATGAGGTTCAAATCAACGCCACGACCTTCCGAAAGCGACACATTCAAGGCTTCTACTGCTGACATCACTTGATGAAGGTGTTTTTTAGGACGAATGGTTGGCTTTTTAAAAGCATCTGACTTCACAAAGACTACCTTTGAGCTGTCATTCTCGTCCAACTCCTCTAACTCAAGACTAGCGATAAGAGGATAACGATCATCTCGGTCAAAGAGGCGAGCATTCACCGCTTGATTGATATAACCATACTTCTTCTTGAAAGTATCGTAGGCTTGATTAAGTGTTGCAAGCAGTTGTTTGAATTTCCCTTCATCATAGTCTGTCGTCATTTGAATATCAATAATGGCTTGATACGCATTTTTGATAGCAACCATGCCACGGATACGCTTGTTTTCTGTATCCGTAAGGGGTGTTTCATAGAAATAAATACCTTTGTAAAGCCCTTTACTTTTAGCTGCTTTAGAAGGTGTTTGACTTACCCATGTATTCGTAACAATATTAGGGTCTGCTTCTACTGCTGCTTCAAAGTCTAAAATGGCTTCTTCTTTGTATTTATCATCATATTTTACGAACTGTCCTTGTTCGTCTTGATAAAAAATCATCTCAGCTGCTCGTGAGCTAGGACGGATAGACGTGTTATCACGATAATAGACATGCCCATTTTTATCACAAGCATACTCGTTCAATCGAATATCAAGTGAAGCAAGTAAGTCTTGGTCAAGATGATTCACTTCTTCTTTAAGGATAATATCACGAGGTTCTAGTCTCTCCACTTCGAAAGGCACTGTTACTTTTGATAGTGCTTCTTGAAGCTCTGAAGCTAAGTCAAAGGAGCTATCTACCACAAGATCCAGTGTTCCACCATTGAAATGACGTACCTGATAATCACCTAGAACACAAGGATTTTTACAAATAGCATCCTGGAAGAAATAGGGATTGAGTGAGACACGTTTATCAAAGGGGAGTTTATTTCTATCTGAAGACCAGAAGTCGATATTAGTATCGGGAACAGGGATAAAAGCTCCTTTTTGGAAAAAGAGGATATCTGTTACCACTCGTGTTCCAGCATCTTTAAAAGCAGTATTTGGTAAGCGGACACCACCTAAAAACTGAGTTCCACTACGACGGAGTTCTGGCAGAATTGAACCAGCACTCTTATCTGCAGTACCAGTTGAAGTGATAGCTGCAACCATCCCATGATAGGGTACCAAATCGATAGCTTTCTTAAAGAAGTAATCATGAATACGATAAGGTTTATTATCATAAGCCTTATCGACAATGCGAACATCCGCAAACGGAACATTCGTAATGACCAAGTCAAATGGTGTCCCTTCAAAGTTTACTGTTTCAAATCCTTGGACTAAAACAGTAGCATCTTGATGAAGGTGTTTAGCAATAGCACCTGTAACGGTATCAAGTTCAATTCCATAAAGAGTAGAATTCTTCTTGATATCCTCTGGCATTGTTTCAAAGAAGATACCAGTACCCATTGATGGATCAAGAATATTACCTCCTTTAAAACCACTTTCTACAATCTTATCCCACATTGCAGTAGCAATCTCTGGACTTGTGTAGTAAGCCGTTAAGGAGCTCATTTCCATCGCACGATATTCTTCTTTAGTGACAAGACTTTTTAGCTCATCACGTTCTTTTGCAAAACGATTAATCTTACTATCAAAGAAATCGTTAGCAAGTCCTCCCCAACCAACATAGTTAGAGAGAATTTCTTGTTCGGCACTGTCAGCTAGACGGTTATCTGATTCTAGTGCTTTCACAAGTTTAATGGCAGAAAGGTTAGCTTGAACCTTTTCTGCTTTAGTCATTGTTTTATTTTGTTTTTGTTCTTCCATTGTTGTTCTTTCTCCTTAAAACTAAAAAAGACCTGGTATAATACCAAGTCTTTCTTTTTAGTTGTAGTATTTGTTTATACGACTCAAAAATATGTGAGCCTCTCGTGTTTTCCTGTTTTTGAGGAACTCAATAAAACTATCTTGAATGTCAAAAGAGAATGTTCCAGCCAGTTCACATTGCTTATCAAAGCTTTTGCTGACTGTCATAGCTTTACTCTTACGAATAGCTACATGCGTGGGCATTGTTCTGGGAAAGGTAACTCCTAGAGAGTAACCAAAATCAAACAAAGTTAATAGATATGGCGGTTCATCTTTAGAAAAGATAATCCCAAAGTTATTCCAGTGTCTATCAACATTTAAGGTTAAGCGATCAATCTCAAAGAGTCTGGCAAATATCGAATCAAGCTCAGCTTCTGAAAAACCAATCTCAGCCAACTCTTTTTTCAAAAAGTTATACTGCTCTTGAGGTTGTTTCTTGGCTATTTGTTCGATATCTGATTCCGTATACCCCCTTTGTTGCAGCAAACGAAACATCGTAACGAAGCTTCCACCTTCTGGTATGAAATTTTGTGAACGACAAAGATCACTACCTACTTTTTCGTAAGGTACATAATCTTTAATCCCACAACTTTTCAAAAACTCAGATACTAGAAACTCAGCTTCAGCTTCTCCACCAAAAAAGTCTCTCTTATAGAAATAGTCATCTTTCAACCATTTCTCTTGAGTTCCTTTGCTAGAAGTAAATACAGTCATAGTATCTCTCCTATTTTCTACTTAAATTAGGATGATGATCTTCTAAAACAAATGGCTCATCATTGAGTTCTGGTATTGATACCCAATAAAAATCATCAGTATCAAAACCGTGTGTCATAGCAATTTCGTGCCAGACATCGGGAGCTGTATAGGTATAACCTAAAAGTTCCTTTCGGTTTTTTCGTCCAAAATCAATTTGACGCCCTTTTAGAAAATCTACCATACGTTCATAGGTGAATTCTGTGTTCAACAAAAAATCATCTTTCCTTTCAAACGTATCTAAGGTTTTACTGATTGTATCAACCAGGTATTTTCCAATCATCTTTTTATTATTATAAAGAACAATAGTCAACTTCATGACGCTTCTCCCTGAATTATACATGAAATCACGTATAGTGTTATCTCTAGTATAACATGAAAACGCAGTTGACTCATAATGAGTTCTCAGTTTCATTTTTTCTCCTTTTATCTAAAACTCAATTTTAAGCTTTCCACAATGGGCTAAGAAAAGTTCTGCTTCTTTCTTTGCCTCTTCATCTGCAGCCTTGTTCCTTTCTCCTTTCAGTTGAATGATCCTATTGTTTTTCAATTCAAGAGTATAGAGAGGGGTTTCTCTGTGTGCCTTATCACGAACAAAGACAATAATAGAAGTTCCGTAGACAAAGTGTTTTTTTGCATAACTTCCAACACAATGATGTAGGTTTTTGCCTTCTTTGACAATTTCACTTTCGTCTTTAGGAAAGATAAAAGCATACTTGTCAAATGCGGTCTAAGCCTTCATCATGTTTGTCAAACGTTTAGCTGTTTCAACCCTCAACTTCGCCTCTTTCTTTTCGTCCTCAAGGCGTTGTTTCTCTGCTCTCAAATCTCTGACAGCATTAGTTACACGTAAATATGTACCACGTGCTTGTTGATTCTCGAGAAGAGCTGAATAATTTTCTACGATCTCTGTATGTTTATTTTCCCAATTTTTGGGGATAACTACATAATCTCCATCAAATGGAATTCCCAGAGCTTCTACCATTTCTTGATAGTCCTCATAATCACGAAGGGAGATATTGTTTTTCATCATCCAGTTAATAAAACGAATTGGTTTCACAGTGGATGGTATGATACTTTCCAAACGATTAATTAGTGGCTTCTTGTCAGAAATCATAGCGTTTATAATCAACTCATATAACCCCTCGAAGGTTCGACCATATCGTCTACGCAAATCTTCCTCGAAAAATGCCTTTTCAACATTTATATCCGTATTTTTTAGATACTGTTTATTCCTTCTGAGAAAATTCATAGTAACCTTACCCATATTTGCATGCTTATGTCCAAGACTACATGAGTAATAAGACCTATAAAACGTAGTACCTACCAATTCTTTGACGACTCCACGCGCCTTTATTTTTTGAGCGAATTCAATACGTTCTCGATATTTATAGATATGAGGTAGCACTGAGCTTATCTCGAAATTTTCTTTAATCACTTCATCAAAATCTAAGTATCTCAACTCAGATTTTGTTTGTAACTTTTCAATAAGATTTTCCATACCACCATAAAGCGTATAGACACTAAATGCACCAGAGCCAAAAAAGAGAGCATTTCTCTGATTTTGGAATCCAGTACTATAGGCTTCTTTACCTTCTTTAGCTGAAAAATATGGATCCCAGTGTGCTTTTACCATCTTATTGTTGGCAAGCTGATAAAAGTTATAAAGGCTGACGTCAAACTTTTCTTTTCCTTCTTCAAATGATTGAGTCACTGCATACATTTGCATTTCAATGCGCTTCTTTGTGACTCCCATCCAGACAAAGTAAAAAGTATCTCCTACAAAGGTTAAACGGCTGTTAAGTGATAAGCGTTTTGTAACCTTTTCCGAGAATTTTTTTCGGTCAGAAGAGATAATTGTCTTAGACTTATTTGACCATTCATAGATAGGAAAATTATTCTTCGCCCATTTGAAAAATCCGTTAGGAACTTTTAAACGATTATCTACGATTTCTTGAATATTCTCTGCTTTTGTCATTGTTTTTCTCCTTAATTAATAAAAAATGGCCCTAGGACCATTTTTCTATTTATTGTTGTTAAAATTCGCCTTCTTCAACAGATAAATCTGAAAAAAGATCTAACTGTTTCTCATCCTTTTCAGGAGTTTTCTTAGTTGGGATTTTCTTTTTAGTTTCTGTTTTAGTTAGGCTCTTATTCTGTTTCTTTTTTGGCTTCTTAGTTGGTTGCTTGGTTGATTTCTTACTACCAGTAGTCATTTTTCCTACAACTGATTTAGTCTCAACTTTTTCAGCAGTAAAATACTCCTTAACCCAAGAAAAGACTGTAGCATCATCAACCATAGCACCTTGACCATTTCTATAGTCAGATTTACTGGCTTTTCTGATACAGTAACCCATAGCATCCTTAATCGTACGATCAAGATGTTTGAGAATTCCAGCAATCAGCTCATCATCCTCTTGATGATCAACTATCCAATTATGAATAGCATCCTCAGTCGGTGTGTGAGCTTCTGCCATTTCATCATCAAAATGGCTTACTGCCATGAAGCGGTCAAAAGCATCAATCTTAATTTTATCTGTCATTGTTTTTCTCCTCTTTTATTTAACCAAAGCTACGTTTCGTTTCCCATCTTGTCCTTGTTTCATTTCTAAAACATCATGTGGGATTGAAAAGTCATCTTGATAGGCTGTTGTAACAACACTTAATCCTGCAGAAACAGCCTTAAGTACTGCTTCTACTTCTTCTCGTGTATTAGCTTCACCAATAAACAAGACATTAGGATTAAAGCGTGGGACTAAAGTGACCAGAGCATCATAGTCCATACGGTTAACCTCATTGACTTGTAGCTGGCTAAAAGATACATCCTTAATTTCGACATGTCTTTCGATTGTTATTACTTTACCTTCTTTAAAAGCCTCAGAAAGTAACAAGTAAGCTAAAGTCGTTTTGCCAACACCTGCACAACCAGTAATGACGTGCAATCCTGGAATACGTACTTGTTCAATCACATTTTCCAAACCACTATCAACATCAAAGTCACGCAAAGAGATTCGATGCTCCTCTCCATTGATGCAAGTTTTAGGATAATCTAAAAGTCGGATAGACATCGTTTCTAGGCCTTGAAAATTACCTATCGTCGATATCCTTATGGCGATAACTCTACCATCATCCAACTGATAGTCACAAGTTCCTAGCTGACCACGACGTTTTTCAATCACATTCATATCCGCTAGGCATTTCATATGACTAAATAGAGCATCCGCATCTTCTGATGAAATGTGGTCATAGACCTGTTTAACATCAGCTTTTCTAAATGCCACTTCGTAATCTTCACCATGCGGGAAGAAGGTAATATCTTGAGCTCCGTTATTAATAGCTTCTTTTAGTACCATTTTAATGTAAGTAATCATTGTTTTTCTCCTTGTTCCGTTTCTAGTAACAGCTTTAACTCTGCAGCTTCTTTCTGCAATTCACGAATCGTACTCAACAACTCGTAACGTTTGGAAAGAACCTTATCTCTATCAAGAATGGTAGTTTTATTGATAAGGTCAACCTTATCAATTTTATACAGTTTACAGAGCTTAGAAAATTGTGGTTCTTTAGGAATAGACCGTCCTTTTTCATAATTATTGACAGTTCCTTTAAAAACCCCAATTCTATTTGCAACGTCTTGAAGAGATAGAGGTCTATCTAATTCTTTCCTAGCTGTTTCTAGTATTGAACCTAATGCCACTCTATCTAAAGTGTAAAAAGGTTCCAAATATTTCTTGACCGTCATTTCAGTCATTGTTTTTCTCCTCTCAGAACTCAAACAAGCTTAACTGTTCTCCTTCAGTTGTTGGTTTATCTTCAAGTGGCTTTCGACAAGCTACTAGTGTTTTTGGCTCCTTCTCAACCTTATAAATAGGTTGCATTGCACGATAGTTCTCAAAGAACGTGTCAAAAAATGCAAACAAAAGGTGTCGACATTGCCTCAAAGCTCTATACTCTAATCGAGTATAGTAAGTAGCTTCATCAGATAGCAGTTCTGAATCTTTGGTATAAGTTTCAAAAACCCACCATTCAAAGCCACGTGCAAACACTTCAGTCGGGGTCAAATAATAATCCAACTTCTTCTTAATATGAACAGCTTGAGCTAAGTCCGTTCTGGTTTCCTCTGCTATTTGAATAAGTTTCAGCAAGCTAGCCTTGTAGATATAACGAATATCTTTAAAGCTATGAGACGTAGAACTAATGATTCCAGCTTTATCATACGTATAGTCTAAATAATGACCATACTCATGGATGAAGGATGAGGAATCTCTTACATCAACTGCCATGATATTTAACCCTGGCACATAAAGTCCGCTTGCTTTATGTTTTCCTAGCTTTCGGAATTTGAGTTCGGGCTCTACAGTAGAATGAGGTAAGTGATTACACAACTTCTCCCATTCTTTCTCTAGAACCCTGAATTTCTCCTTGTCAAAATCACGACCTCGATAACGCTCGGTATCTACTTCGACCTTTGAAAACCCTAAATCAAGAAATGTCGTGTTACTGTTCATTTCATGATCTTGAAAGATTTTATCCTCACGCACACTGGCTATCGTCTTAGTTGACTGATTAACATATTGTGCATTTAGGTTTGCTGCAAGTGCATCTTCATACTCTCTTTTTAGAACGTTAGCTATTTTTTGGATATTTCCATAATAACTACATTCCTTGTAGATCCCTTCACTATGGATAGACATCAACTCAAGAAAGCTAAAAGATACTAGTCCATACCTCGTTTGAGAACTACTCTCTCTCCAAAAGCTTAGGTTTTTCTTCAAAGGTACTCTAACCTTTGAATCGTCGACAATGAGAAGATACAAAGTGCGTTTGGTATCTTCTGCACTTTTAGTAGCAGGTAATCTACTCCCATGGAGTGTGAGAAGAATCTGTTCACCGAAAAGGTATTCCTGATTTTCTTCATCCCTCAAGCTCATGCCCTCGAACAGTCTTTTTAGTTTATTCGAAAAATGTGCTTGATCATAACCAATGGTTTCAATATCAGCCATGATGTCTTTGACTTTATAGGCTGTATAGACATTATCTTGTCCGAATACCTCTACTGCTAGTGCTCCGACTTCTTGAGATAAAAGTTCATGACATTGATATCTGCGGATATTCGCATAGTAAGTACAAAACTTTCTCACGATATCTGCAGCTTTATCAGTCTCTTTTATCTTAGGAAAAGTGACTTTTTTAGTCGTTTGTTGTGCTACTGCTAGTAAATTTGCCATTGTTTTTCTCCTTAATAGCAAAAAGGAAGGTAAAGCTTAAAGCTACTACCTTCCTCTTTCTCTTATATGTACTATGTACGATACACTATGAACTATACATAGTATGACATACAATTTATTGCGTAAAAAAAGGAAACCTAATTATTGTTATCAAGTTTCCTTGCATAATCTCGTTTGTGACTCTCTATATTTCGAAAAATATCATTCTTATCCCAGATTTGTAATTCCCAAGGATAATAGAAATGACTCTTGTTTTTAAAGTAGAGATGGATGCCTGTATAGTCTTCAGTATCTTTTAAATACCAATTTTTAAGACCGTATTCTTCCTTCCAATCATCTAAACAATCCATCACTTCAGTAATGACAGATGTTGGCAAAATGACACGTGCTCCAAAAATATCATTTAAAACCGAATTTACTGGATACCCTTCTGCTCTTTTAGTAAAACGCTCAATCTTATCTAAAATAGATTCAGATGTCTTCACTCGATAGAAGTAACTAATATCGCTGACATCTGCTACCATCAAATAATCGTTGATAGATTCGTGCAGATTCAAACGATATTTTAGAATCTCATCAACTGGCACCTTCGCAAAAGTGTGATTAAGATTGACTTTAGCAAGTTTACCACTTTCAAAATACTCTTCTGAATACTTTATATGAATGGTGTTGATTTCAAAGATCAGTCGCTCTACTTTCTTGATATTCAACCCTTATACGTCTCCAAATAATTTTTCTTCATTATACCATATCCTGTTTATTATACGTTTTGAACTTAATCTTTTCTTCTGGGGAAGCTTTCAAAAGGAAATCATCAATTCCCTTTTCGTGAGGCCAGATTAGAGCACGAACCGTACAAGACTGCTTCGTAACTAGATCTTGAACCATGTCATACATACGTTCAAATACCGAGTCATTATCCTCAAAGTCTTGGTCAAATGCTAGATAAATAGGTTTGACCTTTTTGAGTTCAGTCTTTCCGATAAAGTCCGATATAGGACGCCATGCTGCTACTCCTGCCATAGAGATAACACAGATATTCCCCAATTGAGAAAGACGAGTGTTTTTCGCAACTGATGCAGTGATATCTCCTTTAAGCAAACCTTCCGTAACTAGAAGGTTATCAACCTTACTCATAAGATTGACTTTCGCCTTACCTTCTTCAGAAAAGCGTGCTTGTTCTAAAATGTCATCAGAATAAGCAAAATGGGGAAAAGACTTAGCACTTGTTCCTTCTGGCTTATATGCTGACGAAACAAAGACATACTTTTGCCCTTTTTTAAATGTCAACTCAAGTCCAGAACGAAGTTTAACACTAGTTTTCTTAGTTGTCCCACTTGCTAGTTCTTGTGATGAACCTTTAGCAAACACATACCAATCGAAACTTCCGTCGTCATTTTGGAAGACCTTAGCAGTACGTGCATTTCGTCCCTCTTGAAAGGCTTCGTTTACTTTGGCTTGATAACTAACGTTATCAAGACGTACTTGAAAACCTACAATTTGTCCCCAAGAATTGCGACATGGAATTAGAATTCCATCTTTTGATTCAAAAATAGGACATTTTGCGTTTTCGTTCCAATAGAAACCAGGAACTCCACGCCAAGCATCTTTAGGAAGCCCATTTGCAACAAAGAGCTTTTCCCAAATAGTTGCTGGGTGAGATACTGTTGTATCAACCTGCTTCTGACGTGTTTGCTTTGTTGATGAAGCATAGCCACGCAGTGCAATAGTCTCAACAGAAAGACCTCGTTCTGCACTTGTTAAGTGCTTGACATGGTCCTTAGTCAATCCCAACACTTCAATCACAAGAGAATTTACCTTGTGAAGTGTTGAGATACTTGCCAAAGGCTGACTTTTCCAACTAGGTTCAAACGTCACGTCTTTAGCTTTTTGGGGATCCAAATCATAAATTGTCCCAGCACTACCAAATTGTGGTTTGTCTGGGTCAATCTTTCTAGCACAGACTGCTTTAGATTGATCTGCAAAAACCAGACACCAATCTGGTTTGCCACAAATAGGGCAAGGGTAATCACGTCCTACCCGAATCATCTCGGTTTGTCCAATCGTAATAATTTTTGTCATTGTTTTCTCCTTTTAAAAAGTTGTTGTAAAGTTACCTTGGAAAGCCCCAAACACCTGTTCGTAGCCCCTCCTCCGTATGCCGACAAGTTAGAGTTGGGAACACCTGTTCCTCGTCTCTAATCATCGAGATGTCGCCTTCCTTTTTTGTCCAACTACCCAAACTCAAAACAAAAAAGCATAACAAAGAAGCCGGCAAGCCTTGTCTCAAAAAACAAGGTTGCGCGTGCCTATGGAAAACCATAGGAAACTTCTCGTTATGCTTTTATCTGCTAATAACGTTTGTTGTAGCCTTTCAAAAAATTAAAGGCAAATTATCTCGTACCTGTTGTAAGCGTCAAGCCCCTTCTTCTGTCTGATGGCTTAACTGATAGCTAAAAGCGAGTACGCTCCCTTTTAACCCAATCAAACATGGGATACCTATTGCTGGGACAGAACCAGAAATAGCATCTCCTCCTCCATGCTTCTCTTTTCTTTAGTCACGTGACCAAAGGTTCACCGTTTGAGGTGGTGGAAAAAATATAAATTAAACAATTTATGTCTTTAGTATAGCAAAGAGCAACTAACATTACAAGTTTATCGTTATTCGAATTATACCATATATACTACTCTTCATTGTATTATATACTATACATAGTCTATAGTTTACAACACATTATGTATAGTCCACCAATAGTAATAAGCGAAGAATCAGTCGTCATGAAAAAAGAAATACAAGATACATTGATAAACTATGTATCTTGTATCATAAATAATCTAGAACACTCTTTATACTAATTTTAAATATAACTTATTAACCAATAAGAATATAATCATATATAGTTCTTTAATGTATCGTTCAATATGCATCGTATATTATCTACTATATACGATAAATAAAGAAACTACACATTATTCACATTACATAATGTATTAGGTATCGTCTTGTGATAGAACTGTTCTTATTTATTATATTAAATGAATGAATAAAGAATATACGATATAATACCTAGCAGTACATTACTTAACGATATATCTTACATCGTCTATAGCATACTACAAAGTTTTTCTTTGCACTACGCTATATATAGTGAGGTTATGTATAGTGTAGTGTGTAATATTTTGTAGAAAGTCAAATATAGTGATATACACTATATATCGATACATTATGTATATTATATATGGAATAAATACATCGTCCAGAGTACATTCTTATGTTTTATATAGTATATAATGTATCGTGTATGGTGATGTGCGTTAATTTTCTTTATTTCCAGAAGTATTTTATAAAAGATATACGATATAATGCTTTGCATTACAATGTTTGTTCATATACTATACATCGTCTATAATATACGATAAAAAATTTGCAATTTGTTTTGTTAGTCATTTATATATAGTAATGCTATGTATAGTGTAGTGTGCAAATTGTATTATGTTTAAGTTAGAACTCGAGCATAATACTATACACTATATATCAATACAGTATGTATTATATATCTTTGTAAGATGCATCGTCTATTATATATTATTTTTTTTATATAATATATAGTGTATCGGGTATAACTCTTGTTGTTGTTTGATAGTTGTAATATGTTTTGTTTTTGAATAGTATATAGTGAACGATACACTATGTATTAGCTAATGCGTGATAACCTTGTTAGGCTATATTTTTTATATACTATACATAGTGTATCATGTATTGTTTACGATATATCTTACACAGTACTTGCTATTAGATTTCTATATGGTATACTTTAAGTAGTTAATAATATGTATCGCATTGTTATACATAGTGTATCGTACATATCGGATTGAAAGGAGTAGATATGGTTGCAAATACAATCGTAGTGATGGATGAAAAAGGAGGAGCAGCCAAAACGACATTAAGTTTATTATTGGCTCAAGCTCTAGGAAATGCTGGCTATAAAACGTGTGCAGGTGATCTAGATGGTCAGTGCAATCTAACTACGGCAGCAGGAGTGAACGAAGACGAACAAGAAGGGATTTATTCTGTACTAAAAAAAGAAGTAGAAGTAGCTGATGCCATTGTGCCAGTTGACGGATATGATCTGCTTCCAGGTAGTAAGCTCATGAAGAACTGGGAGAGTGAAGCTTCAGGACTAAAAGATAGGGATTTTCGTTTAAGGAACGTAGTTCAAGATATCAATGATTACTACGATTTTGTACTCTTTGATACACCTCCGTTCTTTGGTGTTTCTACAACAAGTACCCTTTTTACAAATTCGAAAGTTTATGTTCTTATTCCTACTACACCTGATAAGTTTGGTATTGAAGGTGTAAAAGATACAATCGAAGATATTGAAGCTGTTCAAGAAGGATTTTCTTTCTTTGGAATTGATATTGTTATTGCTGGAATCGTTATCACTCAGGTTGATAAAGGGCCCGGCTTTAGTAAAAAATCAATTAAACAAGTCAAAGCAAGAGAAGCAGTAACAACTCTTGAGAAAATTGCGGAAGAACATAATACTAAAGTTTTTGAGCAATACTTATTTAATAATAAACAATACAAAGATATGATTGCTAATCAAGCAAATGTTTTTACAAATAGTGGCTATAGCATCCCTCAAAAACAAATCACAAATGTGATGAATGAACTAATTAAGACGATTGGAGAACACAATGGCGAAAAAGCTTAATACTATCCAACAAAGAAATTATAATAACCTTTTAACAGCTGTTGAATCAAATGATCGCAAAACAGCTAAAGAAGTATTTGACCGTTTTTTTAAAGGGAAAGAGATTGAAGAAGTAGTAATTGATAAACTTAAGGAGAAGCATGATATTACCTATCTAACTGAAGCAAGTGTAGAACCCAAAAAAGCTGCTGTTTCTCCTAAAAAAGCAAACATTGTTACTCAGAAAAAAGAAAAAAACAAAATTCCTACTAAACTTGAACCAGCAAAAACTCCTGAAGAAAAGGTGCGTTCAAATCTAAACATGACACAATTATCTATGTCTCGTTTTAGTGCATTAAGAGCTGTTTTAAATAAAAGAGACCTCAAAGGAGAAAATGGCAATTATCCTAAACGTGGGGGATCTGATAAGCTATTCACTGAAATGTTAGATCAGATGTACCAACTTCTAGATGAAGAACAAAAGGAATTGTTTAATACATTGGTAGAAACTGAGATGAGTTTTAAGTAATCTAGTTTAACATGTAGTTATCATACAAAAATGTAGGTAACTCGTATTGAAATCATTTTTTGCATACAAAAGTGTAGGTAATTACTACACTTTTTGTGTTGTTGTAATTTAGCATATAGTTGAGAGAGAAAATAGTGATGTTATAAAGCTTAGTATTATTAATTTTGTTTTAGTAATAATAGTTTAAATAGTATTAAGTAGTATTAAGTGGTTAATTATAGTAACTAAGTAGTTAATTATAGTTTAAGTAGTAGAACTCCTGGAACCCTTGCTATTACTGAGCTAAGCTTACCTTTATCCTATAAAACTGTATGTATATCCTACAAATTGGTAGGTATATCATATAATTTTGCATGAACGTCACACAAACTTGTATGTTAAGTCTACAAAAATGTATGTATGTCATATAAAATTGTAGGTGTATCCTACAAATCGGTATGTATGTCCTATAAAGTTGCATGTTAAGTTTACAAAAATGTATGTATGTCATATAAAATTGTATGTATATCCTACAAAAGGGTTGTAAATTTTAAAAAATACTATGAAAATCAGAATATTAGTGATATAATGTCATACAAAAGGGTTGTAAATTAATATATTTATACCCTGTCACATATTGCAGTGAGTAATTAGCTTGTAGTAAAATAATTACTTTTATTTAAAATACGACCAAAATGTATGATGAATGAACTAAGAGAGGTAGAAGCATTTGGTAGAGAATAGAGAGTTCAGAGAAATCATCAAATATGATAATAAGTTCACCCAAATGTTTCAGCTGGGAGACCTTTCACCTCTTCAAGAAAATATGATTTACTCTATATTTGGTGAGTTGCGAGATGTTTATGATGAAAACGAAGCAGCAATATTTTCTTATTCGAGTCTGGCAATGCTAGCAGGAAATACATTTTACAGTTCTAGGGAACAAAAAATAGTTCCTAGGACTGGTAAGCGATTTGAAACTACAGTTGAGGAACTAGAGGAAAGAATGACTAAAATTGTATATCGACATCCCGAAAAGGTTGTCGATGGTAAGGTTGTCTCTTACACCTCCATCCCACTGTTCAAGACCTTTAGAGTAGACCACGAAAATAAACTCATTAAAATCCACCTGTCTGATGCGGAATATACTGAATATGATGAAGTAACTACAGAAGATGGAACAAAAGTAAAAGTAGCGGTCAGGCGTACAGTTAAAGACCTTTTTAACAACCCAGAGTGGGGTAAAAAAGCTAAGTACATTCAGTATGGACGTGACTACCATAACCTATTGAAGAGTAAGTACTCTAAACGATTATTTAGACATCTAGCAGACTGGCGTAAAACAGGTTTTGTAAAAGATACAGCTGAAGAACTAGAGCAAGAAGTTTTGATCTTGGATAGTCCAAGTTTACTTCGTTCGAAAGGTACTAAGCTGCAGCAAGCAATGGATGAAATCAATACGCTATTGGTTGATGAGCATGGACTTCCTGTTATTCAAGATTTGACAGTAGAGCGAATCAAAAAAGGAAAATCAATTACCCACTACATATTTAGGTTTAAACCGTTCGATGACGATTTGAGACGTATTGTTGCAACAAACGATAAAGTCATTACCTTTGAGAAGAAGAAGGAGTTAGACTTCAAACGTAAGATGGCTATCGTGATGGAGAAATTCTACACTGTTTTTCCTAAAGGGAGCAAGGCTGACAACTACAATAATAAAAATCAACTCAAACGTTGGCTTGAAACAATGGACCATGAACTAGTTATTGAGGCGTTGGAAAGAACAGGAAGTGATGCAAACCGTACTTTCGGTTGGACAAGAACGTTGCTCAATAAATGGGAAGTAGCAGGGTACACAAAACTTTCAGATTTGAGAGATAGTCATCCAACTAATAAGGATAATCGTCCTTCAAATGTTCCAGACTGGTCTGAGCCAAACTATGAAAATGGAACGGATGACAAAGACCGTTTAGGACTAGTAGTAGTAGCAGTTAAATCAGCAATTAAAATAGAACTCTCAAAGACGCCTGACGAAGATAATAAGGCGGATATTAAACATTTAGCAGAGAAACTGTTGCAAGAGAAGCTGTGGGAACTTAAAGATAAAGGTTTAGAATCACTGTCTGATAGTCATTTTGAAGAGACAAGAGAACAACTTTTGACTGAGATACTTGATTATTTTAAAGTATAACTTCAGATATATTTTTGTAGATAGATTATATATATAATAGCGATACACGATGTATCGCTATTTTGTTTTAGAAAATTTTTTACTAGTTAAATCTAAAATTAACATGCAATCTTGTATGATATAATAGGTATAAAATATAATTGGTAAACCTGTAGTTAATTGCTATCATTATTGAGAGGAGGAGAATTATGTCAAAACAGAAAGATAAATATCTAGCACTTAGAAGGCAATTACCAGATATTATAGATGAGTATATATCTTACCTTCAAGTAAATATCGAAGAACCTTCTCCCAAAATGGTTGAACGTTTGTCAGTGATCCAGAAATTTTTAAATAGCTATGCAATTACGATTGATAAAGAGGCTGTTTCCCTATCATTGACAGACTTAGAAAAATTACCACGAGAATTTGTTCAAAATTATTTAGCAAATTTACGTCTGAAACCAGCAGGAAAAAGATTTATTCTCTATACTTTAGCAGCATTTTGGAATTATCTTACGAATACCTCCTTTACAATTGAGAGAGGAATGCCGTTATTTTATCGTAACGTGTTTAATGAATGGAAGATAGTTTACAAAGAGAGTTACCACAACATAATATATTCCGAATCAAAGAAGAAGACTATTTTGTATACGCAGGAAGAGCTAGAAAGCTTACTTGATTTCATGGCAAACAGTTACGTTACAACTCTACCAACTCAGAAAAAGGCTGATAATTGGGAAAAGGAGAAAGAGCGAAATATTGCTATATTTGCGATCATAATTGGTACTGGAGCAAGTACTCAAGAAGTTGTTAACTTGACAGTTAGGGATATTGATATGCGTAAAAAAGGTATTTGGGTTGTTAGAAACAACGAGAAACAGTTTATACGTTTTCTTCCTTTCACCATTCCTTACATAGCTCCATTTGTTAAGGAACGACGTGGACGCTGGGACTTAGACCCTTCTATACCGTCATTATTTTTAACCATGTTGAAAAAGCCTATGGGGAGAAATACAATAGGGCATCTAGCAAAGAACATTGGACATGCTTATGGTAAGGTAATTACTCCTAGTATTTTAAAAGACAGCCACGCCTCTATTGTTTATAAAGAGACAGGTGATATTAAGAAAGTTGCTGAAATACAAGGATATAGTTTAGATAAGAATCACCTTATAAGATTTATTGATTGATAGTATAAACTTGTCTCAAGATTAGTCAAAAGGTCAATTAAGGCCTTTTTTATGTCACTGGGTTACGAACAGTGACTTCTAAGTCTATAATGAATTTATAGAGAATTAAGGAGGTCTTATGCTTAGAAAAAACAATGAAAAAAGAGGTTGTCTTGGCAATCTGATTTGGATACCGATAGCTATTGTTGTTATGTTTTGTATAGCTGGATATGGTATGTCCCAAGGAATTAATGTACCTGGTATTTTATCTAGTGGCTTTAATGTTATTAGTAAAGGAGAACATGCCAATTCAGGTGATGTCGGAAAATTATTTGGGAAATTTACTCCCAAGTCAGAATCTTCGGAAACAGGAAACAGTTCTTCTAAAACTAGTGGTGTAAAGTCTGATCCTTTCAGCTATAGTCCATTGCCTTTTGAAAACCATAAGCTAATGGTCAATGGAGATTTGGATAGTCTTGGTAGAGCAACATATGGTCACATCAGACTAAAGTATTCGGACAAACCACAAGATGATAGGGAAAGTAAAATTAATGTTGATCCAGTCGGTTGGCATAACTATCGTTTTAAGTACGAAGATGAGTCTGGAAAAGTCAAAAAAGCTTATCTGATGAATCGTGGGCATCTTATTGGTTATCAGTTTTCTGGATTGAATTCTGAAATAAAAAATCTAGTACCTATGACACGCTATTTGAATGCAGGTACGATGTCTGATAGTAAAACGGATGCTAATAATCCAAACGGTATGCTATACTACGAAAATGCACTAGCCAAATGGTTGAAGAAAAACCAAAATATGTACTTAGATTATTGTGTTATTGCAAACTATACTGACAATGAGTTAGTACCTAGGACTGTAACGCTTTACTGGACATCCTTTGATGAAAATGGGACACAATATGGAGTTGAACTATCAGAAGCAGGATTAGCAACGAGTGATGGAAATGTGAGTTCGGTCACACTTCAGAATGTTTCAAAGAATGCTAATATTAACTACTTAGATGGTACAGCCACAAGTAATTACTAACATTGACTATAGAATGTTTTATGCTAAAATAAGAATCAGCGTAAGCGTTTGAACAACAAAAAGGGGGTTATAGCCTCTTTTTTGTTGATATAATGGAGTATTTATATTCTAATTTAAAGGGATAATCCTATTGAATCAGGTTTGGAGAGCAGTAGAATCTGTCAATGTATTCCATATCTTTAAACTCAGATACTAAAGTAAAGGGGAGCGACATGGTATAGGTTTGTCCGCTGTTCGACAGATTTTAGGGAGGTATCCTAATTGTTCTTTGTCAACACGATTTAAAGACTATCATTTTAAATAGATGCTAAAAATAGAAGATGTTGTCCTTTTATGACGAAAAAACTACAGTTTATGACTTCAATGAAACTTTAGTTGTCTTTATATTATACTAATCTTGTAAATCATAAGAAAAGGAACGTCAATCATGAAAACAACAACTAAACTCATTGGTATCCTATCAGCTCTTATTGTAGTTATCCTCGCTGTCTTTTTGGTAATTAAATTTAACAGCCATGAATCAGCTCGTGTTAGTACAAGTAGCAGTCCAGCCAAAACGATCAAGAATTCATCTTCAAGCTCAAGTAAAGCTATTAAGAAGGATAAGAAATCAGCTCATTCGTCATCTTCAGTAACTTCAAAAGAAGAAGAGAGCAATCAGGATTCAGCAGTAGCGCCTAAAGCTTCCTCTCAAGAACAAGCTCAAGCAGGCACTACAGATGCTGGGCAAGTGGCTGAAGCAACAACACCAGCTTCTCAAGTTGGAGGAGTTGAAGGTGGTCGAGGTGCTTGGACAGCAACTTCTGGAACATTGACACTTGATGAGGAAACCCCTGTATATGCTGCACCAGATAAAGACAGTGGGGTTGTTTCTAAAATGCCTGCAGGTGATGTTGATTGGGATAAATATGAAATTTTACCTGATGGAAACTGGTATAGTTTTGTCAAAGATGGGCAACGTTATTATATTTCATATTCAGATGTAGGACATTGATAAAGGATTAAGAAGTCTTTATAAAACACTGTTCAAGTCTATCAAGACTTTAAGATATACATGAAATAAAAGAAGACAGTAACTATTCTGAAGTTACTGTCTTTTTTTTGGTCTTACGAAAACCACTAGCTATGCTAGTGGTCCCCAAAATTATTAAGCTATGTAGCAAAAAATACTAGAAACAGACTATTCAAATGTAAAACCTAACTCGATTAAAGAGGTTAAAGTTAAAAGTTGAGACTTACTTACAAAATCTGATAGTTTGAGAAAAGAGATGATTTGCACTACGAGTGGTAATCGTAGATTTAGGGTATTTTTCCAATACGCTATTTACATTATGTAACCCAAGGCCTCTTCCTTCCCCTTTACTAGAGTACCCCCTAGCAAAAATATGACTAACATCCACTTTTTCTGAATTTATACTATTTTCAACGATAAGTACCAATGAATCATCATTGTTTATGAAAACAACAGTCATTCTAGGACTTGTGGCTTTAATGGTGGCTTCAATGGCATTATCACAAAGGACAGAAAGAACAGTTATGAAATCTAGTAATTCTATCCTAAAATTACTAACAGGTTCGTCAATCTCAACAGAAATTGAAATTCCCCTATTTTGTGCCTCAAGTAATTTAGCGGAAAGAATACTTTTGATAGCATCATTCTTAATATTACTAAGTTTAGCAATATCAAACTTACTATCATAGAATTGGTTTGCACTATCTCTAAGTACACCATTGTATACAGTTTTAATAGCTTCAATATCTTGATTATCAATTCCTAATTTTAGACTGGTCAAAATATTAATGTAGTCATGACGGAAACTTCTAATTTCCTCATAAAGTGATTCAACATGATGGCTGTAAATAGATAGTTCATTTAATTGAGTATCTTTTTGATCAATTATTTCCTTCTCTAGTTTTTCTTTTGAAATTGCATTGAGATAGAGTAGCATTACAAAAAACAGAACAATATAAAAGTTATTAATATGTCCTCTCCAATTATCTGCATCAGCTAATTTGTCTCTATAAATAACAAGTATAGAAACTAAGAGCATATATACAAACATAGAGATGTTGATCAGTAACAATAAATACTTGAAATAGTAACGCTTGAAACCTTCTTTTATTTCGTTAAAATCTAACCTAAGAGATTTTACTATGAGTAAATGAAGAGGGAAAACCAGTAATTCAATTAAGATATCATACCAACTTAGTTTGACTTCATTGAAGACAGAGACTCTTAGTAGAGGGAAAACGTAGAATGCTGACATTCTACCTAGCAAGCTTTCAACGATAACGGGGTACAAGCCATAAAAAATATCAAGTGTTTTACTACCATACTTATTTTGATATATGTTATAAGCAATAAAGATAAAAAAGAAAGTAAAGTACCCAACAGGAGGACATATGATGAGGAGTAGAACATACAAAAATGGACCAATAATACACCACAAAGGTTTGATTGGTTGGTTACTAACCTGTTGAAACAGTAACAATGCTACTAAAATCTTAGAATAGAACAGAAATAAATTTATAACTATATCCATAGAAACACCTTAGCTTTTCAGAGATTTAACTTTTTCTAGGAGGCCCTTATATTTCGTACGCGAAATGGGACATTCATTATTATTTTCAAACATTACCATTTTATCTTCTTTATTGATCCTAACGATATTTTCAGGATTAACGATAAATGAACGATGGCATCGAAATAGGCGGTCATCAGCTCGTTCAACTTCTGAAATACTGGCGTAGAACTCCATGCGTTCTTCTTTAGTATGCAAAATAACTTTATGTATTGTTGGAGATGTTTCAAAAAATAAAATATTGTTAAAAGGCACTTGAACATGGGCCGTAGCTGTTTCAAAAGTAAATGAATCTTGGGCAATAGTGGCACCGATTTTATCCATGGTATATTCAATTGCTAAATGCACACGTTCATAAAACTCTTCATCATCCAAAGCTTTATCAATAAAATCTAGTGCAGCAACTCTATATTTAAAAGTGACTGGCATAAATTCTGAATGTGTTGTTACAAAAACAATTGTTGCATTAGGGTCTTTTTTCCGAATTTCTTTTGCAATGTCTAGCCCCTTTTTTTCTTCTCCTTTAATTTCAATATCTAAAAAGAAAAGTTGATGAGAACCTCTTTCGGTAATCGCATCAAGTAGCTGGCTAGGTTTTCCAAAAATCTCAGGTCCTTTACATTTTAGAGATTTTTTTGCAATAACATCCTTAATAACGGTCTCTATTCGTGTTTGTTGTAAAAATTCGTCTTCTAAAATAAAAATATTTAACAATTAGTGTACTCCTCATTCGCTAAAATATTTAGTAATTGTGTCTTCCTTATCCTAAAACAAAAAACATCGAAGTCTTTTCCAATATTAAAAATTATATGACTTGTTGTTTTAGATAAGAATGACATTATTTAGGGGTAATTAATGCATTTCTATGGCATCTAAATAAAAATCCATATTTCTTCTCCAAGTTAATATTGTAAAAGTAGTGATTGGAATAATAAAACCGTTATGTCGTAAACAGTCTAGAAACTATCATCATCAGTATATTTTTATCTTATATGACAATAAATGAACCGTTTACGATATTTGACTAATTAAACGGTATAACCAAGCTATAATAAAAATAGAATTGGAGGAGAAGTATGCTCAATATTGTAAAGCACTTTTGGTTGTTGATTACTGTAAAAAGGTATATAAGAAAATATAAGTTGAAAGTTAAAATTAGTAATCATTTTAATTCGTTAAGAATTACTACAGCAACCAATTGTCTATATTTTATCACACTTACACATGGATGTAACTATGGGAAAAAAGTCAAAAAAATTAGGCGGTGTAACGTTAGTGCACAAATTATTTTATTGATACCAAACATTGATTATAAAAGAATATTCAATGAACATCTCGAACTCTTAGGTGTTATTGATATAAAAAAGTCATTAGCAGGATTTACTAATGACATTAGTGGATATCTAGATTACTTTTTTAATATCGAAAAGGTGCACTAACCTACCTGTACATTAATCAGTGTTGGAGTTTTATTGTCTTTTGAAAACCTCAGGGCTGCACTAGTAGTTCTTAAAAGTTTTTAGTGATGTATCCCAAAGTCCCTCTAAAGTATTATATTAGATTGGGTTTACCACCCAAGCGAAGTATTATTCCAAAGGGAAAAAGTAGTTTATAATCAGTTATCTTTACATTTGTTGCTCTCTAGCCTTGCATTGATATCAAAAATCTATATAATAATAATTAAAACAGAGCCAGAAGAAAGGGTGAGAATTATGTTTATGATCTTGGTTCTATTACTAACATTAGCGAGTTTCTTATATGTTACCATCGGTATCGCCAAGAAAATCTTTTCAATTTTCGCCTTAATTACACCAATTGTAGTCTTGGGTGTTGGGCTTCTTATCGCTATGAATTAACAAAAGTCAAGGGGGGTCACTATCTTACAGGTAGTGACCTTTTTTGTTATGCTTTTAATGTCAAAAAAGACATTAAAGGAGAAACATATGAAAGCACTTAAACTTATAAGAGAGGACGGTTATGAGAACGTCCATTATGCTAGTTTAGGGGAGCAAAAATTTAAAACATTGGTTATTGCAGATAGGAAAGATGAACAAGAACAATGGTTTGAGCAACCAGAAATTGAATGTGTCCCAGAAGAAGTTTCAGATATCATTCGAAACTATACACTCCCATATATTGATCTTGGAAATACTGAAGATGAGTATTTGTTAGAACAAGCAACTAATAAGGTTGTATCAGTTGTGGTAGAAAATGTGCTTGAAACACAGCCATTTATTCCTAGAAATAGAAATGGTCGCCCTATCGGTGAAGGTGTAGCTTTCTGCGATATGTTAGTAGGGCGTATCCAAAATGGAGAACTTGCTGGAACAGCAGTTTATATTAAACAAACTGAATCAGGCTTCCGCCAGCCAAAAGATTTCTTTAAAATGGTTGGACGGATTTTTCCTTGTAAATTAACTGAAATCCATATCCAAACTATCGACAATTATAAACTCACAATCAATAACCCATCAAACTATGTTGTTGAAGGTAGTATTGAGTTAGCTGAGTGGTTAACTAATTATCAACTTCTTCAGCAAATTGAAAAGAGTAAAGATAACTCTTCTCGTAATCGAGATAGAAAAAACATCTTAGAACGTACTCATGAAGGTATTGTATCTGCCGTGATTAACAATGGTAGCAATGCAGGTATCATGGTAATGACCAAAAAATTACAAACGGTATTTATTCCAAAACATAGGGTAAGTTATGAGTGTGATTCTTCATTTGTTAACCTAGACGAAGTAGTATCAGTCTTTGATAGGGTGGAATTTAAAATTACCGGGGCCAATACCCAAAAACCAAGTCCAAATCAAAGAGAACGTCACATTATCCATGACTATATTCGTATTGAGGGAGATATGAAAGTTCTCGAAGAAGCACCTCAAGATGCTTTGATTGAGATGATCGATAATAAGAAAGTCATAGGACGATTGTTTAAAGTGCGATTTATCAGTTTTGACCCACAAAGTCTACATACAGTAGAGTTGGTTGACTTTCCAGGAATCAAAATTAAAATGAAGGACTCAGGTTCTTTAAATAGAGTTCCTTTTAAGCAAGGAGATGAAATTTCAGTTGTTATTCAAGATGCTCATTATCGCTGGGTAGACGCAAATAGCAGGGGGCGTCGAGTGGCTAAAAAAACTGAAGAAGTGAGCAGTAATTCACAGAATACGGAAGAGAAAAAATGTCTGTTTCGTATCAAATCACGTTTCAATAGTTTCTATCCAAATCGTGTGAACAGTAAAATCTTATCGACATTTTTTATTAGTTGAGTCGCATATAGTTCCCTCTGAAATGGGAACTTTTTGTTTACGTTCGGAACAGAAAAATTTAACAAGGAGGGATCATGAATCATCACAATATCAATGCTATTGTCTATTATTTGATAGTCTTTTTTCGGTATGTCTTACCTATTACCTTGGTCTTCATCGGTATCGGTAGGTGGAGTTATGCTAAATCTATCAATAATCCAGAGAAACAAATCATGGGAGTAAATTTTGCCTTAAAATCAATTTTATTCTTATATATCGTTACTTTTATCCCTATTTTTATTATCTATGGACTCGCAATGATATCAAAGGGAGGAACACATAGTGGTGACTTCTCTATGATTAGTTTCGTAGAGGTCTTTACCCTAATAGAAATTCTAGCAGTTGGAATATTACCTGCATATGGTTTCATACAGGGATACATATATCACTATCAATGGTTGATTACAGAAGGTAAGAAAACAACAAGCTTACCTCGACGAAATCTATTCATTAGACTTGGAATAATAAGTCCGATTGCTATTGTTGTATTTATGGAAGTCTTGAAAAAAATGTTTGCTTACTAGAGAGGTGCTTTATGCGGAAAATCTTAAAATTATTTTTTAATCGTTATTATACAAATGGTAAGCGAACTATAGATATCTTACTGTATTGTTGGCGAAAATATATTGATTGGGTATATCATATATCTTTTGGATTATTTGCTTTCAATATTATTATGTTTATCTTTAGATGGCGTTTACCTAATTGGGTATTTATATCTTTATTTATATTTTTGTTCGTTAATATGGCTTTAGTTTTATACATTGGTGTATGGCACAGTAATGTTACAAGTCGTCAAATTTTCGTGTTATTTGAAAAATATGATACCCTAAAACGAGCAGAACGAAAGAAGATTATTGCTAAGTATGCTATAAGAGCAGCACTAGCAGCAGTACTTATATCTTCTGGATTATATGTACTAACAATCAATAACTTTATCTTATCCCTCATCAATCGTATGTATGATGTAGCAGATAATTATCTCAAATATATGCCCTGGTCGATACCAAATGGAAGTCAGACAGGTATTGTATTAAGTTATCATACCCTAAAACCCTTAATAGGAGCTGACTGGTTCAACAGTTTGTTATTGTTAACTCCGATTGGAGCAATTGGTCTTATTTTTTACAATAGCTATGCGACTGGGATTGCTGAAAAAACCTATGAGAAACTTGTTGAGCAATGGCTAGGAGGACGTTACTTCCAAGATAGTGTATTAAGTAATATTGTTCATAATCAAGATGAAAAAGGTCAAGCAAATTTGGTTATGGGACTTAACTCTAAAACTGGAGAGCAAGTGATTTTACACGCTAACGAGAGGACTTATCACACTATTATCTTTGGTTTGATTGGTACTGGTAAATCGGCAACGATTCTGATTCCAGCAATGCTACAGGATATGGAAAATATGAAATACTATCTATTATCCTATCGTAAGTATTTGATGAAAGTAGATAAAGAACTGGAACAAGAATTCTTTAGCACAGAGTTTGAACGTAAGAAAAAAAGACGTGAATTGTTGGAGCAGTGGTATAACAATGGTTATGCTGCAGAGCTTACAAATGGTATTTATATGACTGAACCATCAGGTTCGATGTATGGCACAATTGTTAAGTACGCTCATAAAATGGGCTTCCCTGATGAAATGATTTGGACTCTAGATCCTACTAACCCAGGAACTGGTGCAATAAATATTTTGGATGGAGATACTACTCAGGTGAAAGGGGCTGTTCGAGACTTATTTAAACGATTTAGTGATCCAAGTGGGACTGGTTCTTCTTTCTTCCTTAACCAAGAAGGACAACTTACTGATAATATCATTACGGTCATTAAAGAGGTAGCATTGATACCAGATGCCCCAATAAACTACATGTTAAAAGGTAAATCTCCAACACTAACTGAATTCTCAAATATGTTGCGTTCTAGTGATTGGATTGAAGCCTATATTGCAGTTTTTGAACAATTACTCAATCGAAAGAAAAGGCTTTTTGAAGAAACGTTGAAAAAGCATGAAGAGTTCTTAGAGCAGGAAAAAGAAAAGTGGTTAGAGGAATCAGAGTACAATCGTGAACACGAACAACTCTTTGATACTATCCTTAGACCAGAGAATGTTCATGAAGCTATAAACGCATTTAATGATGAAAGAAATAAACTTGAAAACCTCCAAAGTTCTTATGATTATTTCATCAATGCTCATCAATTAAATTCGTACACAGAGGAATATTATTATACCTTTGATGCTAACGTGTCTGGTCTAAAAGCAGTTATTGATGACCTATCATCTTCACCAGAAATCCGTCGTGTATTTTTCTCTCAAAGTACCAAAGATTTAGATATTGTTTTAAAAACGGGTGGAATGATTTTGGTCAATTCTGCTAAAGGTGTTCTTGGTAAAGAAAAGTCTCGAATGGTAGCACAGATGGTGACACTAGTTATGCAAAATGCTGCTCAAAGACGTCTCCCAGATAAGTCTCCATTCTTTGCTTTTTACGAAGATGAAAAGAATGGTTACTTGATGCCAGGTAATGATAGTAACTTCCTAGATGAGTCTCGTAAGTTCCATGTTCCAGTTATGCATGCTTATCAACATGATGAACAAATTAGGGATTCTATTGGCGAATCTGGGGCTGATGCAATCAAGATGTCTTATCGTAATGCCTTTACTTTCCAACAAACCTCAACAAAGGTTGTAGAGTTCATTAATCTACGTTCAGGAGGAAAACATTATTCACTTAAAGAAACCAAACGTGCAGCAAACGATGATCTCTTAGCAGGGAATCAAGGGAACTCAAGTGCGACTTCAGAGGAAGTAGTAGAAGAAGATAACTTCACTGCCAGAGATGCAAATAACCTAGAGAAATTCCAAGTTGGTGGTGTTATCGTCAGTGATGATGAAGTCTCAAATATGATTTATTTGACAACATCTCCGCATTTTGAAATGGATATTTCAAAGGACTCTTTTGTCTCACATACACCTTTCAATAAGGTTTATGGGCTTGGAGAGGAAGAACCGGAAATTGCAAAAGCATACAAGTTGTGGAGAGCAGAAGTGATAGAATATTACGCTCAAAAAGAGTCTGAAAGTCACCTCTATGAAAGTGATTTTACTGAAGAAGAATGGCAAGCAATTATGGATGTTAAGGTACCAAATGTTGATAGTAATGTAAATGATACAGTTGGTAAAAAAGATGATTCTCCATCAGTTAAAAGAACAATCTTAGTCAACGAAAGTATGACAGAACATAGAGAAAACACTTCAATTAGAGAAGAGATGACAGAGGACACTGAGCAAAAAGTGGAGGTCGATATCTCTGAAATTCCACCAGTTGTTGAAGAAAAACAAACTGTAAATAGCAAAAATGATATTGGTGAGTTAGAGGATAAAGAAATAACTCAAAGAGTGATCCTAGCTCCATCATCTACACCCGAAACAGTCGATACTCAAAATATTCAAGCACCTAATCAAGAGTTTGAATTACCTCAAGAACTCTCTCGTGTAGCTCGTGAGAAAGCAACTAAAACTTTAAAAAGTAATGTAGAACAAATGGCTATTGATGAAGAAGAAGGTTTTTAGATAACATAAAAAGCAACGGATTTCCGTTGCTTTTGTTCTAATTTTGAGAGTCATTATATGTTTCTTTATTAGTCTTCTCAGCCTCCTTTCTTGCTTTTTCTGCAGCTTTTTTATTCTTAATTTCTTTCTTTACCTCTTTAACCTTATTTTGTGTTTCAACAACTAACTCATCAATAGATAAATCTGGATTTTCTAGTTTTTTCAATTCGAAATAGAGCTGACCTAGTTTATCAGTTTGTGATTTTTGATAGGCCTTAAGCTGTTCCATAGCATCTTTTTTTTGTTGTTCGTATGCCTCAATTTCCTTAATAAAATCTGATTCAGTTTTTTTGTTTTTTCCTGCCATAATTTGCTCCTTAATTATTAATTATATCTAATAGTATAGAGCAAGAATATTAAAAGTCAACCCATGTCACTCCCTTGAAAATAATCTATTCTAGGGTATACTGAACACTATAGCGACCTATTATAAATGAATCCTAAATGTAGTTATTAAGTGCTTAAAACCCCATAAAACCGGTTGTTACGAGTGTTATGTAATAACCAGAATTTATGAATGAAAGTACAGAGAGAACAAAAGTCTAAGAGTTTACGGTATTTATTGGGTTGACGACTAATATTAGAAACTCGTAAATCATAAATGAGTAAATAGTGGCTACTATTTAGCTAGAATAAACCATGTTTTTTAGGGATTATCGTTATAAAAATAAACTACGACGTTATGAATGAGAGGAGATGAAAGTATCAATCAGCATTTTACGGGCACAAGAGAATGCTTGTGTAGGGCAATAGCAAAGGCATAACACGATTTTAAAAGTAATCGTTGCACTCTTCGAAAAAAGACCAGACTATATACCCTATTGATTGACTATTTTAGGACTACAAAATGCAAGATATAAAAAATAGAGATTTTACCTCACTTATTTCAAATAAAAAAAATAAAATTCATTACACCCAGAGGAATAAAATAGCTACTTATTTTGTTTCAAAAAATCAAAATATCTCTCTGTCGTTTTCAGAAGAGGAGCTTATCATCTTTTATCATCTACTAAGGTTTGGTTATTTTGATAAGGAAATCATAGACCTCATTTATACTGCAGTAACTCGAAAATCTAAAACCCCTAATTCATGGTTTTATCGTCTTGTTGGGAAGGTGAATCATCCTATTTCAGCATGTTCGGATGCTAGAAGCGGTAAGAGAAAAATATATTATCTGAACAAAGGCTTTAGTACCTGGTTGCTTACTATGATTAAGGGTATTGATAAAATACGGTTGCTGACGACAACGACAGAATATGATAGGTCAGTATATAGCATTGTCAGTAATAATCTTCTAGGAGGAAAACCTCAAACCGTAAATATTCATGATCTAGAGACCAGACGTTTAGTTGCTAAAATCTTAAACAAGCTTTTTTTTAAAAACCAAGACAAGTCTGTTTACGACCTTAACATACAAGTCGTATTTCCTATTAGTCGGGTTAATCTTTTAATGGTTCCTGATGCTGTTGTATTTGTGAACGATAACCCTTTTTTTATTGAGTATGACCGAGCAACAGAACGTCAAACAATTCTACTTTCTAAAATATTTGGTTACGCAGAAGAACCAGCATTCGAAAATTCTAGTTTATTTTTCGTTTTTGAGAGTAGTCGTAAAGATAATACGCAAGTATCTAAACGTTTAATGAACTTTTTGGAATATGTAAATGAGGTTGAGGTTGAAGGTGTGACTGGACATGACATGTTAAAGCGTAAAAATATTTCTTTATTCAGTCAAACAACAACAAATGCTTCTGACGTTATTGTCGAAATCATTCAAGAAAAGATGTTTTCAAATCATAAAGATTGGTGTGATTGCGATGCTTATGATTTTTCTGAACTGCAGAAAATAGATTATCTTGTAAAGGAGATATCAGAACCTTTAGATGATGATAAATTCCAGTTATCAGCTGTTGTTGAAACTGACTCATGGGAATTGAAAGAGTACCCTATGATACCTATGGCATATATCAAAAATGACTTGATTCCACACTTAACTAGTTTATATGAAGAATTCTCAATAGAGTATGAACATATGATCATTGTATTCCCTAAAGAGGTTTTACCAGAAAAAATCAAACTCCCTTTTGATGATTATTTCATTATTGTTTATAGATAGAGTAAAGGTGTTTGTAAATGGATTATTTGGAATACTTAGGGAGAAGACTAGTATGGTTAGTTGTTTCGCTTGTAGTTGTAATCGTAGTAAAAAGACCAAAGATTTTGAAAAGGCTAGCCATAGTTAGTGATGCAGCTATTGGAAAAATCCACTACTTTATTTTTCTAACGATTGCTTGGTTGATTCTTGTCACATATTTTATTTTGTACTTGTTTATGGTAGTTACTTTTTTCCTATCATGGCGTTCTCTATCACTTAATAATGTGATGGAAATTATTTTACAAACGGTATTAATCATCCCAACGCTCTATACTTTATTTGTCCCACATAACGAGGTTATCAAGAAGGTTGATGAATTCTTATCAGCGAAAAAAGAATAAGTCACGCGCAGCAACTGCAACATATTATCATTCTCTCAACTATTTAAAAGTATGTAGGAAAGTCACATGATAGTTTGAATTTGTTGTAAGTATCAGGTGTTGTTTTAAAGATAAAAAAGATTGAAAGGTAACGGTAATTAATGAAAATAAAAATTGAATCTGCTTGGAAATCCCTCTGTGATGCATTCCCCAAATTAAAGGATAATCCTCTTTACAAGGGGTGGTATATTAGCTATGCGATCCTTGTGACGTTATCTATTTTAACGGTTGTTGTAGTGAACCATAGGATTGTCTATTCATTTCCGTTTGATTGGTTTGGTTTGCTTTTTGGAATTATCTTACCTTGGGTTCTTACGACCTTTTATATCGTATATCAAGGTGTGGACCATGCCCACCAGTTTACATCGACTAAAATTGTTCTTGGGCTATTTATGTTACCTGTAATTCTGATTGGTTTTACCTCTAGTTATAAGAATGAATACAGTTATAGTAATCGTATGGTTACGACGGTTTTTGATCAGGAACTCACGCAACAAAGTTTCCACGCAACAAAGATTACATCAAACCAGCTTGATTATTTTAAAGAAGATAATGTCATTTATCCTTATAAGAAAAATACAGCTTCAGAGATCTATGTGTTCTTTCGTCCTGATTGTCCTTACTGTCAAAAATCAATTCCAGTACTCAATAAGAGCTTAACTGAAAAAGAACGAAACAAGATTATCTATGTTAATGTTCTTGATGAAAGTGGCAAGGATTTAGCTAAAGCTATGGGAGTAGAGAAAGCAGCAACAGCAGTTATCTATCATAAGGATAAGAACTCTGGTGGATGGTCTAAACGTATTGAACGAATGGCAGGTGGAAAACATGCTGCACCTCGTCTTGATGAGGATGCTATCCATGATATTGTGTCAGTTGCAAAGGAGGAAACAAAATAATGTATTTATCAAAAAAAGATATTTCAGAATGGATAGCTAGCCTAAAAGCAGGTGACGAGGTTGCTGTCCAAATAACACGAATGGATGGTGTCATAGTTTCTAGTGAGCGTGGCTTCGTCGACAAGTGGTTAGGAAAGAGACTTATAGTTGTTAACGGAAAGCATTTTGTTCCTAGCACTGGTTTGAGACAAAGTAACACTTTTGTACCAGGTCAAAAGACAATCGTGGAACAACTCTTTCCCTTGGATGCTTTGCTTTTAGATGAGGAAGAACTTGCCAAAAGAAACACCATTATTCAAAGGTTGAAAGAGTCTGCTGAACGTCTAGAGCACGCGCAGACTTATTCTTCATTAGTCGTTTCTAGGGTGCTTCGTAAGCTATCAGTCCTAGACGTTGGTGATGTATATGATCTAAATGAACTACGTTCCTCTAGTAACACAGAAGACTTAGAAGATAGTGCTTTATTGGATAGACGAAAACTCTCAGAGAAGAAACGTTGTCTAAAGACTCTGGATCGTATGCTTACCAATTTAAGTCAAGATAATACCTTGGGTGCTTTTAAGTTAATCTCTCTTTTGGGAGGTGTAGCTTCTGAATTTACTGATGCTGAAAATGAGGTAAGTGAATGTTAGCCTATGTCATTATGTTTGTAGTTATGTTTACCATCAAGTGTGTTACTCTTACTTTTGTGAAGAATAAAGAGTCTACAGTTGTCAGTACTTTTCTGAGTGGCACGAATCAGATTTTTCTTAATACGATTGTCTGGTTTCTACGACTAACAGCCATGTTCCAGTTTTATCTTTTGGTGGTAGACAATAATCTAACTGTCATCCCTATAATTGTTGGTTTCATTCTACCTAATGTCTTGTTCTGGTTTAAGGGAATCAAAGCTTCTTTATCGGATTTGCTTGTACGTTGGTTAAAATCATTTATTGGTCATAAGTATAAAACATGCCCATTTTGTCATGAATCACATTTATTCTTTCGATACACAGAAGACCGCACAGCTGCTTATTACTATCTCTTGACTGAAGATGATAGTCTTGTGGCCATTGGAGATTTTGATAATAGTGATCATCCTGCACGTTTCTTTTTAAGTAACGATGAATCACATTTTGATGAGCTGGTTGACACCATGCTACCTTATATGTTGCCTGGAATGGAAGAGGTGGTCTATGTAGGTGGGCGACAACAGCGATTGGCTAGAGAATTGTATTGTGTCGATTGCCAGGAACGAGTCAGTGAAGATAGCGGGGTACAATTTGGTGAAGTGCTTTTAAGTGAGCATAGGCATGAAGATCATAAAGCCCTTGTTTAGTTTGTAAGTGTTTTTAAAAGAAGATAGAGAGGTTTATTTTATGGATAGTAAATTAGTCGTTGACAAAATTGATATGTTAGTAACAGAAACCGAGCAAGGACCACACAATCAAATTGAGGATACAAAAAAAGCCCCTGAGCATAGTCAGGAGCAAATAAAAAAAAGAGAGGACTTCTTTGTACATGGGGTTTTTACAGCCTGAAGCTGAAGGCAGTCCCACACCCGTACCAGAAACTGATACCTTTGAACGCTCTGTTACCAGTCGTCCTACGATATCCTCTCGCTATATAAACATTAGCATAAAAGGTGGCTTAAAGTCAAGAAAAACACCCAAATACCGGTCTGTTAGTGAAAGTGATTTGAGCAAAATTAATAGGTATGGTAGAGAGGTTCAAGGAAAGTAAGTTTATGCACCTAACTGGGCTTGAACCAATTGGTAAGAATGGTAGAAGTATAAAACCTACTAAATTCCTGCATGATTTTGCTAATGGTGGTGAACTTGCTTATGACGATATTCTAATTGATAAATTCCTTTTTGTGTTTACACAACTTATTTTACACTACCACAAAATATAAAGATATTTATGTTTTTTATTGATAAAGAATTAGTCTTTTAGTATAATAGTATTAGATAATGATTATTTGTTCCATGAGTCTCCCTCATTAGGGATTAATGGAAACGCTGTGAAATTTCAACATAGCGTGAAGCGTAGGAAATTCTCCTACGCTTTTTTTGTATCTTGAATTGTCAAATTAAGTGCATACTTTCCCCGTAGAATATTTCATAAGGTGTTTTCCAGTTAAGACATTTTCGTGGCCTATTATTAAGTTTGTTCTCCCACAGCTGAATAGTCTGATTATCAACCAATGTTAGATCACTCCCTTTTGGAAAATATTCTCTAAGTAATCCATTCGTGTTCTCATTGGTTCCTCGTTGCCATGGAGCATGAGGGTCAGGAAAATAGACTTCAATGTTCAATTGATCGCTCAATTTCTGATGATACGTGAATTCTTTCCCTCTATCAGGAGTTACTGTATGCTTGGTCAAGGGTTCTAACATTTTTACCATAGCTTCTATTACCAACTTGCTTTTTTTGACAGCTACCTTCCGGATTTTTAGAAAACGAGAATATCGGTCAGTTAGAGTCACTAAACAAGCTTTTCCAGTTTTACCTGCAACAGTATCAGCTTCCCAATCTCCTATTCTAGTTCGGTTATTAGCATTCTCTGGTCTTTCGTGAATTGTATGAGATATAGAGATTTTCCCTCTATTTTCGACATAACCTTTTGTATGACGTGTTTTACCACGATGACGGAGCTTTCGAATGACACCACGAGCACCATGAGATAGTGAGTTATCATCAAAATGCCCTCTGTAAATGGCTCTATAGATTGTTTGATAACTAATAATAGTTCTTCCATACTCTAATCGCAACCGACCTTCTATTTCTTCGGGAGACCATTGGTAATCGAGAAATAGATGTTTGACGGTATTGCTTAAATTGTGATCTATTTCAAGCATACGTTTCCGCCCACAGTGTGATTTAGCCATATGGTAAGATTCCTGTGCATGACTTGGAGAATAGCTTCCTTCTTTTAGATGTCGTTTCCACTCACGACTAATACTAGACGGATGACGATGAAGTAATTTAGCAATTTGAGAAAAATTTAGGCCTTGCGTACGGTAAACGAGAATACTTTCACGCTCGTCTATGGTAAAATGATGGTAGCTCATAAGATTTCCTTTCGTAACTAGTTCGTTCAATTCTATTTTACTAGAAAATCTTATGAGTTTTTATTGTGCACTTATATTGTATATTCAAGGTGTAAAATTGAGCTGTTTGGTCTGCGTGTCTGAATTAGTAAGTGAGAGCTGCTAAAATCGTCTAGCTATCCCTTAAGGCCCCATTCATACAACAAGTGATGGGTAGAATAGCCTGTCACTTTTTTTCAGCACGCGCGTGAGTAGGACATCGTGTAACTTTTAAACACAAAAAACTCTAAGCAGGCAGAGCCTGCTTAGAGTTTTTGTTGCACTATGTTTTACAATTTATCTCTTAAAATAAACTTTGTTCATAATGGTTACCTCCTACACTTTTCAATATAAGTATTGAAGAAAATGAATAAGACCAATCAATCGTTACCACTTCAATTTTATGCTCCTTGATTGTCTTAATGTAATAAATATCTTCAAGAGCAAACTGATAAACTCTAGAATTTGTCTTAAGTGATAGAAAGTTCATTTGATCTCCCTTGAAAACAAGTGATTATTTGTTAACTGATATACTTTTTATCAATTTTCTTAAGTAGTCCATAGACTATCAGCAACATAATACCTCCAATAATTGTCAAATAATCTTTCTTATCTCCCGTTTTAGGAAGATTATTTGACTGCGCAACTATTGCCGTACCAATAGATTTTTCATTTGAAGATGTAGGCGTTATTGATAAAGTAGTATAGCTAACACCTGTATTTTTGTTAGTAGCTTCGGTTTTTTCTCCAACGCTAGGGAGTTGCTTTTCTTGTTCGCTGTTGCCTACGTTACTCTCAGTAAAAGCTACCTCACTACTTTTTTTATCTAGATCTTTAAACATATAGCGATAAATATCATCGGCTCCGCCGCCGCCAACCCAGCCAGAGATAGCTTGTCCATTTTCAAGACGAATAAGAGTTGGTGTTCCAGGGATACCCACAGTACCGAAAAGAAAATCACTTGCATTCTTATCAAAATCTTCACCATCTGTATTGTAGTATTCAACTGGTGTTAATTGATTTAATTTTTTCAACTCTGGTGAAAATTGGCGACAGTAATAACAAGTTGGACGCCCAACATAAAGAAGATGTTTATTCTCATCAGGGGTAAACATTTGATATACATCATTGATAGAAACTTTAGTTAAGTTCTCTACATTTTCTTGATACTGCTCTTGTGTAACTTCTGGAGCAGCTTCAGCTTCTATATCGGACGCTTCTTCAGCAACAGGTGTTTCCATATTAGTACTTGTGGCCTCTTCAGAAACGACTGCGGGTACTTGTGTAAAACTATCTGTGGATTCAGTAATTTCTGGTATTTCATCAACGGTTGAATTATTTTGACCAACCGTATCCTCAGTTATAATCGCTGTTTTTTGATCTATAGAACTGGTTTCATCTGCTAAAACATTTGGAAAGTTAGCTATAAATAAGATACTTGTTAACACTGTTATCTGTTTTAGTTGCTTTTTGATCATAGTTATCATCCTTTCACTTTTTAAGTTTCCTGTCTTAAGACTATATCATAAAAGAAACTCTCTTTTTTCTTCTTTTCCTAAAAGGTATAGTTTTTTGCCCAAAAGGTGCTTTTTGGGCAAAAAAAACAAAGATTAATCATAAATGGGGCAGAACACAACCTCATCAGTTAGAATTCTTTGCTAAGGGAAGATACTACAAATATAGATACTCTAACTGTCGACCTTTTCTCATTAATGCGTCTCAATCTTGTACATAAATGTTTCTAAGCGAGAAGGTATTACCTAAAGAAGGATTTATCGTTCATACTACCAAAGCTCTCAATAAATATACTAGAGTATGATTTCGAGAATTATCTAGAAAGAAAATAAGACATCAAAAGAGAGCTTGTCAATGATGCTCATTTCACAACCATTGAACAAGCTCAGCTTGAAACTTTTAATATAATAAGACTTACTATAGTCTCAAACGTTTGCATTTCGCTTTATGACACTAACCAGCCTTACTATCCCATTAGTTTAAGTTATTGTCAACTAATTCATAATATTGGAATAAAATAAAGTTCGCACTCAACAAATGGAGAATAGCTCTTTTATCTAAAATAAACTCACAACCATTGTCCAATACTCATCAAACCGATTCCAAGTCCTTTATTTTTATATTCATGACTAGTAATTGTCATATAGAGGAGCTTTACACTATCTGATAACTTTTGATTAATTGCCAAAGGACGAAGTGAAGATTCCAAATCAGCTACAATTCGTGGAAAATAAGAACTCTTTTTTTCTAAATCACTTTTAGCTTTTTGTAAAATCACCCTTTCAGACTGAGACAATTTAGAATCAAGACAATCATCAAGCAATTTTGTCAATTTAACTTCTTTTTTATTACTATGTGTGCTTATCATCTGCTTATGGTCCCCTTATGTAAGTGATCAACCTTTAATTATGGACGAGGAATCCATGGTCCATACCTCATCCAGCCATTAACAACTGTGTTAACAGTTGCTTGAACATTTCCAGTGGTAACGACATAACGCCATTGATGAGTCCTAGTATCTAGACAACCATAGCCATTTGCTCCATATAAAACAGGTCTACAAACGCCACCCTCAACAGTAGCTAATACGTCAGTGTTTAGACTTTTAAAGTCTTTAATAGTATTCATTACTATTGTCTCCTTTTTTTATTTTTATCTTAAGCTATTTCTTAAGATGGGATAAGTATAGCACAGGCTTTCTATTATTTTACGTTTTTGCCTAAAATGTTATAATTAGGTCTTGATTGACACTTTTTATTTCAACACTAAACTGGAAGCTACCAATAAACTTATCAAGGACATCAAACAGTAGGTTTTCGGATTTCGTAACTTCAAAAACTTTAAAATTAAGATTCTCATCACTTTGAACACATAAAGAGAGAACGAATCTCGTTCTCTCTTACATAGTTTTTATCAACCCACTATAGTTAATAATAACCATCGTAATGTTACAGTTATACTCATCTTGTACTAAATATCAAAACTATAGAATCTTAAATAAGAACAGAGATATTATATACTGTAATTACAATAATATTAAGTATTTATATCTGATTTCTTATTATACATTTTGTTCCATTGCTGTCATCATAGTCAATATCTCCTTTTCATTTTAGTTTGTCTCGTTGCAACTCTGGCATACTCAATATGTCACAAAAACGTTTACACTGAAGTGTCTTTACCTATGTGGTCATGAACATGCCCTAAAAATATTAGGTTAACCATTCATGTGTAAATACTAATACTTTCTGTTCGATCTCTTTATGTGAACCTTACAGAGGAAGGAGAAGAATACTTTATTATTTTGACTCGCTAATAAAATAAAAAAGCAATGACAGACTTTAAAATTACAGAAGTCCATCACTGCTCATTGTTTCTGATTATCATATAATATTCATCGTAAAGTACGATTATACTCTAGAGTATGAATTAGTTTCTATTTTTACTAAATACTCTAAAAGCAATTATGACAAATCCAAATAGCCCAATTATATTTAAAGTTTTCAAGAAAATGGTCTGGTCTTTAAATATATTGATACAACCTAGTATTATAAAAAATATAAGAAGTATATTTTTTATAAAAACACTTAATATTTTCATTAGTTGAAAAATTTAACAAAAAGTTGCGATACCAACTGCGCCGCCAGACCATCCGCCAATTGCACCGCCAGATATAGTTCCAACAATAGGAAAAGTAAAGGTACCAGCCCCAGATCCAGTTAAGAATCCTAAACCAGCGGAACCAGCCGTTCCTAGGGCGCATCTTACCCATCCACCACCTTCAACAGAAGAAAGCTTAATATCATCCATAACTTCAAATTGATTTAACACTGCATTCATAACGAATACCTCCTAAATAAAATTGCTTTATCTCGAGACATTTATAGTATATCGTAAAAACGTTTACATTCTATGATAATTCCTGAAATGATATCAATAAAGCCTAAAATGTATGATACTCCTATATCAACAGAGATATTATATACTGTAATTACAATAATATTAAGTATTTATATCTGATTTCTTATTATACATTCTGTATCTATCATTTCCCGTTATACTTGTACATTTTCTAATTTTTCTACTTTAAAATTTATAACAGTACGTCTCTGTCTGGAATTCTGTCAATATTTTGGACACATTTTGGGAGGAAAGTTTGAAGGCTAGCGCTCTTCTACGAGATCATAAAATGAATTTTATAAGCTCGTAGAAGGAGTGCTATTAACTAAGCATTTTGTTTTTCAAATTCATTCGGACAAATATAGTTCAGTTTGCTGTGACGTCTCCTCGAATTATAAAAACCTTCAATATACTTAAAAATACTATTGTAACAGGTCTGAAAATCTTTATAACCAACATTAGTTTTGGCGTAAATACACTCCTTTTTAATCGTAGCGTGAAACGACTCTATACAACTATTGTCATATGGGCATCCCTTGGCACTATAGGAGTGTCGAATACTGTGGTGTTCAAGATAATCATTGTATTCCTTACTTGTATATTGACTCCCTCTATCTGAGTGAAGGATAAGCCCATCTGCTACAGTTCGCGTACTTAAGGAATCTTGTAGTGTTTCTATAACGAGTCGTGTTTCCATCTGTCTGGAAAGTCTCCAAGCAATAATTTTTCGAGAATGAAGATCTAAAATACTTGATAAATAACATCAGCCATCCGAAAGTGTGTAAATATATGTCATATCAGTTACCCACTTTTGATTGATTTTATCTGTTGAAAAATCACGTTTTAACAAATTGGGGTATTCTTTTGCTTCTTGTTTTGACAATGAAGCAGGTCGGTATTTCTTTCTAACGATCGAACGAATATTTAATTCAGTCATCAGTTTTTGTACTCTCTTTTCGGAAATCTGGTATCCCTTTTCCAATAAATCTTTATGGATCTTTGGAGCACCATATCGCTTAGAAGAAGCAAGATAAGAGATCATAATCTCCTTTTTAAGAAGTTTATTTTCTTGATCTCGTTGGCTTGGTTGGTGGTTTTAAAGGCGTAGTAGCTAAACCGTGAAACTTGGAATAAGCGACACATCACCTTGATAGAAAACTGATGACTAGCATAAAGATGATCAATCATTTGGAAGATAGTAGAATCTTTTATTTCTTCGCAAAGAACTTCAAGGCTTTTTTAAGATTTCATTTTCCTCCTTCATTTTAGCCATCTCTTTGCGCATTTGTTGGAGTTCATGAAGGGATACATTTTGATTTTTAGATTTCCCGTATAGCTGAAGTCATTTGTATATAGTTTAGTTGGCAACTCCGTACTCTTTGACTAGATCTGAAATAGGCTGTCCTGCTTCATGCAATTGAACAATTGTTTCCTTGAACTCTTTGGTATATTTTTGGCTCATTTGGACATCTCCTTTGGTTAGATACTAGTCTACCAAAACGTGTCCATAAAATCATACTAACATCAATACTTTATGGTTTTAGATGTAAATGAAGAAAAGATGATATCATGGAGGTATCTTTGCGCGAACATGATAAAAAGCTTGCAATAAAGTTAGAATAAAATTAGTTAAGGAACAAAAATCGACATTTCAATTAATAATTCATTAAAATAAGATTATTGTGGTATAATTGAATAAAAAGCTCATATATAGTGAGAGGTTGTATTATTATGATGATTAGAATTTGTAATAAAGTTTTATCGTGAATAAAGGGTATTTTTAGGTGATAACAGAATAATGGTATTTCCTAAAAAATTATTTCATATTGATCATTTATGATATTTACAATAAAATGATTGGGAGAGAGGAAAATCTTATGTTAAATGGAAACCATCGTAAAGCAGAAGAAAAGCACTTTGAAGTATTAAAGAATGAAGAATTAGCCACTGTTCAAGGTGGAGGAATGTCGATTTTCAATGATATCAATCATTTCTTTTGTGATTTGACTAATTGTAGGGGAAAAGGGAGAATAGGATAGTAAATGTTACCTTATGTGTTTGTAGCGCTCATAACGGTACTAAATATTCTTGAGATGCTTTTGATGGCTTATCTGCCGTTTTACGCTACCTGTAAGCAACTGGGCTGTAGTATTGGTAAAGTTTATTGGCTTTTATTTTTTCCTATTTACCTTGTTGCTGTCAATTTACCCTACTTTTTTGAACCATTTCTTTTTATTGCCTATTTTTATATCCTTTTTCGTCTGGCTAATAAAAAGAATAGAGCGTTTTCCTTTTTTAATGCAGCTTTTATAGTACTTAGTTATGACACTTTCCATCGCTTTTTTCGCAGTGTCATGACTAAGATTATTGATTTGGATAGTCTTTATCATTTGTTTTTTAATTTTTTTTTAGCTGTGAGTTTTGTCGAATATCTGGTTCCTTTATTTTGTCTCATTCTTGTCTTAAAAAATATAGACCTTAGGTTTGATCTGCTAGAAAAAGATGATTTTAAAAAGATAGTCTGTAAAGCTAATATTATCTTTATTGCTTTACTTCTTTCCATGACTATGTGGACTATTATCATGGGAAACCATGCATTTCTTATTAATACGTTTGGTTCAACCATTTCCTTGGTTCACCTGCTGCTCTTTTTATATGTCGCTCAATATCTTAAATCTCAACAAAATACTTACATGGTTCATCAAGAGATTAAACGACGAGAGGATGCGAACAAAGAGCTTAATCAGTTTGTTAATAAGCTTGGTAGTTTATATGATGAAATTCGAGGATTTAGACATGATTTTGCTGGTATTATAGCCAGTCTAGCTCCAGTTATCCAAGAAAGAAATATTAATGAGATAGAGTTAGTTTACAAAGATGTTTTGCTAACCACAAATGCAAATCTTCAAAAGTTAGACTATTCTGCCTTTGATTTGAAAAATATTGATGATTTGGCTTTTAGAAATGCTCTTGCTAAAGCGATGTTAGAAGCTGAAAAACAAGGCGTCACTTTCAAGTGTGATGTACCAGGGCATATTCCAGTTGTTGATATTTCTATGCTTGATATGATTAGGATATTATCAATCCTTCTAACAAATGCAGTTGAAGCAGCGCAAGAAGCTGATAAACCTCTCGTTGAGGTTGCTATAACAAATAAAAATAATGTTATAACAGTTATGATTTATAATACACGTTCAAAAATACCTTTAAATAAACGTCGTATTTGGGAAAAAGGTGTATCAAGTAAGGGAGACGATAGAGGATTGGGCTTGTATAATCTCAAAAAATTATTGGGAGATTATCCTCAATTAAGTTTAGAGACGAAAGTCGGTCAAGAGGACTTTACTCAGATAATGACGATTCAGTAAAGGAGTGGAGTATGCGTATCATTGTTTTAGAGGACAATATTCATCATCAGTTGCGACTAGAATCAGCGCTTTATGATGTTGCAAAAAACTTGAACCTTCATATTTATGTTGAGTGCGCTACAACATTAGAGGAGTTTGAAGACTATAAACAAAAGGAAGCTGTCAACCAAGTTTACTTCCTTGATTTGGAGATTGATGGAGATAGAGACAAAGGATTTCAAATAGCAAAAACTATTAGAGAAACAAATCCCTATGCTGTTATTATTTTTACGACAACTCTTTCAGAAGCTATGCCTTTAGTCTTTAAAAATCATGTCTCAGCACTTGATTTTATCACAAAAGACCTACCTGAGAAAGATTATCGAGCACGTGTCAAACAATGCTTAGAGCAGGTTTTAAAACATGGACAGACGAATAAGCATGAGGAAATTTTACATTATAGTTATCAAGGAAGACCAGGCATCAACATTCCCATTTCAGACATTCTTTTTATTCAAACTTCTGTAAAATCGCATCGCTTAGTCATTTATACTAGTGAGTTTATCAAAGAGTTTTATGGTAGCTTGTCTGAAATTTTGCAATTGGATACGAAGAACCATTTTCAACGTGTTGACCGATCAGCTATTGTTAATGTTCAAAATATTGCTAGTTATGACTCAAAGACGAAGGAAGTGATGTTTTTTGAGGGAACCACTTGTCCTGTGTCACGATTACATTTAAAGACCTTAAAAATACGTATGAAAGAATTGGGAATTTTATAATTAGAAATAAATACTAAATAAAGACTGTGTTCTGTATAACGGCTCCTTTCTACCATTTGTCAAGTCTATCAAGACTTTAAGTAAAAAAAGAGATAAGACAGTAGCTATTCTGAGGTTACTGTCTTATTTTTAACACTTTTTGATCCATAAATGGGCATGCTAAAAAAACACCTCATCTGGTATTGTTTGAAACAAGGTGTTAGAATTATAGGGCATAGACGACTTTAATGACTTTGGGCTAAAGTATAGTCGTAAAGTTTATTATGTATTATAAGATAATACATTGTCCTAATAAGGCGATGTATAGAGGCAATCGTATGAGGCTTAGTTGAAGTTGTCTGCGATTGTCTTTTTCGTTTCTCATAGAAATCTGAGATATGGCAAGGATTGGTATGGCTAGCTGAAGCGATATTGTGAATGCACTTGAACAAGATTTTTCTGGCATATGAGTATCAGTTTCAAAAACAAGAGAAATAATGATGTTAGGGTCTTTAATTCCGATTAATTCTGTGGTATTCTTAATAAGTCTCATAAGTTCTTCCTAATGATGGTTTGGTTGCTTTTCATTATAGTTCTTATGGGACTTTTTGTCTGCATTCAAAAAGCTCTATAATCTCTACAGTGGTTTTACCCACTACAGAAATTATAGAGCCGATAAAAAACGTAACGATAAGGATTCAATTGTTATTCAATAATTTATCTTTAAAGTAGTTGAAGAAAGTTTTTTTAGCGATAACACTCACTACTTTTCCCTGCATACCATAGGTAAGATTTTCTCTATCTTGTGATGTTACATTGACTTTAGCGGTTACTTTGAAGAAGTTACCGTTTTTTGTTTCTGTTGTAGCTTTATCTAGTGAGACAATCTCTCCTTTTATAACTGTAGGAGTTTTTCCAACGGTATTTAGTGTAAATCTTACAGTTTGTTGTTTTTTCAATTGGTTGATATAGTTTGAGTTGACATAGTATGTTATGGCTACATTTTTAGCTTCAGAAAGATTAGGATAAATTTGTCCAATAACAGTTCCTTGAGGTATATAAGATTCGCCTTTGATTTGACTATTGAGATGTAGGACACCATTTGAGTTAGCGTACAGGCTAGTTGCTTCTTTTCTGATATTAGCTTGTTCAAGTTGGGCTTGAAGACTTTCTTTGTCTTTATTGACTTGATTAAGCTGTTCTTGAGCTTGTGATACTTGCTGATTTCGCAGTGTCTCTATTTGTGAAGAAGCGCTATTATCGTAAGTTCCAGTGGTTACATTACTAGAAAGCTTCAGATTAAGATTGTCAATGTCTGATTGTGGTTCTTGATATTGGTTGACCTGTGTTTGTAGTTCTGTTATTTGTTTAGGAATACTAGAATTAGCTTTATTCACACTTTCCTCTTGCTTTGCAACTGTGACATTGGCTTGATTAACTTGGCTAGTAATAGTAATCGCTTGGTTTAAAAATGCATTGATTGTGCTAGAGTAGCCAAATTCATCATTATCTCCGAAAAGATTCGTCCCTTGTTTTAAACTGTTAATTAACGTCTCTAAAGCAGCAGCTTGTCTATCATCTCTATCTATTTGCTGCTGAATACTATTACTCTGAGAAGCTTCGAGCTTATCAGAGTATTTAACGAGAAGGTCTCCTTTTTTTACTGTCTTATTATCTTTAAGATTGTTAGTTGAGATAATATTATTACTAGTAGATTGAATAACCTCGATTACTTTTGTTGGCGTGATTTCCCCAGTACTTGTTACCGTTATTTCTGTATGAGCAAACAAAGAAAATAATACAATGAATAAGACCAGTAGCGTCAAAGGTAGCACGAGTATAGTAGCAAAGTTATGATAACGACGTTGGTAGAACTCCGCTGATTGAAATAAGTGGTTGTTCATAAAACTCTCCTTACTTGAATAAATGGTAGTAGAAGCCTTGTTTATTGATCAATTCTTGGTGACTACCTTCTTCAATTAATTTTCCTTTGTCAAGGACAATAACACGGTCAACCTGTTTAGCGATACTTAGTCTATGTGCGACAAAAATAATTGTTTTATCTGTTAGCTGCATCAGATTATTGATGACTTTTTTCTCTGTTAAAACATCTAGACCGCTTGTAGCCTCATCAAGAATCAAAATAGGAGCTTGGGTTAGTAAAGCACGTGCTAAAGCTAAGCGTTGTTTCTGTCCACCTGATAAGCCAGCTCCATCAGATAGTTCTGTCTGATAACCAAGGGGCATAGCTTCAATATCTGCTCGAATTTCCGCAATTTGACAAGCCATAAGGATATCTTCTTGAGTAATGTCTGGACTTGCTCCTAAGGTGAGATTGTCTAAAATAGATCCTGAAAAAATATATGATTGTTGTGGAAGGTAGTTAATGTACTGACGGAGTTGCTTTTTATCAATCATTTTCAAATCCATATTACCCAGTCGAATATTGCCTTGGTTAGGCTCATAAAAGTTTACAATCATCTTTGCAAGTGTCGTTTTACCAGAACCACTGATTCCAACTAAACTGACTTTTTCTCCTTGTTTTATAGTTAAATTGAGGTCACTTAGAGTGTAGGTCCCAAATCCATATCTGTAAGACACATCATGAAAAGTGATGTTACCAGAAAGTTTTGACGTCATACTAGTTGTGCCTTCAAATTCAGAAGCAACGAGATAAACTTCATTAAGACGTTTATTAGCAACCTTAGCAGATTGCAACTTTGTTTGAAGATTAATAATATTTTCAATAGGATTTGTAAAATAAGATAGCAAAGTATTGTAAGTGATGAGTTGACCGATTGAGATTTTACTATCCATCACTAAGCTAGCGCCGAACCATAAAATAGCAACATTTAAAATGAGTTGAGCACCGTGCTTTAATGAAGTTTGGACATTTTCATATATGCTTAGTTTGAAAGATTTATCGAGATAATCAACAAACTCGCTATCAATTTTTTGGTAACGCAATTCCTCACTAGTTAGTGATTTAATCGTTTCAATACCATTGATATCCTCTATAATAGCTGAGCTAACCATGGCATTACTTTGCATCACATCATGGTTCATCTTTTCAAAAGGCTTGAGAAATGCAAAAATAATGACTGTATAAATCGGTAAAGCTACGAGTGTCAAAAGAAATAGCTGTATATTTTGAAGCACTAGTACACTACCGACAATAAAAACGATACTAACATCTAGAAAGAGGGATAGGATAGTTGATGCCAAAGCATCTATGATGGAGTTAGCATCTGTAAAACGAGAGGTAATCTCCCCAGTTCTCCTAGTTGCAAAGAAAGACATAGGTAGTGTAAAGATATGGCGGATGTAGGATAAAATGACATCTATTGTCAGTCGTTGGCTAAGCACTCTTAATAGATAGGACTGGGAGAATGCCATGAGCTGCTGCAGGATATAGGTGATGACAAGTCCTAGAGAAATAATGCCTAGAGTTGATTTCATATTATTAGGAATGTACACATCCAAAATTCCCTGTAAATAATAAGAACCAACAATATTGACCAAAGTGACAAGCAAGCTAGCTAAAACAATATAGGTAATTAGTGTTTTTTGCTTTATGATTAAAGGGAGAAAACTTAAAAGACCGTTTTTCTTATCCTTGTGTGGCTTGTAACTAGGAGCTGGTGCTAAGAAAATAGCAACACCTGTCCATTCCTGCTTAAAGCGCTCCTTAGACATTTTAGTAACTTTTACACTCGGATCTGGATCACCAATAATCAGATAATCTTTCTTAGCTTTATAAACAACATAAAAATGTTGCAATTTCCTTTCTTTATTGACATGGACAATGAACGGATAAGGAATATCCGTCATATCAAACAATTCCATATTTGCCTTAATTGCCTTGGTTTCAAATCCCATTTTTTTGGCAGCTTCAGTAATACCTAGGGCAGTAGTACCCTCTTTTGTCGTTTTTGCAAGTTCTCGAAGATGAGCTAGTGAGAAGTCAGAACCGTAGTGTTTGGCAATGGAGGCAAGGGCAGCGACACCACAGTCACGCATATCCATTTGAGCAACATAAGCATACCGTTTCATACATTATTTCCTTTTTAGGTAATTTAATTAATTATGCCATAATAAGATATAAATTAGGGAATGTTTGCCTAAACAGTATATTTTTATTCCTAAAAGGGAGACTGATGTTAGTATGATTTTATGGACACGTTTATTTGTTTGGGTAAAATTCATACAACAAGTGATGGGTAGAATAGCCTATCACTTTTTTTTCAGCACGCGCGTGAGTAGGACATCATGTAACTTTTAAACACAAAAAACTAGAGCGATGGCCCTAGTTGTAAAGGAGGTTTGTTCACATCTGGGTTTATAGGAGATTATGATGTGAACGGGATTGATTAGGAGTCTCTATTTCTATTAGGAGGATTAGAGACAGAAAGGATTAGTTTTTGAGTGTAGTTTCATCGAACTACAAGAAGATTATATCAATTTATGAGATAGGATACAATGGACTTAGGGGGTGTCACACCCCCTATAATTAGAGATCGACTGACTTATGGTATAGTAGTATGTTTTATTGTGTGCCATCCTATAATTAGACTAATAATTAATATAAACAATAGTTTAGGAGTGACAGAAGCAGTAATGAATGAAATGAAACAGGACAATGTCATACTATGATATATGAGATACTAGGTCTATAGGGCAAATTAGCCAGGGGATGACTTTTATTATCTATGGTATAATAAGATAAATTTGGAGTTGTAGAGGTGAGCATTTGGAAGAAAATAGACCTGATTTTAGAGATATAAAATCGTTTGAAGAATTTAACAGATACTACTGGTATCGAGAAGAGCTTTCACAAATTTGTAAGTACCTTGGATTAGAATACAGATGTACAAAAAAAGAATTAAATCATATTATAGAACAATATTTTAAGGGAAATAGAGTAGAAAAATTTTTGAGGAAAAGAAACAAAAATCAAACCGAAATAATAACCCTAAATACATCATTACTTGAATGTGGGTTTTCCTTTAATCAGAAATTTCGTGATTATTTTTCAGCTGTAACAGGTGTTAATCCGTTTAAATTTAATGCTGATATGGCAACAGCTTGGCGAAAAGTAAAACGGGACAACAACATAAATTTTACAATACAAGATATGATTAAAATATACTATGGAGAGTCAGACTACGCCAAGTATGATAATTCAGCTTGCCAATGGAATCAATTTCTAAAAGACTTTTGTGCAGATGAATTTAGCAATCATTACTCCAACAAGTTAAAAGTTGCGGCTATCCTTTGGAAAGAAGTTAGAGATTCAAAAAATAAAAAAATTTATTCACGGGGACTTCTAAAAGAATATAGCTACAAAATAGAGGAGTACTGTAAGTAAACAACTTCAAGTTTGTCGAACGGAATATAAAGTATTAAAGACGATAGAAATAAAAAATCTATCAAAAGATTATTTGAAATGTACGAAGAAAAGAAACAAAAGAATGAATGACTATGGTATCCTTTTGGTAGCTAAACAGACAAAATATCTTGTTTTTTACCCACTACAAATATTATAGAGCCGTTATTTCAAGACTATCTTTTATTATTTAGTAGTTTCTGTATGAAGTTGAATGGAATAATTATTTTGTTAGAGAGTAGATTATAAGGTTTTGATAGAGGATGAGTTAAGTTGTTTGACATATGATTATTAAGAAATAATCCAATATGGTGACAGTCACATCTTGTCTAAAACGTTGCTATATAAGGTTTTTTAGAGTATAATAAACCTAAAAACGGAATCATTTTGAAGCTGAAGTCATGCTGAGATTAATAGTGCGATTACGAAATCTGGTAGAAAAGATACCCTACGAGGTTTTAGAGCTATGTTGTTTCGAATGGTTCCAAAACTAGGCTTCGTTTGTTAGTAACATACGAGATGTTTTAGAGCTATGTTGTTTCGAATGGTTCCAAAACAGGGAAGAACAAGATTTCATCAATCCAGATGTTTTAGAGCTATGTTGTTTCGAATGGTTCCAAAACAAGAGATTCACGCCACCGACCGTATCGCTGGTTTTAGAGCTATGTTGTTTCGAATGGTTCCAAAACTGTATGCGTGATTGGAACACTGGCGAAAGGGTTTTAGAGCTGTGTTGTTTCGAATGGTTCCAAAATCTATAGGGTTATTCTATTCCTTCAGATCTTGACTGATGAAAAAACTGGTTCTTTTCTACCATTTGTCAAGTCTATCAAGGCTTTAAGTAAAAAAAGAGATAAGACAGTAGCTATTCTGAGGTTACTGTCTTATTTTTAACCCTTTTTTATCCATAAATGGGCATGCTAAAAAAACACCTCATCTGGTATTTTTTCTACCATTTGTCAAGTCTATCAAGGCTTTAAGTAAAAAAAGAGATAAGACAGTAGCTATTCTGAGGTTACTGTCTTATTTTTAACCCTTTTTTATCCATAAATGGGCATGCTAAAAAAACACCTCATCTGGTATTTTTTGAAACAAGGTGTTACAATAATACGGCATAGACAGCCTTATCGATTTTGGGTCAAAGAGTAATCGTAAAGTTTGTTATGCGTAATGAGGTAATACATTGTTCGAATGAGACGATGTATAGAGGCAATCGTATGTGGCTTAGTTGAAGCTATTGTCGATTGTCTTTTTCGTTTCTCATAAAAGTCAGCGATATGGCAGGGATTGGTATGACTAGCTGAAGCGATGTTGTGAATGCACTTGAACAAGATTTTTCTGGCATAGGGATTACCTCGTTTAGTGATGTGTTCCTTGGCGAGAAAGTTCCCAGATTCGTAGTGTTTCAGGTCAATGCCAATAAAAGCGTTGATTTGATTGGTAGACTGAAAGCGACGAATATTTCCCAACTCGCCAATGATAGATGTCGCTGTGGTTTCTGCGATGCCAGGAATTGACCGTAAGATGTCATACTCTGGTAAAGGCTGAGCTAGAGCTACCATGTCGCTTAAGACAACTTGTCTGCGTTCAGAAAGACGAAGCAATTCTTGAGCATAGTAACGAACCTCTTCAAGCATTGGAGAGGTTTTCTTGACCGCACAATAAGACTGATTAGCTAGTTTTATAAGCTTATCTACTAAGTAAGTTACACGTTTTTCAGAGATGCGTTTTGATGTAGACTGACGGATAATCTCACACAAGTTACTTTGAGATAGGCTTAATACAAACTCTTTGCATGGAAAAGCCATCACTAAGTTCCAATATTGCTCTCCAGTAGGTGTGGATAATAGATTTTCCAATTCAGGAAAGGTGACTTGTAGAACCTTGTGCAGACGGTTTTTAGTTCGAACAAGATCTTCTGTCATATTTTGATAGAAACGGCTTAAATCACGCAGGTGTTGATAAACTTCTTCCTGCACGTAAGTTGGTTTACGATTGTGCACAAGCTGAGATTTAGCCAACTTTTCAGCGTCAATTTTATCTGTTTTACGAACTCGCAGACTGTCCAATTGCTTCTTAGCTTCCAGTGGATTTAGCCGTGTGTAAGCGTAACTATATTCCTCAAGAAAGGCTTGAAGACGTCGAGAATAGACACCTGTAGCCTCAAATATAATCTCAGGGTTATGAACAGTTTTCAAGTCGCCCAACAGGCGATTGAATCCAATGGCATCATTGAGTATGGTGTAGCCATGAACCTTCTCACCGTTGACTAAAATGGCCACCTCAGAACTTGTTTTACTGACATCAATTCCAAATACTGCACGCATGACATTACCTCTTTTGTCTTGAATAATTCCATGTTTTAGTGATTTTATTTTCAATACGCGACGTTTAGCGTCCTACATACTTTGATCAAACTCCACCTAAAACAAGGTGTCTTGCCAGTTTGTCAAGCGACGTCTAGCGCCATAGAGCCCTACGACTTTACAAGACACCACTACTTTAACATAAAGAAAAAGTAGTGAGTACTCTCTCCCGTCGGAGATTTCTTCACTACTAATCTTAGTATGTTTGTCAACTGTAGTGGGTGACGAAAAGCTAAAGTAAGACTAAAATCAAGAAAGGAACTTATGATGTTTGTAATTGAAGAAGTCAAGAATGAAAATCAAAAAAAGGCAGTTGTCGCTGAGGTTTTGAAGGATTTGCCAGAATGGTTTGGAATCCCAGAAAGCACACAAGCCTATATAGAAGGAGCCACGACACTGCAAGTTTGGGCTGCCTATCAGGAGAGTGATTTGACTGGATTTGTAAGCTTGTCCTATTCTAGTGAAGATTGTGCAGAGATTGATTGTCTCGGCGTAAAAAAATCCTATCAAGGTAGAAAAATTGGGAGCCAATTGCTTGCTACTTTAGAGAGCGAAGCTCGTAAAAAAGTTGATTATCTGCAGGTCAAAACAGTGGCAGAAGGTTCTAATAAAGATTATGATCGAACGAATGTCTTTTATCGCAGTCTTGGTTTTAAAAAGTTAGAGATTTTTCCACAGCTTTGGGGCTCTCAAAACCCTTGTCAGATTTTGATTAAGAAGCTTGAATAATATTACTTGACATCTATTCTCAGAGTGCTATACTGCAAGTGTAATCGTCGATTTAGCTCAGTTGGTAGAGCAAGGCACTCGTAAAGCCTAGGTCACAGGTTCAATCGCTGCAATCGGCATCAAACTATACAAGAAAAAGCCTATTGTGACGGGCTTTTTTTGATGTTGAATTACTTTGGATCCTTGTCAACTGTAGTGGGTGACGAAAAGCTAACATCTAGAGAGGACCTGATAGGTCTTCTCTTTTTTATGTTCAGAGTGATGAAAACACGCTTCCTAAAGTTAATAAAGTTTCTAAAACCGAAGCCCAGACGTTTGATGTCTTTGATAAGCTTATTGGTCCCCTCCAATTTTGCATTTGAGTAATGTGTTTCTAGTGCGTTTTTGATGTATTGTTTGTGTCTAAGAAAGGTTATAAAGACAGTTTTGAAGTAGTGATTGAGCTTGCTTATATTCTCCACTATTAACTCAAAAAACTCATCTACCCTCTTTTCTTGAAAGTGAAACAGCAACAGCTGATAGAGGTTATAATAGTTAGCGAGTTCTTCTGAGAAATTTAGTGTCTTCTTAACGACTTCATATGGACTTAAGGTTTGACCAAAGGTCTTCGAGTGAAATGACTTACAAGATAACTTACGGCTGTCCTTTTGGAAGAGTCTCCAGTGATTTTTCAAGGCTCGGTAGGGTAGTGACTTCTTATCAAATTGATTCATAATGGCAATTCTTGTCTTCAAAAAGGCTCGACCAAGGTGTTGGATGATGTGGAAACGATCAATAATGATTTCGGCGTTTGGGAAAAGTCTACGAGCTAGTGGGATACAGGCTCCTGACATATCCATTGTAATAAACTGCACTTTTTGGCGAACCTTCAATGGATACTTCAAAAAGTGGTTTCGAATAGTGGTTTGACGGCGATTATCAAGGATGGTTATGAGTTTGTTGGTCTCATAGTTTTGAGCCACAAAAGCGAGTTCACCTTTCTTGAACCCAAACTCATCCCAAGACATAACAGCTGGGAGCTTGTCATAATGTTCCTTGAAAGTAAACCGGTCAAGTTTACGATAGACAGTGGACCTCGCTATACGAAGTCTTCTGGCAATATCCGTTAGTGATGCCTTCTCAGTTAGAAGTTGAGCAACCTTTTGTCGGACAAGGTTGGAGATTTGGTGGTTTTTCTCAACAATTGATGTCTCAGCTACCGTGACTTTCTTACAATTTTTACACTGGAAGCGACGTTTTTTTTAGGCGTAGTAGTGTTGGAATTCCAGCTTGTTCGAGAAGAGGGATTTTAGAAGGTTTTTGAAAATCATATTTGATCTTCTTTCCTTTGCAATGAGGGCATGGTGGTGCAGGGTAATCCAGTTTTGCATGAATCTCGATATGAGTATCGGTTTCAAAAACAAGAGAAATAATAATGTTAGGGTCTTTAATTCCGATTAATTCTGTGGTATTCTTAATAAGTCTCATAAGTTCTTCCTAATGATGGTTTGGTTGCTTTTCATTATAGTTCTTATGGGACTTTTTGTCTGCACTCAAAAAGCTCCATAATCTCTACAGTGGTTTTACCCACTACAGAAATTATAGAGCCAAAAAACTCTCGGAAATGTATTTCATGCGCCTTTTAGGTGTTTTTTTATTTTACTGTAAGTCATCTTTAACCTTAGGTTGCTATTTTTTCATGCGTTTGCTATACTAAAGACATAAATTGTTTAATTTATATCTATTTCACCACACCTCAAACGGTGAACTCATAGTCAAGTGACTAGAGAAAAGAGGAAACATGGAGGAGGATATGTGATTACTGATTCTGTCCCAGTGAAAAGCATACCGTGTTTAAGGGGTTAAAAGAGAGCGTACTCGCTTTTAGCTATCAGTTAAGCCATCAGACAGAAATAAGGGGCTTAACGCTTTGAAACACGTACGAGAAAATTGCCTTGAGTTTTTGAAAGGCTACAACAAACGTTATTAGCAAGTAAGCATAACGAGAAGTTTTTCCTATGGTTTGCCATAGGCACGCGCATCCTTGTTTTTTGAGACAAGGCTTGCCGGCTTCTTTGTTATGCTTTTTTTGTTTTGAGTTTGGGTAGACGGACAAAAAAGGAAGGCGACATCTCGATGTTTGGAGGAGAGGAACAGGTGTTCCCAAGTCTAAACTGTCGGCAAGCGGAGGAAAGGCTACGAATAAGTATTCGAGGCTTTCCAAGGCAACTTTACAACAACAACTTTAAAAAGGAGAAAAGCTTATGCTTAACAAAGTCATTATTACTGGTCGTTTGGTCTCAGATCCGGAACTTCGCTACACACCTTCGAACAAGGCAGTAGCGACGGCTCGAATCGCTTCTCCCCGTGATTACAAAAATCAAAATGGAGAGCGAGAGACCGACTTTATTAACCTCGTCATTTGGGGTAAAGCGGAGAATTTCGCGAACTGGATCAAGAAAGGCTATCTTGTGACTGTTGAAGGACGGTTGCAAACTCGTTCTTATGAAAACCAACAAGGTCAAAAGGTCTATGTGACCGAGGTTAATGTGTCAAACTTTGACAACTTACAGCCTCGTGACCATAGTAACGCTTCTTCGCAAAGTCCAGATTTTGGACCTGCAGAAGGGGGCTTTCCTGGAGGCGGAGAACCTTTAGATGATTCTATGTTTGAGAATATTCCTTTCTAGTACATAGTTTAAGGTTTTAAGAAGAAAGTAGAGAGTTCAGTCATACTGGGCTCTTTTTGTTTTGGAAGGAGAAAGAATGATAAAAGAAGTAGAGATACTTCCTCCATTGACAGAGGATAATTACTACCAAGATAGGTATTATATGTCCACTTCTCGTTTTAAGGAGTACATCAAATGTCCCTTAAGACAACAAGTTGTCGATTTGGGCTTTTGGCCTGAGAAGACAGAGACAGAAAGCCTACTTGTTGGTAATTATGTCCATTCTTATTTTGAGACTAAAGAAGCTCATGAAGCTTTCTTGGAAATGAATCGAGATAAGATCATTAGTCAACGAGGAAAAACTGCTGGCCAGGTAAAAGCCTCTTTCAAACAAGCAGATAAGATGATTGCTGCTTTAGAAAAAGAGGAGCTTTTTAATCGTTTGTATCATGGTACAGATGATGAAATGGTGGAGAAAGAACGGATTATCACTGGTACGCTAGAAGGGATTCCCTTCAAGTGCAAAATTGATAGTCTGAATCTTTCAGGTGGTTATTTCATAGACTTGAAAACGATGGAGAGTCTTCAGTCGGAAAAATATTCGACAACACTTCATCGTTATACGAAGTCTCTTCTCTATAACATAGTAGAATATCAGTATACGCTACAAATGTACGTATATCAGGAGTTGCTGAAGCAAACCTACGGTTATGAGTTTACACCTTATATTATGGCAGTTTCAAAAGAACCTGTTCCAGATAAGGAGTTAATTATGATTGATGATACTATCATTGAAATGGGGAGAGACATCTTCTATGGGCATCTTGAAGTACTTAAAGATGCTTTAGCACATAAGTCTGTCGAAGGATGTGGTCATTGTGATTACTGTTTGACGAATAAGTCGTTAGTTACGGCAAAAACAATGGCAGAATTTTTACAACAATAAATAGAGAAAGTGGTCTAAAGGCCACTTTTTAAAATGAAGGAGAAAGAACAATGACTGAAACTATGTTGAACACACCAAATGAGAAAACCTTAGTAGCTGAACTTATTGAAGCTAGAGTAGCTCTAGCTAAGACTGAAATGCAATTAGAATGGCAAAAGGCTGAACAAGCTAAAAAAGACCATTCTAAACCGGAGCCAGAGCTTATGGCTCCATTGTTTGAGGCTTTGGCCAAGGCTCAAGCTGAGTTTGAGTCGGTAACAGCGACAAGTAGAGTCACGTTTAAGAACGTGGACTTTAAGTTCGCACCTCTATCAGAGATTTTAGGGGCTGTACGTCCAGCTCTTAACAAGTTCGGCTTGACGTTGACTCAGCAAACTAAACACATTCCGTTTGGGAATGCCAATGGTATCAAAGTTGTGACGACACTACTTCATGAAAGTGGTGTCTCTTACGACATTGAGTCTGTTCCTGTATTCTACAATGTCAATGATATTAAGAATCTGGGAGCACAGGTGACCTATCTGCGACGCTACGAGGTGAAAACACTGCTTGGTATTGAGGCTGATAGCGAAGAACTAGATATGGACAATGTGCCAAATCATTCGCAATCAGCTCAACAGACTGGTAATTATGATAGTAACCATAATTATCAGTCAAAAGCCCAAGTGAAAACACCTCGCAAACCAACGGGTGCCCGCTATGGAAAGACTGCTCAGTCAGCGTCGCTAGCTACTTCTTTGAGTAGCAGTGAACAGACATTACTTAGTGAGGTGACATCAGATAACAAAGTGGCAAGTGATAGTGTCTCACAAGCAACTAGCGAGTCTGAAGTAGCTCCACAAAAGAGTGAAACAGCTACAAAAGGGATAAAAACTGCTTGTAACGATGATCAACTGATTCAAATGGTTGCTCGTGGTGAAGAAGCAGCATTGTCTCTTGGAGCAACAGAAAGCCAGTTGCTTGAGTGGTCTCAGCTAGGAGAAAGCCAAGGGTTGACTGTTCAACTCAAAGCTTTATCTGATTTTGTTTCTAAACAACGTCAGCAGGCACAACAACAATAGTAGTAGAACAAAAAGTGGTCAGACTTTATTACGGCAACAAAATAAGAGAAATGTTAATTAGAGGCGTTTACCTGATCGGCATTAATTGAACATTATCCAGAGGGTAGAACTATCCCTGGGTGAGAAAGAGTATGATATAATAGGATAAGAATTATACAACATGATATTATAACGACTAAGGTAGGAATGGGTATGCAAAATATTAATGATCTTTTTGAAGCATATATAGCAGAAGAGGACCCTATTAAGAAGGAGTTTTTGCTAAATATGTACAACCATGCTTTGCAACAGAAACAAAAAGAGGTGATTAGTCGTGACTACTTTGTCAGATAAACAATCACCAGTGTTTTAGATCTTTTCCATTCAAACCGAACTTATGTCGAACAACAAGTTTGGTACACTTTCTTTAAACAGATACTTCCAGAGTTGTTGTTTATTGGGTTAGTGGCCATTCTAGACTATTTTTTCCTATGCAACTTGCTTCGCAACAAATTGGTTTTTAAACCTGTAGTTGCCGTGGTATTTCTAATCCCTATTCTTTTGATAGAAGGGATTCAACACCTTTTTCGTAGTTGAACAAAGGAAGGAGACGTCTATTATTAATATACTGTGTTTTTTAGAGGGTGCCCATAAGCCCAAAAAACATAGGCAATGTATGGCGAAAGTGTGTACTTATCTAAAGAACGACGGGCATAAGGTTCGAGTAGGGTATGTTTCACTAGCGGGTCTTGAAGCTTTGGATAACAGAGGAGTCAATACAATGAGTGAAGCTGTCCCTGGAGAAAGAGTCTGGTTAATCGTTTATGATGAAGACCGTCCCTGTAAATCCTATACGAATGAAGATATTCATTACTACAAGGAATTTGTGGATTTGTTTTCGTCACGTCTGAAACGGAGACTTTACTACGAAGCCCTGCTTAACGAACTGACAGTCCTCAAAACATGAACAGAAAAATGGTCCTAGGGGCCATTTTTTTATTTTATAAAGGAGAAAAAACAATGACAAAAAGAGAAAAAGCCTTGTGGTTACAAGAGCACTACAAGAATTACTCCCTTAAATGGTACCTAGAGAATGATGCCAGATTAAATGCGATGTTTAGAAAAGCTTATCATCGTTATATGACTGACCTCAATGCACGTGCCTCGAAAGCGCAATTGTCTCATATTGAGGACCTGGGCAAACGTATGCGAGAGGTATACGAAGATGTCTACGGTACTAATTTTGATAGCGATTGTCACTTAGACCGTGCAGAGACGAATAGAAAGGTGCAAGCTATCCGCTCTATGTGGGTAGTAGCCCCAGCCTAGGAGGAGGTCGTTATGGATAGAATCAGTATTCTGCTAGAAGCACTTCCTCGAAAAAGTACCATTTCGGTTTTGTATAAGGGGAGTGCTGCTGTTGTAGTTGCAAGAGATAACCAGGAGCGTTTGCTTTTTAAAGTAACCACAACCGCAGCAGTCGCTATGCAACTGCAGGAAAAATGGCTTGTGGTTTAACAGGTAAAGGAGAAAAACAATGACAGAAACAATTACTAGGAGACAAGTTAGACATCCTAAAGACTTTGGTGATAGAGAGCTATTCAAAAGGGCTTTCACTCACTGGATTCCTTCAGAAAAGGTCGATGCCTTGTATTCTGAATTGCAAGGAGATTTTAAGAAGGTCTTTAAGAAGGTCTGTGAGTTAAGTATCGAGGAGTTAAAACATTATGGATTAACTCAGAGAGATGCTATTGCCTTTCTTTCAATGCTTGAACTTTTCAAACGTTCAGAAGGTGAGGAAGAAAAGCCAACTTGTGTCACTGGGACAGGATATTTTGCTCAAAGTATCCAAAAAGCCTATGGACATAAGAAACAAGAGCATCTTGTAGTGTGGTACTTAGACGTGCATTATAACGTTATCGAGGAGCGAGTAGTTTTCATCGGTAGCGTTCATCGTAGTATGGCGTGTCCAAGAGAGATTTTTCACTATGCAGTGAAGAATTTAGCTCGCTACGTGTTGGTAGCTCATAACCATCCCTCTGGAAGTGTATATCCTTCCAGTAATGATATTAATGTCACTGAGGCCCTTGAAGATGCTGCAAAGCTCTTTGAGATGGAGGTCTTAGACCATGTTATCGTAACGAAGGATAATTACTATTCTTTTAGAGATAACGGAAGAATGCGTTGTTTCTAGGAAAGGAGAAAAAGAATGGGAAATATTTCTGATGCCTTTGGAAAGGTAACTATTTCCGCACCAACATTTTCAGATATTGAGGTGCTTGTGGCTACTCATAGGGTAATCAATACCAAAGCTTGGAGACCTACGACTATAGAAGGTCATCCAAGAAAAGCAGATTGTATCACAACTGAAGAAGGAGTTGTCTCAGCGACACTTCCTTTTACAGCTTGTGGGAACTGGAATATTCGAGAGAATATCGATAGCTTTTTGACTAACATCTTAAAGCAAGATAGCACTCTTAGTGATATCCCGGTGTCAGCCACATTTGATTATGTAGATGCAGAGTCTGGCGTAAACTTTATTTATAAAGCAACCGTTATGACTCGCAATGTCCCTGGTAAAGGGATAACCACTAAACTCTTAACAGATGAAGACCTTGGAGATTACTCAGAGTCTTATCTAAAAGAGTTAGAGGAAGCCTATGACCAAGAGCTTGCTTTAGGCCGACTGTCTATCTAAAAATGGTGTTATAATAGGTATAAAGAAAAAGATGTAGCGAGGAGACAAAGCATGAAAGAGACCTTCTTTTGGACCTTTAGTTCAGATGCGATTTCGACCTTATCTGATTTGACGTCAGAAGGGTTTGAAGTTGATTGGACGGTAAGGAGTTCATCTGATGCTATGACCAGTGGTTTTGTGATTCAAGGGGAGGTTTCTGGAATGATTGAGTTCACTCCTGAGCCTAGAGATGCTTACACCTTTGTTCATAAGTTAGAGGTTCGTATGGATAAGAAAAATCAAGGGATAGCAGGGCTTTTGTTGGCACATGTTGCCCAAGATGCTTTCAATCGTGGTTTCGAGGGGGTCATGATCTGTCTTTCAAAGACTGCTCTTTTAGATTACTACGTGCGTCGCTATGGTTGCAGTCGTATTGCAAATACAAACCGTGTGATGTTTCATACGGCAGCATGCCAGTTGCTCATTGACCGCTTTTTGAAGGAAGGAGTAGACAAACCATGAGGATAGTAGAACAATTTAAGGCCGATTGGGAGTCTTTAGGTTTACCAGAAAAACCATACAAGACACCAGAGGAGATTGAAATGATCAAGAATGGGAATCTTGTGTGGGCTGCGCGTGTTGAAGAGAACTTGGGGCGTAAGTTAAGCCCACGAGAACTTGATGAGATGCAGTGGTAAGCCACGTCTATAAATAGTATATCGTGTAAGATACATCGTATATTGGATATATAAGAGAAAGAGGAAGGTAGTAACTCTAGGTTACACCTCCTCTTTTTTCTATGGAGGAGAAAAAACAATGACAACATTATCAACAAATTTACTAGGAAGAAAACTATTTGCTCATATTTCCTCTGATAAAGAGGTTAATGATTCATTTTCAGGAATGACCTTGCGTCAATTTTTGAACGAGACTGGGAATAGCCATCTTTTTATCAAGAAGGATGGAATGGTTGCTATCAATACCTTGTTAGAACAAAGTGGGTTAATGCCTATTTCTTGTGATGAGGCATTGGTGGCAATGGAAGACTTAAAGATGACTAGTTTAGGGTCACAATTTGGGTTTTTCATTAAACCAACTCAATATAAACGTCAAAATCCAGAAGTTTTGGTACGTTTGGGAAACAATCGTAAGGTTGTGTTCCATCGCTATTACTTTGGTAATGGCTACATGGCTAACCTGGTATATCAGGTAGAAGATGACCAGATTGAGTTCTGCCAGTCTTCTGTCTTTAAGAGTTGGGACAATGGTGAGTATCATCTTACTTACTATACGCCAGTAACAGAAGATGTTGAAGACATCAACACGCGCAAGGAGCTGCTTTCTTTCTTACGTCGTGTCGAGGAGCTTCCTTCTGTTAAGTAGAGAAGTTATGGTAGTCCAGTTTCTAAAATAAAAAGGAGAAAAACAATGACAAAAAAACATATCTATATTTATAAAAACAAAAAAACTCAAGAGGTCTTTGCGGATCTTTTTGCCAAAGACCTTCTTGAAGGCGTTACAACTTTCCCTCAGATTGATAACGCTCAATCCTATTCATTCTTGGAACTCTCTTGTCTTTATCTCAAGAGAATTCTGGAAATGAAGGAGCGTAAGGTTCAAACCCTATTCGTTGAGGGAAAACCCGAACCAGCACTCGCTTCAGCATTGTTACAAGCACGTGCTATGGGGCTGAATGTTGTCATCAAATTGAAGACAACTGAAAGCAATAGCGAGACACAAGAAGAGTTCAAGGAGCTCGGTCTTGACGATGTTGTAATGGCTTGACCTGAATAAAAAAGGAGAAAACAATGACAATCACTCAAGGACTCTATTATATTGAAAAGGTTCACCAATATAATAGTAATATTGCTGGATTTCCGTCAGACCTAATTGATGACCGGATTGCGTCGATTATTGATAGCAACAAGTCGGATATGCAACAAAGTTTGCTATGCCGACCAGTTAGGAACGTGGTCTTGAATCGAGAGGGAGTATCTAACCTTCCTCCGATTGAGATCCCGTTTGAATCTTCACTTTATTATGAAGTTGAGGAAATCAATCCTGGTCTATCAAAGTTGATTATTACCACAGAGCATGCAGAAGCTTTTCAAGAAGCTGATATACACATGTTGGAAACTCGCTTGATTATGTTACAGCGAGCAAAAGAATGTGGAAATTTTACGACAAGTAATTTTCCGAGTCGTTTTCCAAAAGAAGCAAGAGATGATTTAAGTCAATTAGATCTTCTAGCTTGGGGAACAAAAGATATGCCAACCTATCTTTTCTGTCTGATGGAATCTGCATTAGACAGTTACCGAGGATTTTATTCCTTGAGAGACCTAATGGAGGATGCTAACGGTACCCTTCAGCAAGGTTACGATAAAGCTGTGTATTGGCTCTATAGTGGAGTCAAAGGTCAGTACGAATATTAAAGGAGAAAGATAATGACTAAACATAGTTATACAGCAACATTTAAGCGTAAAGACGAAACAGTCTTTACAAAAAGGTTTCTAGCTTCAGATTTGTTTGAAGCTGATGAGCATGCACTACAGTATGCGACTAAGCGAGACATTCTCTATCTCGACTTAGGGCCTGCAGTTCAGTAGAAAGGTAAGCTACGTATTTTATACGTGGCTTTTTTAAAAGGGTTATACGGTCTACTGGTTTTTATTGCTTGCCAAAAACTCGTGCTCTGGTGGATCCTTATTGAAGGAATTAAACCCGAAATAGTTGATAAAAAAGAAATAAAATGCTAACATTTAATAAAAGTGTTAGCATTTTATTTCTTACGAAAGGATAGTGCTATTATGAATAATATTGAAATGATTATGGCTTCTTTTCAACAACATCAAGGATTTTTGACCTTTCAACAAGTACTTGAAGAGAAATTACCTTACAAAATATTGCTGAGAATGATTGATGAGGGACAAGTAGAGATTGAAGGAAAGGGGTTATATCGCCTCCCTGATACTTATCTGGACGAATGGTTTGTGGCGCAGCAACGTTTTTCAAAAGGAATTTTTTCTTTAGAAACAGCTCTTTGGTTACATGGATTATCACTAACAGTTCCCTTTGAGATGACGATGAGCTTTCCTTATGGAACCAATACAAAAAATGTTAAATCAGAAGGTATACGTCCGTTAGTTCTTCGTTCTTATTATGATGAAGGAATTATTGAGCTTGAGCGACAAGTGGGGCAGAAGATTAAGGTTTACGAGCCGGAGAGAGTTTTAGCAGAATGTTTGAGACCAGTTTATCAAGTTGATGTTCAAGTTATAGCTCCTGCATTTAAGATGTATTTTCAAAATCACAAAGTTAACTCTTCAAAACTGTTTCACTATGCACAGTTATTCAAGGTGACTAATAAGTTGCAATCTTACATGGAGGTATTAACCTAATGTTTTCCAATGCAAATAGCTTTAAGGCAAAGATTAAGAATATGGCTAAGGATAGAGGTATTCCTGCCCAGCAGCTTCAGCAAAACTTCCTGATTGAACAGGTATTGAAATTGATTGCTAAAAGTTCCTATAAGGATTCTTTCATTGTTAAAGGCGGTTATCTAATAGGACAGTTGATAGGACTTGATAAGCGAACGACAATGGATTTAGATGTGACGCTTAAAGGGACTACACTTAGTCAAGAAAATCTGGTTACCATCTTTGAAGAGATTCTTTCGGATTCGGACGATGTCTTTTCATTTGAAGTAGATAAACTAGAGCCGATTCGCCAAGATGACGAATACGGGGGATTTTCTCTAAAACTCAATGCTACATTTGATACTTTAAGAGAGGTTGTTTTCATCGACATTACAACGGGTGATAAGATTACACCTAGAGAAATTACTTATTCGATGTCATCCCTATTAGCAAATGAAACCATTGAGGTTTGGACTTATAATTTGGAAACTGTTCTAGCTGAAAAATTGGAAACGATCATTAGCCGAGGAGTAGCATCAACACGTCCTCGTGATCGTTATGACCTTTTTACCTTGTACCATACCAGAAAAGATGAGATAGATTTCGATGTGTTGCGTAAAGCTCTGGCCAATACTGTAGAAAAACGAGGAAGTAAAGAGGCTATTGATATTTGGGAAAGTCAGCTAAATAGTATTGAAACTGATGAGTATCAAAAGCAACTTTGGACACGTTATCAAAGACAATTCAAATATGCACAAGATATTTCTTTTGAGAAATCAGTTCAGATTGTTAAAGAACTCATGACAACTATTATGTAATATAAAACGGTTCATTACCATATATTGGGTAGTGAACCGTTTTTTGTCTCTAATCCTTCTGGTAAAAGGAACATTCATATCCATTCGCTCGAAGGTTGCTATCAGGCATCCAGTTAGGTGCTATACCCATTAGACTTGCTATATCTTCAAGGCTTTGGTCTTTATCACACTCAATGAAGACTTCATCATTAAGGAGTTGCTATGTATTGGTGGTAGTGTAAAATAAGTTGTGTAAACACAAAATAATTGACAGTATATTTTTGGTTGAAAAGTCTTTACAAATATGGTAAAATAGCTTTAGAAACGATAATATTGTTATTCATGGGGATATCTCACCATGATAATGGAACGTCGTGGAATATCAACATGACGTTTTAACGCAAGGGGGAAAACTCTTGCGTTTTTTGTTTTGAAAGTCTGTTATAGTTAAATAGACAAAATGTATTTAATAAAGAGTGTCCCCCAACCCAAGATTAATGTGATGATATTTATGTGTTAAAAAATTAAGCTAGGAAGTTAAGAATATGGAAATCAAAAATCACTTTGGCGTCTATGGAGTTTGTCTTCAAGAGGGGAAACTGCTCTGCATTGAAAAAACAAGAGGACCTTATCAGCATCGTTTTGATTTACCTGGTGGTAGTCAAGAACCAGGTGAGGGCCTGACAGAAACTCTCAAGAGAGAAGTTCTGGAAGAGACGGGCTATATGCTTAGCGATTATTCAAACCCTAGAATCTATGATGTGCTGGTTCAAGAAGATGGGCAAGACTTTGTCGTACACCATATCATGGCCTTTTATGATATAGTACTTGACTTGGAACACTCTCAAAAATCCCTTCCTCATGAAGTTCTTGATGGAAGCAATGATTCAGCAAATGCCATTTGGCTTCCGATCGAGCAGATTACCGAAGAAACTGCCTCACCCATAGTATTGAAGGTGAAGGCAGAGTTACTAGGATTTCCAGAATTAGAACTGACAAGCTATAGAAATTGGAAGGTAAAAGAAAAGAAGGAGCAATCATGACACCGCAAGAAATGTGGAATGCCTACAAGCAAATCACCCCCTCTATTGGAGATGAGATAGACGCCTGGGCTTTTGGTGTGGAACCAGACCTTTTAGCGGATTTGGTGTTTACAGGTGAAAAAACAGCAACTGCCTCAGCCTGCGACCTCTATGCAGTAGGGGACGAACCCCTTCCACAAGAAGGAACCTTTGATGTGATTTTAGACAGCCAACATCAAGCTATCTGCATTGTCGAAATCACCAAGGTTTCTGTTCAGCCTTTCAATCAAGTGTCAGACGACCATGCCTTTAAGGAAGGGGAAGGAGATAAGTCCCTTGCCTATTGGTGGCAGGTTCACGAGGAATTCTTCACGAAGTGGCTGGAGAAAGCGGGCCTGACTTTTACACCTGACAGCAAGGTTGTTTTAGAAGAATTTCGCAAGGTTTATCCATTATAGAACATGAGAGTGGGACAGTTGAGTAGGGCTGTAAAAGCTGATGCAATCAGCGTAGTAGAGCCCACTCAACCACTGCGTCTTGCTCGGCAATCCAAGGACAATTGAGAGGCTAGGACTTTTGTCCCGCCCTCTTTTTAAAGGGGATATTCGAGATGCGTTTTAATTCTAAAAGTGAAAGAAATTTGGCTTTTGAACAGGCTCTTTTGAGATATGATATCATAAAAAAAGGGCTACTTAAGATTTCGAAAGAAGAGCTGTCATCGGCACAAGAGACAACTTTAGAAGAGTTAGATGAAATGTCTGGAGTTGTTAAGCAACTAACGTGTGGGGAAGCAGTTGCAGATTTAATTGCCTATGCTTTCCTAGATGATATGGAGTTAAATTGGGATTTTTCCCAAGCTAGTGACTCCTAATAGTAGAAATTAAAAAGGCGCTTAAAGTTTTTTAACTTTGAGTGCCTTTTTTTGTTACTTTTTGGTATATTTTACGAATAGATATATTGTAGAAAATAGGAGGTATATAAAATGATGACTTATGATGAAGTAATGGAAGCGATAGAAAGAGGGTTTATCAAGGGAGATAAAATCAGCATTATTCGACGAAATGGCAAGATCCATGATTATGTTTTACCAGGAGAGAAAGTAGAACCTGGAGAAATAGTGGAAAAAGAGGACTTAGATGTTGTTCTTGAAGAGTTGAAGGAGTTCTAAAATGATGCAGCTTTTAAGTAAGATGATTCTTATGGTCTCGCAAAAGGGATACAAGAGTGATATAATAGCCTCAATTATTTAAAATGGAATGACTGGGTACTATAAGGTAGGTGACTCAATAGGAAGGATAATTTCTGTTTGAAAATATTCTCCTTGTTCACTTGTGATAATCATACTACCTCCATGTAAATCAACAATTTGGTTAGAAATTTTTAGTCCCATACCACTTCTGCGAACCCCAGAAATATCAAAATTAAATTCCTCAATTTTATTAATATTTTTAAGTATATCTGTAGAAGTTCCAATTCCATTATCACGTATAATAACTGAAAATTTATTACGGGAAATATAGTTAAGGACAATCTGAATATTACAACCAGAAGGGTTATGCAATACAGAATTATAAATGAGATTGTGAATAACTCTAGACATCAAAGATTTTTCAATGTACATTTTTTTACCCAGCAATTTATTATCAGGAATAAACTCAAAATTAAAATCATTCCAAATCTCTTGATTAATAATTTGTATGATTATTTCCTTAAAGAAGGGTATAATGTCTGTTATTTCTTGATTTAATTTTAAATTACTGTTTGTTAGTCTAGCGAATATGTTGAGATCGTTTAGCAAATTTTGAATATAGTGACTCTCAACCAGCGTAGGTTTCAAATTTTTTAATAGGTCATCATTGTCTGTTTTTTCAATAGCTAATGATGTATTAGCCACGATAACTGAGAGTGGGGTTTTGATGTCATGAGCTATTCCAGAAATCCAATTCTCTTTGAATTCTTCATTTTTACGTAGTTTTTTGTTAGCAGAGTTAACCGCTAAAGTTAATCTATTTAATTCTTGAACAGAGTTTACCTGTTTGTTTAAACCGACAGGTAATTTACCTATTGCGTTAATAATTGGCTGGATGTTGCGATTTAAGAAAGTAACACTATAAAGGTATAGGAATAGGCAAAATAGGCAGTTAACAAATATGATAACTAAAATTAAAATCGGAAAAATTTGAATTCTTTTTAGATCAAAGAAATTATTTCCGTATCTAATGATACTTTCTTTTGGAAATGCAATTATATAAATATCTTTTTGTTCTTTTTTTATTTGAGTGAATATTGGATAGTCATCTAAATAATAACGTGAAAACTTAATGACATCGGCATAATCAAATTGTGTTTTTATATTTTTAGGTTTTTTGATATTAAACTTTTCATTTCCACTTTTTTGATCAAGAATCATGACCCATAAGTTGTGCTTTTTAATCAGTTTTTTTGCAGTTTGATTAACTTTATATGTTCCATTTGATGGGGTGATGTTCGAAGATACACCTTGTATGATATCTATAGGAGATTGTTGGCTACGGATAAAGTTGGTTGTAGCTACTAATAGAACAAAATCGATTAATATTATGGTAAGAAAGGCGAGAATAAATTTTAATATACCTTTTTTGAAAATATTCATAGAAGACTCCGTAAATTCAGATAACTAACTTATAACCCAGCCCTTTGACTGTAATGAGATGATGTGGTTTTGATGGGGATAATTCTATCTTCTCTCTTATATTACGAATATGTACCATTAAGGATTTTTCATACCCGAAACTATCTATTCCCCAAATAGTATCGCAGATTGCTTCTGTTGACACAATATAGTTTTTATTGGTATATAGTTTTCTTAGAATCTGTATTTCAGTTGGAGTTAGTGATAAATGCTGTTCCTCTTTTTTTACACTAGCATTATTTAAATCAATGATACAAGAAGTTAAAGTTATTAATTCTGATTCTCCTTTATATGCTCTCCTCAGTAAAGCAATTATACGATAGATTAAAGTTTTAGGAAGAAATGGTTTTGTGACAAAGTCATCACCACCTGAATCTAATCCTTTAACTTCATCATCTGGATTATTTTTGGCTGTTAAAAATAAAATTGGTATATCAGAAGTTTCTCTGATGTACTGAGCAAGTAGATAACCTTCTCCATCAGGCAACATTACGTCTAGGATAATGAGGTCTATTTTAGAAATAGAAAAAATATCTATTCCTTCGCTAATACTGTAAGCATTACTAATATTCTTAAAGCCCCTGCTCACCAAAACTTCTTTAATAGATTTACTAAGTGAAACATCATCGTCTACTATTAATATCCGTTTGTTTAATAGCTGCGCTTCGAAATTCATATATGCACCTCTCATAAAATTTGTTTTAATTATACCATAGAGTTATCTATATAGCCGATGAGACAGGTAAAGTCTATATAGATACCCATAGTAATCTAATAAAAACCAATGAAAGTTACTTCAACTTTATTAATTCAAAAGTATAGAAAATATTCTGTTCTATCTTAATGTTATCTTTAAGATGATAAAGTAGAATTACATTGTAAAGAAAGGAGCAATCCTGGCTAAAAGGATTACAAGGTAATTAATGAGATGAATAATATTATTGAATTGAAAAATCTTAAAAAGGTCTATAAAGACACTACTACAGTGGATCTTAAGAAACTGACAGTCAGAGAAGGGGAAATCTATGGTTTCTTAGGTCCCAACGGCGCAGGGAAAACAACTACGATGAAAATGATCTTATCTTTAGTGGAGCCTACTTTAGGAGAGATTTTAGTCAATGGTCAAAATATCAAAGAGAATAAAGATTACTTAAATCAAATTGGATCGATGATTGAGGAACCATCTTATTATCCAAATTTAACGGGATATGAAAACTTATTAGTATTTCAAAAAATGGTAGGTTTTGATGAGGATAATATTTGGCCAACTTTGAAATTAGTTGGATTGGCAGAGGACAAAAATCGTAAGAAATTAGTGAAAGCCTATTCCCTAGGGATGAAGCAACGTTTAGCCTTAGCTTTTGCTTTAGTTAAAAAGCCCCAAATTTTATTATTAGATGAACCGACTAATGGTCTTGATCCAGCAGGGATTCATGAAATTCGTGAGTTGATTGTTAAATTAGCAAAAGAAGAAGGCTTAACAGTCTTTATCTCCAGTCACATTTTATCAGAGATAGAACAAATTGCTGATCGGGTTGGTATTATAAATCATGGTTGTTTAGTTTATGAAGGAGAGATTCGAGAGATCAAATCAAATACTTGGATTGAGATTGGTGGCGATTTTTCGCAAAATAATATTGTTCAACACTTAGTTGATTTCGGTTCAGTCAGAGTACGGGAAGCATCGGCGAGTGAGGTTAAATTAGACGATATGAGTAACGATCGTCTTGCGGATATTATCACCTATATAACAGACCTTGGCTTTAGAATTTTTCGTGTCACTAGAGAAAGTGAGACATTAGAAGATATTTTTCTGGAACTAACAAAGGAGGTATAAGATGAAAGGTGTGTACATTGAATGGTTAAAAAGTAGACGAACAAAATCTTTTTCAATTGTTACTCTTTTGATGATTGTAGCGACATTGTGGAGTATTGCAATGTTTATGTCTGTTTTTTCGCATCCAGAGTTAAAAAATGTCGGAACTTTATTTAGTAATCAGAATGTGAACCTTCTCATGCTTCCTATTGCTGTTTCTGTATTTGTGAGTCGAATTGTGAGTAATGAACGTGAAGGACAGACCTTTAAATTACAAGCTACAAATGGCTTAGGTTTGATGACTATTTTTAGACATAAATTTTTATTTACAATGGTCTTCTTCTTTGTCATGTCTTTTGCAGAAATTGTAGCTATCTGTTGCTTTGGAAAACAATCTGGTATCTCAATTCCTATGGACATTGTAGGAGTTCAATTTTTAGGACAATTACTATCTATTTTCGCTCTAGTTTCTATCTATTTAACGTTAGCAATGGTTCTAGAAAAACAAGGCGTATTACTGGCTTTAGGATTGTTAGGAGGTTTTTTAGGAATCGTCTTAAATCCAAGAAGTTATGGTTTTGCTAGTTTGCTTAATCCGTTGACCGGAGCAGGCAGTTTAGCACCTTATAAGTATCACTTTCTTGGGGATGGGGCATATACCTACCTCTTGGATCAACAGTTACCTTGGAAACTAGTATTCTTTATGATTTATTGTTTGATGTTATACGGTTTAGCTAATGTTATTCTGAGAAAGAGAGGAAGTTGAAATGAGACCTTATGTTTTTGCTGAGTGGAAAAAGACTCGCAAATTACAATTGTTCATGATTGGAATGGCATTTTTGATTTTTTCTAGCTTTATCGGTTTAGGAGTTTATTTTGCTAATAGGGCTGTCTTAATTGATAAGACACAATCCCTTGTTTTATGGGGACAATTAACATTTTATAACAGTACACTTCTCTATCCTCCTATGTTAGCCATTATTGTGGGACAGTTACTGATGCCAGAATTTGAGAGAAAAAACATTGAGATGTTAAAAGCTAATCAAGTTTCAATGGATAAATTGTACTTTGGAAAACTATTAAGTGGCTTCTTTCTGATTCTTTCCGTCCAACTTTTTTTACTACTTATTTTTGTTGTAGCTGCCAAAGTTGACGGGATTTCGTTTGACCTCAGTTTAGCAGTTCATATTAAATGGCTTCTGTTATCAGTGGTGGCCTCTTTTCCGATAATGACGCTTCAATCCTTCGTAACCGCAAAGACTCGTAATTTTAGTAAAGCTGTTGGAGTTGCTACAATTGGTAGCATGTTAAACTTTGTGCTGATTTTTATTAACGAGAATCTTACAAAGTTTTTCCCTTATTCTCAACCAATGATTGCCCTACGCAGTCGTTCTTTAACAGATATGTCCTTAATAGATTTGACGATTTTTCTAGTTGTTAATAGTCTATATAGTTTACTTTTCTATAAATTAACAGTGGCAGCTTTGAAGAAAAACGAATAATGTTTTAAAAATATATCCATTGTTTATGTCAGAATAAGGAAATTTCAGTCAAAAATTTGGATACTGTCAATAATTATGTGTAAACACTCAAGTAGAGTTTGAACTGCACCCCAAAAGTATCTGCTGCCTTGGGATTAATTATGGAAAAGTATCACTTAAAAAATCAGCTTGATGAAGCTATCAAAATCTTGTATGACAATAGTTGGCTAAGTCATGATGGAAATGGTAATCAATTTAGAATGCTGAACATTACAAATTTTGTTCAATAATCAATTAATGAAGGTGTTAATATGAATCAAGTGCTTATCATAGAGGATGATTTTGATATTGACTCGCATCATCCTAGGGATAAATAACAATAGTTGCATAATCACATATCAATAATAAAGAGTTGTTCTGAATTTGCTTTATTGTATGCTAAATTTCTGAATAAACTCTAAATGCGTTCGTTTAAACATATATGGAGTACAAACCTATGAAAAAATTATTTTGGATGACACGAAGTCAACGTTTCTCAATCAGAAAATATTCTATCGGAGTAGCTTCTACTGTTCAAGAAACAACTGTTACTCAAGAAGTAGCGCAGGCTACCAAAGGAACGGAAGACAGTTTAAACAATTCTGCTGTATCTGAGGACTCACATGGAAACGTTGAAACAACCAACATTGATTCATCTACAAACACTTCAAATAATGTTACACATGCTAGTATAAAAGCAGAACCTAAAATGTCCTCACCAGAACTGGCTTATTACGATACCGGAGACGGTGTTAATTACGACAAAGTGCTTTTGTCTGATGGTCATTACTGGATTAGTTATACTGCTGCTTCAGGTAACAGACGTTACATTAGCGTAGCATAGGAGAATATGATGAAAAAAACAATTAAAATCGTGACAGGCTTGATAGTAGCTGTATTGGTTATCTTACTTGCTTTTGTACTATTAAAAGGTTGTGGTAGTAGTAAAGTAGATAAAAGTGGCTTTTATAGCAAGGATATAAAGACGAGCAAAACGTCATCCTCTAGCAGTAAGAGGTCGACAAAGAGCTCTTCCAAGAAATCAAGTAGCACGTCAAGTTCTACACAAGCAGACTCTAGCACCGAGGCTACAAGTAATGAAGCTAGTGCTGCTTCTAGTGCAACAACTACTACACCAACACAAGCGCAAGCTCAAACACCAACGCAACCAAGTCAAGGGAACAGTGCTAATCAAGCTGGAACCACAACTTCTGAATCTGATCCGAAAACAGGTTATGGTGGTTGGGAAGCCACTTCTGGTACTTTGGAGTTGTTAAAAGATACCCCTGTCTATGCTTCACCTGATAAAAGCAGCGGTGTTGCTTATGTACAACCTCAAACAAACATTGAGTGGGACAAATACATGTACGAAAACGGCGAGTGGTGGTACAGCTTTGTTCAAAAAAATCGTGACCAAGAAGTTCGATTTTACATTGCTTATTCAGATATAGGCTATTGATAGAAAAAGAAAAGATAAAATGGCTCCTTGTCAAATAATCTAAAAAATGTCATAATTGGTTTTATATTAGGAGGTATAAATGGCAGAAAATATAAAAAACTGGGTTAATGTGTGTGTAGTAAAAAACAATAAAATTCTTTTACTTAATAGACAACATGATGATTTTCCTGGATGGATTCCTCCAGGTGGGAAAGTAGAGTTTCCTGAAAGTTTTTTTGAAGCTGCTATTCGAGAATTAAAAGAGGAGACTGGTCTAACTGCTTTAAATTTAAAATTAAAAGGTATTTCTGGATTTACCAATACTATTGGTAACGAAAGGTTCGTATACTACGATTTTTTGTGTACAAATTTTTCTGGAGATATTCGTGCTTCTAGAGAAGGAGAACCTAAATGGTGGAATTTAGAAGATATTGAAGAAATACCTATGCAAGAAGAAATTAAAAATAGGTTGCCCCTTTACTTACGTGAAGGAAGTTTTGAAAGTATTAATTACTGGGATGAGTCAAAAAAATGTATTAGCCATAATAAAACAATTTTGTTTGATTAAACTTTTTTGATTTGTATCAATAAATATTCTACATCTAGCTGCTCAGCTAGGAGTTATTAGCACAAATTGAATAAACTATTCGCTACTATATCTCCTATCTTAAATTCATTTATTACTTAAAATTTTGGCTCTATAATTTCTGTAGTGGGTAAAACCACTGTAGGAATTATGGAGTCTATGTTTTTGTAGAAAAAAAGGCTCCTTGTCAACTGTAGTGGGTGATGAAAAGCTAACATCTAGAGAGGACCATATAGGTCTTCTCTTTTTGCATGTTCAGAATGATGAAAATTCGTTGACTTATGGCAACGCTTTATATCAACTTTTTTTAAAAATATTTTTTTTTTTGCAAATAAAAAACTAGGGCGAGGGCCCTAGTTGTAAAGGAGGTTTGTTCACATCTGGGTTTACAGGAGATTATGATGTGAACGGGATTGATTAGGAGTCTCTATTTCTATTAGGAGGATTAGAGACAGAAAGGATTAGTTTTTGAGTGTAGTTTCATCGAACTACAAGAAGATTATATCAATTTATGAGATAGGATACAATGGACTTAGGGGGTGTCACACCCCCTATAATTAGACTAATAATTAATATAAACAATAGTTTAGGAGTGACAGAAGCAGAGATGAATGAAATGAAACAGGACAATGTCATACTATGATATATGAGATACTAGGTCTATATGGCAAATTAGCCAGGGAATGACTTTTATTATCTATGGTATAATAGGATAAACTTGGAGTTGTAGAGGTGAGTATTTGGAAGAAAATAGACCTGATTTTAGAGATATAAAATCGTTTGAAGAATTTAACAGATACTACTGGTATCGAGAAGAGCTTTCACAAATTTGTAAGTACCTTGGATTAGAATACAGATGTACAAAAAAAGAATTAAATCATATTATAGAACAATATTTTAAGGGAAATAGAGTAGAAAAATTTTTGAGGAAAAGAAACAAAAATCAAACCGAAATAATAACCCTAAATACATCATTACTTGAATGTGGGTTTTCCTTTAATCAGAAATTTCGTGATTATTTTTCAGCTGTAACAGGTGTTAATCCGTTTAAATTTAATGCTGATATGGCAACAGCTTGGCGAAAAGTAAAACGGGACAACAACATAAATTTTACAATCCAAGATATGATTAAAATATACTATGGAGAGTCAGACTACGCCAAGTATGATAATTCAGCTTGCCAATGGAATCAATTTCTAAAAGACTTTTGTGCGGATGAATTTAGCAATCATTACTCCAACAAGTTAAAAGTTGCGGCTATCCTTTGGAAAGAAGTTAGAGATTCAAAAAATAAAAAAATTTATTCACGGGGACTTCTAAAAGAATATAGCTACAAAATAGAGGAGTACTGTAAGTAAACAACTTCAAGTTTGTCGAACGGAATATAAAGTATTAAAGACGATAGAAATAAAAAATCTATCAAAAGATTATTTGAAATGTACGAAGAAAAGAAACAAAAGAATGAATGACTATGGTATCTTTTTGGTAGCTAAACAGACAAAATATCTTGTTTTTTACCCACTACAAATATTATAGAGCCGTTAAATCAAGCTTTTTTCGTTTCTACTGAAACGTAATGACCCACTATTTAACCTCTATCATTTTTTATTTTGGTGAAGCCTAACTTAGTTTCTACTGAATAATCTTTTTCGGTCATAATAAAACACTCCTGTTCATAGTTTTACTAGATCTCAACAGGAGTGTTATTTTTGCGTCTCAATTTATGTGTTCAGTGTCTATCTACTTTTCTAGTAACCAATCTATGATATTTTTCTTCTCAATACCATTGTAATTTGCTGTTGGCTGAATCGTATCCATTGTTAATAGATATTTTGGGAATTGATCTTTAATGGCTTCTAGTGGTCTAAGTTCTCTGTCTAGTGTTTCTGGAGCAAGTGTTGTTTCACTGACCTGATAATAAACGTAGTGACCAACATCAGTTACAGCAACAAAATCAACCTCATACTTATCTAAATTACCAACATATACTTGTGAATATCTACGTCTCAATTCTAAATATACAATATTTTCCAAGATATGACCAATGTCTTCTTTGTGGTCTGGTAATAAGAGATGCCGTAAACCTAAATCAACGGGATAATATTTTTCTAAGCGTTGCAATAATGCTCTACCTTTTACATCAAAACGTGGAACGGAATAAAAAAGTAAACTATCTGTCAAAGTTGTCAAATAATTTTCCAAAGTATTATGGGATATGGAAACATTTTGACTGACTAGGGTATTGCGAATCTTATTTGTTGATATTAAGCTACCTGTACTACTGAGAAGGGTTCTGACAATGCGCTCAATAATAGTAGGATTTGGATTTCCCAATCTAGTTACAATATCGTTTAACAGTATTGAGTTATATATTCCTCTGAGATAGTCAATTTTTTCAGCGTAAGATGATGTTTGCAATAAGTAAGGGAAAGCACTAAATAGATAATTGTTAAAAATTTTTGTTGTATTCAGATTCTCTGAGAGAGATTGACCTGATAGGTATTCTTCAAATGACAAAGGAAGAACCTCTATCTCAACATAACGCCCAGTCAAGTTTGTTGCTAATTGGCTACTCATAAAGTAGGCGTTAGATCCAGTCAAATAGAGGTCTACATTTGGTAAGATGAATAGACTATCTGCTACCAGTTCAAATTTTTCAACATGTTGAATTTCATCTAAAAAGATATAGTATGTTTTCTCTTCAACTAACCGCTCTTTTATATAAGTAAATAATGTTTGAAAATGTCGCAGTTCATAGTAACTCAAATCTTCGAAATTGATGGATATAATCTGCTCCTCGTCTACCCCAGTTGCTAGTAATTCCTCTTTATAGAGTTGAAAAAGTACAGATTTACCAGCTCGCCTAACTCCGCTCACAACTTTGATGATTTGTCGGTCACGATGTCTTCTTAAAAAGTCTAAATAATGTGGTCTTTTAATATAGTTCATAATAGTTACCTCAAAGACAGTATAATATAAATAGTAATTATTTTCAAATATTTAGAAATAATGTTTGATTTGTTTGATTTTTTCTAAGTGTTTAGAAATAATATCTGGGACAATTTGAATATCTTCAGGATAGAAAAAGAAATTGCACTGGCACGAAGAAACTGTATATTTGTTGTTAAACTGTACATCATCTTTGTGATACGGTAGTTTGTATTTCTCAGTTATTGCATACTTACGAATAAATAGCCAAATTTTTTTAGAATTATTGACAAAAAAATATTATTGTCTTACAATAATATCGAAGAAAGAATTATTGCAAGACAATAATTGAGGTATTTAACATGAAAAAAATATTAAAAATAACAAGTAATCTCTTGTCTCTAATGAGGTATCCTGTTTGGGGAATAAATTTCCTGTTATTTTTAGGAATAGTAGGAGTTTTATTTGGGGGACAGAGAAGTCATTGGATGTTTACATTTGACTATGGTGATTCCATTATTAATGTTCCAATATTTTTTCCATTAGTTATTCTTATATTGTTAATTATAATTTTTATTTTTATTATCCAGTTATTAAAAATTTGGAGTAAGTTGTTATTTGGTTTCAGTAAGGGTCAATTTTTTAGTGTTGAGAATCTTAAAAAATTAAAAAGATCGATGATATTTCTAGTTTTGGTGACTGCTATTCAATTATTGATTAATCTAATATTCAACTATTTAAGTGTAGAAAATGTTAGTGAAGTATTTGATTTTTCGTTGAAAAATTACGTGGTACATACTGTATTCATATTATTTAACGCTATATTGATTATCGTATTGGAAAAAGGAAAAAATATTCAAAAAGAAAATGAGGACTTTATTTAATGTAATGGATAAGATACAAATAAATTTAGAAAAGTTAATTAAAGAAAAGAATCTTACATCTAAAGAAGTTGCAAAAAGAATAAATATCACAGAGGCAAATCTATCAATTTTGAAAACGGGAAAAGCAAAAGGTATACGTTTCACTACCCTCTTACGAATATGTAGAGCACTTGATTGTCAACCTGGTGATATTTTAGAGTATGTTAGGAGTGAAAACCATGAAGATTAAAAAAGTAATATTATGTATGATCTTTACTCTTGCAAGCATTATGCTAGTTTCATGTAGTACAAATGAAACAGTAAAAGATGTTACACAAGAAATAGAACAACAAATGTCCAAAGATGATACAGACAATTTAGGTATAACTTATATTACGGAACAAAAAGAAGGAGAGACTCTAAAAGCATCATTTACTGATTTTGATGGGGTTATTTATGTAATTAGTACTAAAGAGAATATTGAGTCAATAAAGAATTCAGATTTTAGTTTGGATAATAAAAATTTCGAAGATGTTAAAACTGATTCCTACGATGATTTCAATATTCGTTATAAAAATAAAACTTATTTTTCGGTTAAAAAACTTGATATAGAGTCAAATAATATTACTTCATTAAAATTTAATTCAGATTATTCAGAGAGTATTTTATTAGTTTATAGAACAAAAAACTAGTTTGTAGTCATAACTAGGGGGTTAGTGGCACTATGGCGAATATTTCGCTTATAGTGCTTTTGTGTACGACGTCATGTCGTACATCTGTGATGAAAGTCCCACGGTTATCCTGTTACCGACGAACCAAATAACCCAATAGAGACTCCTAAGTTTGACGATTGTGATCTTGAGGAGAGAGGAAGTGATAGCAAAACTGTGGCTCTACAAACAAAATCAGATATAGGTAGATGAGAAACTCTAAAGTGTTCTTGCCAAAGTTTAGTTGAGCAGTCGTATGCCGAACGACAAAAGCCTCATTTTAAAGGGCTTTTTTTCATATTTTCCCACTATTTTATTACTGTGCTAATTATTTTGTTATTAGTAGCATTTAAGGTTTTGTCGATTCTTTATGCTAGATTCTTAATAACTGAAGCTTTTAAATTCATTAATATAGCTGTATGGCATCCTATTTACTATGGAAAACAACTATCAGTTTTTAACAAGTTTTTATGGTTTTTGATGACTCCAATACTTTCTGTCATATTTGCTTTTTTTCTTGGTATTGTTATTCCGATATTTGTTTGGGTAAAATTCATACAACAAGTGATGGGTAGAATAGCCTATCACTTTTTTTCAGTATGCGCGTGAGTAGGACATCATGTAACTTTTAAACACAAAAAAACTAGGGCGATGGCCCTAGTTGTAAAGGAGGTTTGTTCACATCTGGGTTTATAGGAGATTATGATGTGAACGGGATTGATTAGGAGTCTCTATTTCTATTAGGAGGATTAGAGACAGAAAGGATTAATTTTCGAGTGTAGTTTCATTGAACTACAAGAAGATTATATCAATTTATGAGATAGGATACAATGGACTTAGGGGGTGTCACACCCCCTATAATTAGAGAACGACTGACTTATGGTATAGTAGTATGTTTTATTGTGTGCTATCCTATAACTAGACTAATAATTAATATGAACTATAGGTTTGGAGTGACAGAAGCAGTGATGATTGAAATGAAACAGAACAATGTCATACTATGGAATTCTGTCAATATTTTGGACACATTTTGGGAGAATTCCACATCTCTATTATGTTACTGATAGTGGTAAACAAATTGGTGTAGGTGGAACAACTACATCTAATCCTTCTAAACCATCAATTCCTAATAGTGGTGTTTATACTTTTAAAGGCCATTCAAGTATCAAAGCAGAACCAAAGATTTCTGCACCTGAGTTGGCATATCCAGATGTAGGACATTGATAAAGAATTAAAAAGGAAACATGATAACTCGTATAAAGTTATCATGTTTTTGTTCATTTAATGAAGTATTGATTGCACTTATGTTGTAAAATAAATCTCTTAAAATGCCACACTGCCTTTATTATGCATATTCACATTTTTTGTTTTGATTTTATCCTTCTTAGTGATAAAATGATTTATGACTATTATATTAAAGAGGATAATTATGAGTACATTATTAGCATCTAGAATAAAAAATAGAAGAAAAGAATTAAAGATGTCACAAAAAGAGTTGGCGGAAGGAATTTGTAAACAAGGACAAATTAGTCGGCTAGAAAATGGAGAATATATTCCTGGGTCAGTGCTTCTTTATGAATTATCTCGAAAATTAAAGGTTAGTATGGATTATTTCTTTGATGAGCAAATTTCAAGTGAAAGTAACGAACTCAACAATTTCAAAAAGTTATCAAAGACTTTTATTATGGATAGAGATTACGAGTCTTTAAATTACATCTATGAATTGGAAAAGGAAACCTCCCATCGTTTATCATTGTCAGATAAGATATACATGGAATGGATTGAATCACTTATAGACTTTTACTTTTATCACAAAAAAGGAGATGGGATTTTTAAGTTGGAAAAAGCTATTAAGCAACTTAAAGAGACTGATATACACTATCTTCAAATTTTAAATAGTTTATTTAATTTCTATTATGAGACAGATAACTTGGATCGTTTTAAGGAAATTGAAAATGATTTGTCTGCAAGAGTTGAGCAACTGAGTTTAACAACAATAGAAGAGTTAGAATTAGCCATTAAGTTCAATTATAATTTAGGACGCTATTTATGGCTCCAGAGTAAAACTGAAGAGGCTATTAAAAAACTAACTCTAACTATAAAATTATGTAAAGAGTTCAATTCGACTTATTTACTTGCAGATTTGTATCTATTATTAGGCAACATTTGTGAAGATTTTTCCGATCAAAGTGAAGCTAGAAAATATTTTGATAATGCTCTCTATATCTACAGGCACCTAGATGACAATAAGGAAATGGCTTTAAGAGTTGAGCATTACATATCGAAGATGTTCAAATAACTACATTTTATTTTCTCTATATTATAAAAAGCTTGAGATATACCTTTAAAGTATGTTTCAAGCTTTTTATTTCTTATTTAGCACACTGTACATCAAAGGTTTGAAATAAAGAACATATTCTTTTTAGATAAAAAACACCTGAAATATATACAAATAAATATATTATTACATAAAATAAAAAAACGTAATATATTATATTGACATATTATAATCGGAATGATATTCTATGTTCAACAAATTTGAATAAGGAAATTGCTTTATACTTAGCGTCATTTTTGAATAATAAACTTCTAAAAAATTATATGTTATTATTTATTGAAATATTTGATTTTTCTGACATGTTAAAAGGAGAGATTAATGAAATCTGTTTATCAAGTTGTTAAAAAAGATATCCAAGTATATTCAATACTTACTATCTTATTGTCTATTGCAATGGTAAGTGAAGCCTATTTGATGCAACTAATCATTGATTCTATCAAACTTGGAGTGGGGCGCTATGTTGTTACATCTATTTTTGTAGTTGTGTTCTTGTTGATTCAAACACTTATCTACTATTTTCAACAATCACTGACAGCAATCATTAGTAAGAAATCTGCATATGCTTATAGGAATGTTATTTTCCAAGGTATTCAGAAAACACCTTTAGAGTTACTCACAGGAAATAAAAATGACAAACTTCTAGCCTCATTAACTACTCAAATAGATCAAATTGAATTTAATTATTTTTATTCCATATACTGGGGTGGCTACTTAATCTGCCAATTAGTTATTGCTATAATTGTTTCTCTCTATCTTAATCCTTTATTAGCAGCTTTAACTCTGATTTTAAGTTTACCAAATCTTTTTGTAGCTATACTCTTTAAAACTCCTTTAGAAAAGAAACAAGAAGAGTTAATTGACACTACTAATACTTCAGTATCAGCTATTCAAGATCTTATCGAAGGTATACCTGATTGGAAAATTGCCAACAAGAGTTTTGACATTAATAGAGTCTTTGATATTCAAACTTTAAAGTTACTTAAACGCCAAACAAATGTTGAAAAATCTCAATATGTTGTTGTCAGTTTAAATCAGCTGTTTTCAAATGTTCTTTATTTCGGTAGTTGGATTATTGGGGGACTATTAATCATAAATAGTCAACTGACATTAGGGAGTTTAATAGCATTCTCACAATTATTAGTCAGGATCTCTTACCCAATATATGCTTCTTCTGATTTGTTAGCTAAATTTATTAGTGGTAAGAAAACTATAGAGACTCTTTCTACTGAATTTCAAATTATAGAGGAAAATCTTAATACTCTGGAACATATTGAAGTTATATCATTTGATAATTTTCGTTTTAAAAATAATTCGGAAGCTATCCCTTTTAATGGGCAGTTTTATAAGCATAAGAAGTACCTATTAAAAGGGAAGAGTGGAACTGGTAAAACCACACTATTAAAAGCAATCCTACGAGAGTATAACGATTACACAGGAACAGTTAAAATTAATGGTATTGATGTTAAAATTATCAAAGAGAGTAGTATCTTTGATAATGTAGCTTATGTACCCCAACACCCTCATATGTTCAATGCAAAACTTCGTGATAATCTTACTCTATTTTCTGAGGATGTTTCAGAAGAGGAACTATTTGAGACATTGAAATTTGTAGAATTATCTAAGTGGGCTAATAGAGAGTCTTTAGAGTTAATGCTTTCAAATGATACTATAAAACTTTCAGGAGGAGAAGCCAAGAGAATTGCTTTGGCAAGAGCCTTATTGATGAAGACGGATATCTTATTTTTAGACGAATTTTCTTCTGGTATTGACCTTGAAACGTTATCAAAAATAGAGAATCGACTTTTACAAACGAGTAAATTAATTATTTACATCACACATGTAGACACCGATAGAATTATCCAACAATTTGATGAAATAATAGATTTGAATGAGTTTGTAGACTTATAAAACAATGACACTCTTAAAAACTCGACTTGACATGTTCTATGACACCCCAAAAGTTAGACAGAAAAATCTAACTTTTGGGGTGTTTTATAATGAAATTAACTTATGAAGATAAAGTTCAAATATATGAATTGAGAAAGCAAGGAGAGAGCTTTAGACAGCTTTCAAATCAATTTGTTGACGGAAAATGAAATTAACGGTAGTATATTTATATCGAATTGGGGCGTGCTTGTCACGTCTGGGAGGGTCTGATGCGTCAGTCCTCCCGTTTTTATATTTATGATTATTGTTTTGAAGCTATCAGATGTTCTACTGATAGCTTCTTTTCTTTTTGTTCTCAATTTCTGTGATAATAAAATCAAGCCTTCTTTTTTATGAAGGGATAAGAGTGACAACTTGTTACTACACATCAAAAGAAAAGAAGGTTTTCTATGACAAAACAAATCCATCATCACTTTTTAGTGAATCAGGAAAAAGGTGAAAAGCACGTTTTCCGTAAAAGTAAAAAGTATCGTACCTTGTGTTCAGTTGCCCTGGGAACGGTGGTGACAGTTGCTGTCGCTTGGTGCAAGGATTTCAAGCATCTGAAGAATACCAAGCTTACAAGAAACTAAAGGAACATTATGTGGAAGTGATGGGGGATTACAGTTTTTCTATACGAGAACTCACTAGCCAATTGGAAGTCGCTCTTCAGAATCATCGAGATGTTGAGTTTGAAGAACATGAGAAAGAGGAGTATTTGAACTTAGTTCAAAAATTAGAAGAGTTTGATTCCTCTCTTGCCACCAAGTATCGTCAATTGATCGACTAGAAAGGAGAAAGTCATGAATGATTTACTCCTTATTCCGGTAATTTTTTTTAGCAGTAGGAGGAATTCTCATTCTTTTATGGAGAATCTTACTCATTGCCAGTGGACTTTTCCTGATTGGTTTTGTCAGTTTTCTTATTTTCGTGGAGGGTTATGGAATTTATCTGTTCTTTACTGAATCAAACCTATACATAGAAGATCTATCCCAGAATGGTCTGAACAGTTTTACAGGATTTTATGCGATATTTAATCTATCTTTGCTTGTATGTGGTGTTTTGAAAATCATTAGTTGGACAAGAAGATTAAAAAGTAGCTGAGAAAGAGATTGTTCAGCTACTTTTTAATTGGGCACTATAAAAATTTTTCTCGAAAATAAGAAACTTGCACGATTTACTCATTACTTAGCCAATACTAGAGTTTATACTAGTTACTGTAAAGATGATCATCTAAAAGAAGGAAGGAGGCAACCTTATGGCTAAAAATACAAGTCGTCCAGAGATTGATTCTCTAAGTTTCGAGGTTGAAAACCAAGAACTTTCCGGGAAATCAGGAGCTGGTTGGTTTACAGCTGTTCAACTTACATTGGCGGGACGTTGGTTCACCTGTTCCTATGAGTGTACGACAAATAATGTTCATTGTTAGATAAAACAAAAGGAAAATTCTAGTGTTTTATTACAAAACATTGACAAGATTTTGAGTTGGTGTTATATTTACGGGGAGAAATACAAATAAAACAAGACAACTTTGAGATTGATTCTTTGGATTATGAAATTAATAGCCAAGAGTTGAATGGTAAACCTGATGCTGGGTGGGATACGGCTGTTAGATTAACAGCACAGGTGCGCTGTGGGTGGTGGTTTACATATTCTTATGAATGTATTTCGCCAAACGTGTGCTGTGGATAAAACTCTCTATTTTTTGATAGGAGGATAAAATGGAAGGAATTATTGGAACACTAGACTTCTATGCACCAGTACTGGTCTTAGGAGTTGTTGTCATAGGGATTGTTTACTTTATGAAAAAAAGAAACGATCGCAAATAATCAACATTGACCGATACCTAAAAAGTATCGGCTTTTTTTATAGTATAAATATATTGCACAAAATACTCATGGCAAACCTTGAAAGAAACCGTATAATGAGAGTGTAAAAAAGAAACGGAGGAATGAAATGATGAAACAGCTTATTGTGACAGGATTAACGAAAACATTTGGTCAAGGGGATAATATCGTTCATGCTTTATTAGATGTGAACTTGTCCGTTGAAAAAGGTGAATTTCTGGCAATTATGGGGGCTAGTGGTAGTGGAAAAACAACACTTCTCAACTGTATTTCAACGATTGATAAACCAACATCAGGTGAGATTCGATTTGAAGATTTTGACATCATCCATGCCAAGGAAAATGAACTAGCTGACTATCGTGCTAAAAACATTTCCTATATTTTCCAAGCTTACAACTTGGTGGAAACCTTGACAGTTTATGAAAATATTGTTCTACCTCTTCAAATTCAGGGGAAAACTATCAAAAAACATCAGGATAAGATTGAGGAAATTTTGGATAAGTTGGCCATCCAAAACTTAAAAGATAAGTTTCCTAATCAGTTATCAGGTGGTCAGCGGCAACGCGTGGCAACTGCTAGAGCCTTGATTGATGATTCTAAACTGATTATCGCAGATGAGCCGACAGGAGCCTTGGACTCTGCCAATTCTGAAAAACTGATGGTACTTTTGCAGGAAATCAATAAAAGTTTTGGTATTACCATTTTACTGGTTACGCATGACCCTGCCGCAGCCAAGTACTCTTCACGGATGGTGCTACTTAGCGATGGAAAGATTATGGATGATTTGGAACGTAACAGCTTATCTAATGAACAGTATTTGCAAGAGATTTACAGCCGTACCAGATAGGAGGAGGAGAGTATGTATCCAAAATTGATTTTACGAAATGTATTTCGAAATTTACAGACCTATACCATCTATTTTTTCAGTCTGACCTTGATTTATAGCTTGCTCTACGCTTTTAATGCTTTACCAAGCCATCCAGTGATGCAAAGTTTATCAGGAGCAAAGGAAATGTTAACGACGGTGATGAGCCAGTACATGGGCTTGCTTTCCTATCTGATTCTATCGGCGATTGCCTTTCTCGTCGTTTATTCCACAAACTTTGTCCTGGGACGGCGCAAGAAAGAGCTAGGACTTTATGCAACGCTGGGAATGAAGAAGAAGCAGATTATCCGTACCCTGTTCTTTGAAACCATGCTGGTCAATATCTTTTCCTTGATTCTAGGTTTCTTGCTTGGAGTGATCTTACTGGTCATTCTAGCTAAGATTGCATCTGAGTTTTTTATGGCCAATTACTTTGGTAGTCTGCTTTTCTTTGATAGCAAGTCTGTCATCTTACTAGTTTATTCCTATTTGGTAACCAGTTTTATTGTTGGTGTCATGGACATTCTTACCTTTAGAAAGCAAAATATCATTGCACTCATTCAAGAAAATGGGGTCAAGAAATCTGTCTTGGCAAAAGGCAAGCCTGTTCTTCAAGCACTTCTCTTTATTCTTTCGACAGCTGTTATCGGTTTTGGTGCTCTCTATTTTTCAGACTATCACCATCTATCACTCTTGAAAAGCTGGGGTATCTTGCTGGTATCTGTCTTCGTGATTTTTGTGATTTTATTTTACAATACCTTGAGCCATTTTATCTTGGTTTCCCTTAGAAAACTACCTCAAACCTACTATAACAAACTAAACAGTTTTAAAATTCGTCAATTTTCAAAACAAGCTGATAGTAATTCGGTCACGTTGGCTGTCTTATCCTTGACCTTGACACTGGCTCTCAGCTTACTAGTTTTTAGTGGTAGTGCCTATACGACTATGAACCGAGAGCTGAACAAATACTCACCTTATGACGTATCTGTCAATCTTTATCGTGGTCAAGAGTTCCAGTTTTCTCAGGAATCTGTCAAAGACAGATTGAAAGAAGATGGATTTGACTTTAACCTCTTCAAAGAGGAGTACAGCTATCCTATCTATTCTAGTGATTTAACCTATAAAGATTTGATTGATACTAGCAATCTCTGGGCGCATGATAAGGAACTTCCTAAATCAAAAGTACCGATTTTAGGAATTTCTGCCTACAATCATCTCCGCAAACTGCAAGGTGAAAGAGAGGTTGACTTGGCAGATAACCAATTTCTGGTCAATGCTAACTATAAAGGAACTGCCAAGCAGATTCAGGACTTTCTATTAACGAGAAAAACCCTCATGATTAACGGTTATTCTCTTAATCTTGCGTCTTCAAAGCCACTTGAAACAGTTTACTTTTTATCGTCAGTGGGTACAAATGACACAGGAACCTTAATTGTACCAGATAAGGTAGTAGTTGGATTGATGGAAGACCACACGACCTATGTTGCCAATTTCAAAGAAAATATCGACAAACGGAAAGTAGAAACATTCTTAAGTCAGTGGATAGAAAAATACTACTTCACTCGTGATGGAGCAGAGTTGAATCCGTTCACCTATCAAACGAAAGGAAGAATTTTTGAGATTTATCTTGGATTTATGGGCGTCATCGTCTTTGTCATGATTTTTGTCAGTGTTATTTTTATCATTATTTCCCTCAGTATCTTGTCACTTCAAACTTCTACAAGTTCTTTGGATAGTGTCAATGATTATCAAATCTTATACCTTCTTGGGAATAAGAGAAATCAAAATCGCTCTATTCTTTTGCAACAGATTCTAAGTTATTTCTTGGTTCCGCTGGTTATCGCTGGTCCGCTAGCACTTGCCTTGAGTACAGCTCTTTTGGGCTATTTTGAGAATTTCGCTAATACCAGCATTTCTATTGATATCACCTATCTGGGAGTAGCGGTTTTACTCTTTGTCCTTTACCTGCTAGTGACTTACAGAGTAAGTTGGCAAATTATTGAAAATTAAGTCAAATACCAGAGTTGCCTATCCGACAATTCTGGTATTGTGTTACAATGATATTAAAGTAGTTCAGGAAGTGGATACTTATGAAACAGTTTGTCAAATTGATCTCGAAAAACTCACTTTTATTGTGGTGGTTGACGATTTTTAATCATCTAACTTTGATGATTTATATTTATTATAGGATTCCTCTGGACTTTTCGACAGATTTTTCCTTACAGATGGTTTTATTGCTGATTATTGCTTTAATTGTATTTAGCTATATTTGTAATATTGTGACCTTTCGGTATAGTGAGTTGAAACTTTGGTTGCTCCTGATGATGTTTCTCATTAGCTGGCAATCCATATTTAATCAAGGAGTTGCGAGCACCCTGTTGCACTTTTTTGATATTCTTCATCCGCTCAACTCTTTTTTATTGGTGTATAGTTCTCTGTCTATTATCTTTCTGGGAGAGAAAATAGGAGAAGAACTGTTGAGTGTGTCCTTTGTGTTGACACTAATCACCATTAGTTCGTATCTGTTAAGTCCTTCAATTTTTCTATTTCTGTCCTTGTTTGCGTCTTTCTTTTTAAACCTTGTTCCCTTGATTTTACTGATTTTATATCATAAAGAGTTGAAAAGCAAACTCAAGTATCAGAGACGAAATTTGTGGATATTAGCTTTGATATTGCCTCTTTCTTATTTCTTTTTGTATATCAATACGACGGGCTCAGGAGTGATGAACCTAGTCTGGTATCTAGAAATTCTTGGTATCTTAGCTTTTGTACACTTCAAAACGATTGTCAGCTCTCTTCAAAAAAAGGTATCAGAGTTGAAATTGTCCTATATAAAAGCTTTTTCACACTTGTTTTTACTAGTTATATTTTTGTTAGTAGGTATTTTCATCATCTTTCGTCTAGACTTAAACACGAGCTTTTTAGTCTTGAATATCATGTTACTATTGTTCGGGATTTGTTCGGAAGAATTGATTCGCCTCTTTCGTTCTGCTGAAATGCTAGATGCTAGGGATTATGTAAAAGTTCTCTTTTTAAAGCGTAATCGTATGGTGAAAAGTCTGCTGGCAAATGAAGACACAGAACAACAGTTCTCCGAATTTCTTCACAATGAAATCCTGCAAAATGTGATGGCGATAAAAAATTTCAATCAATATAGTAGCAATCAAGCTTTTGGTGAACAGATCAATCTGGTGACAGAGGAGTTGGTTCAGCGGATTCGTGAGCGGATGGATTATTATCAGCCAATGGTAGAAACAGACGAGCAGTTAGACATCCAGTATCAAGGGCTGATTAATCGGATTGTCAAGCGCTATCACGCAGAAAATGAAGTCGTCACACAGTTTCCTGACCACTTTAGGCTTTTATCTCCTTACGATAAAATTGCCTATCGTCTGGTTGAGGAGTTGGCGACCAATGCCGTTAAGTACGCTAGTGGTGGAACGATTTCTTTGAAGATTGATGTGAATAATGACGCTATTTTTATCATTTCTGAAAATGACTGCCTTCAAACAGAAAAATCCTTAGGTTATGGCTTGAAAAATATGTCTAATAAAATTAGTGTTTTAGGTGGTCAGATGCAGATTTTTGAAAATAATAAGAGATTTCGTGTAGAAATTTCTCTCCCGATTGATAAGGAGTTGTGTTATGAAAATTTTGTTAATTGATGATCATAAATTATTTAGCCAAAGTATCAAGATGATTTTAGAGTTATCGGAAAACATTAAAAAGGTCCAGTTAGTGGATAATTTTTCGACTATTTTGGAGATTGCTTTTAATGACTACGACATTATTTTGATTGACATCAACCTGACGAGTCTGTATCAAGATGATGGGCTGACCTTGGCACAAGAGATTATCGATAATGGTTGTTCTAGTAAGGTTGTAATTTTGACGGGATACAGCAAAAAGATGTATGAACACCGAGCTAAAGCTATGGGGGCTTATGGCTTTCTGGATAAAAGCATGAACCCAGATGAGTTGGTGAAAAAACTGGAAAAGATTTATCTAGGTGGTAAGGTCTTTTCAGATGAAGTGATGGTAGAGGTGCTAACACCACGAGAAATCGAGATACTAGAATTGGTTAGAAATGGCTTGACCATTGATGATGTCTGTGACAAGGTCGATGTGAGTAAACGTACAGTTTCCAATCACTTGGCCAATATCTTTTCAAAATTTGGAGTGACTAACAGGCAGGAGGCGATTCATATCGCTGAGCAGTTGGGCTATTTTCCACCAGATTAAAAAGTTGCAGAAGATGCAGCTTTTTTAATTTATTTACAAAAATTGCACATATTACTCATTCTAATAAACGGTAAATTTGATAATCTATTAGTAATTAAGGAGGAAATCATTATGTCTATGGTATCTGAAAAATGGTTTGTATAAGAAACTTTATCAGACGGATTACTAATTTTGTAAGTTATATTGGCCACCTTCGGGTGGCATTTTTACTTCTGTGATACTTTTTTCAAGATTTATCTGCTATTCTTGACCTAGTTTTTATAGAAAGAAGGTCTAAGATGTTAAATAAAGTCAAAACTAAAGCCTTAATTAGTGTTGGAGCAGTAGGCGCAACTAACTTTATTCTCATGATGGGATATACTGCTGGTCAACATTCTACTGCCAAACAAAGTCGAAAAGAAATCGAATTGGCTGTAGCTAAACTTGTAGAGGACAAACAAGCAGAAGATAAAGCAAGTGTTTTATCATCAGATACTGTAAAAGAATTTTTGACACAGTACTATACGAAAGAAAAACTAGGGGAAAATAATACACGTATTCAACCTTATATGACTGAATCGGCTTATTCTCAAGAATTGACAAGTCAAAACGATGCCATGAACCAAGTGTATAAGGACTATATTTTGGATTATCATTTTGAAAAAGCTGATATCTTTGTCAATCAGACTACGAATCAAGCTATTGCCATGGTGTCTTATAATGTAACCTATGTATCTGATTTAAAGAATGCCAACCAATCAAAGACAAACCAAACATAAACCCGAACGGTTAAATTGTCCTATTCTAAACTACCTGGTAAGTTATTGGTCAATCAAGTACAGGTTTGGAAATCTGGGTTAGATGAACTAGATAAGGCAACTTCTAAAACTTTAGAAGAATCCTCATCTGTTCCATCATTGCCGAATACTACGACAAAATGATGATATTTTATGAATATAGAGGAATGTAAGCAAATTTCAATTTTTGATGTAGCCAATCGATTAGGTATCTCCTTTAAACAAGTTTCTAGCAGTGTCTATGAACATCCTGAACATGTTGAGTGTGTAGCTTTGCTTGTGCGAGCTAATTCATCAGTGAAGTAGATGTTCGGCAAATGCTATAGCTTTCGTAGACTGAGGATATTACGACGAAATAATACGGTAATTCCGAACCGCTGAGTGTGTAAGATTGCTTATAAAAGCGTAAAAACCTTGTAATGAATCAATAATGAAAAGCCTTGATTGCAAGGCTTTTTTGCGTTTTTGTGATAGAATACAGTTAGTTATAAATAGAGAGCCAATAAGAATCAGTAAAAATATTATTTATTAAATAATCAAGCTAGCGTAGACGAACTGGATAGGTTACTAGTGAAAACTGCAAGATGTGATGTGAAAAGAATCGGAGAGTGCTTGATGGATTTTAGTAGTAAGATAGCCATAAATAAAGGCTGGTCAGATGATAAAAAATATTGTGTGACAGATCAAAATCAGCAAAACTATTTCTTGCGTATTTCTGAGAAGAAAAAATTGGGTTCTAAGAAATTTGAATTTGATATGATGAAGAAAGTAGCTTATCTTGGAGTTCCGATGTGTAAACCAATTAGCATTGAACTCTGCGATGACGAAGTACATTCTTTACACGAATGGATAGACGGGAAAGATGCAAGAGAAACCATTTTAACTGTTTCGAAAGAACAACAATACACTTACGGAGTAGAAGCAGGAAATATACTTCGAAAAATTCATTCACTTCCTGTTACAGAAGTTCGTGAAAATTGGGAACCCTTTTATAATCGAAAAATTGATGACAAAATCAAAAAATACAAAGAATGTCCCGTTCAATACGAAAATGGTCAGATTTTTATTGATTATTTAAATGCAAATCGAGAATGGTTAAAAGATAGACCTCAGGTTTTCCAACATGGGGATTATCATATCGGAAATTTCATGATTGGAAAAGATGGTAAAATTTATGTCATTGACTTTGATCGATTTGATCTTGGAGATCCTTGGGAGGAGTTCAATCGTATTGTATGGTCTGCTCAAGTTTCTCCCTCTTTTGCGTCTGGTATGATAGATGGATATTTTGATCATAAGGTTCCGGATTTATTTTGGAAGCTTCTCGCTATCTATATTCTAAATAACATAGTTGGTGCACTGCCATGGGCTGTACCATACGGAGCTGAAGAAATATCAGTAATGCAACATCAAGCTAAGGAAATTTTAGAATGGTATGATGATATGAAGCAAATCATTCCTAGTTGGTATTTGATTGAGAAAAAGGCTTAATAATAAAAGAGTTTAAATATCAATTTGAAAAAATGTCAAGATTATTTGCTCATATTATAACGAATTCAATTCTTTATTAATACCTATCGAGAATTATCTTGAAACTTGGAATGTTGTTTTGGAGTCAAGTTACATGAAAGAATATATTTTAAATTTAGAAAAAGAATTCTCTTTAATAGATAATGGATTTAAAGAAGAAGAGAAAAGAGCTCTTGCTGATTATCTATCAAACGATAATGTGTATACCAAAGAATTAGCATTTTTAGCTTTTAAATCCAATGTATATCAAGTTAGAATGTACAGTGTATTTCTCTTTGGCCATTTGTCATCGTATGAAGAAATTTTGATCTTTATGAGGGATGAGGTTTCAAAGGATGACAATTGGAGAGTTCAAGAAGTATTAGCAAAAGCATTTGATGAATTTTGTAAGCAAACAGGTTATGAAAAATCTCTTCCGGTTATTGACGACTGGCTACAAAATAATAATCCAAATGTCAGAAGAGCTGTTACAGAAGGTTTGAGAATATGGACGAGTAGACCATATTTCAAGGATAATCCAGATGAAGCTATTAAACGAATCGCAACATTAAAAGAAGATTCTAGTGAATATGTTAGAAAATCAGTTGGTAATGCTTTGAGGGATATTAGCAAAAAATTTCCAGACTTGATTAAAGAAGAACTTGATAGTTGGGACGTTAAGAGTAAAGAGATTCAAAAAGTTTACAAGTTAGCAAGTAAATTTATTAAGTGACAATTATCAGCTACAAAGTTGGAAAAATGGTAACTATAAAATATTTTCAATCTAAAGTTTAATTTTAAACAACAACTCTATCCCTTTCGTTCTATAATATAGATGTTGACTAACTCCATACGTGGAGTGTGTAGCTTTGCTTGTACGAGCTGATTAAACAAGGATGTAGCTAGTGAGAGTCTTAAAGTAAGGAGTCTAAACATGAAATTCCATGAATTTGGTGATAAGAATTTGCCTCCTATCTTACTGATACATGGTGGTCGCAGTTCCTGGTGGAATTATCTTCGTCAAGCAAAAATCTTGTCAGAAGAATACCGTGTTATTTTACCTACTTTGAATGGACACGGAGAAGAATATCATCTCGATTATGTTTCTACGGAAGATTCTGCTTTAGAGATCCTAGACTGTATCGAAGCAAACTGTGGCGGGAAGTTGTTTGCGATTGGTGGTGTTTCACTTGGTGGTCAAATTGCCATGGAGCTTTTGTCTTTAGACAGTGAAATTGCTGAGAAGGCCATCATAGACGGAAGCCTCTGTATTCCTCAACCAAGGTTAGCCAAAATCAGCATCTTTCTAGTGTCTCTATTTGGTAAACTGATGTTCAATAAATTCTCTTGCAAACTTCAGTTAAGCATGATGAACAAATTCTATCCTAAACTGGCTTATCCAGAGGAACTAAAAGCTTATTATTTGGATGATCTGCCAAGGACGCCTGTCAAAACATTAGTGACTATTTACAAAACCTATATGGGGCGTTACAAACTGAAGGATACGATTTCTGCTAGCAAAGCTCAGGTTTTATATATCTATGGTGAAAAAGAATTAAACTGTGTGAAAGCATCGGCGAAATTATTTCAGTAGCTACATCCAAATACGATTTTGTATGAAGCAAAGGGCTATCATCACGGCTATTTATCAGCTTACCTGCCTCAAGAGTGGGTTGATTTGGTTGAGCCTTTTTTAAAGAAGAAATAAGGAAAAATAAAGATGAATAGAATAGTAGACGATCAGATAACGCTTATTCCTTATTATAGAAATGATGACATCTCCCTTCTTTGGTATCAAGATAGTGAGGTTTGCAAACAAGTAGATAATACTGATCAGATTTATAATCTAGCAAAACTTCATAAAATGTATGATTACCTAACTTCACATGGTTCTTGCTATTATATCCAATATGAAGGAGTGTTAGTTGGAGATGTGACACTCCAAGATAACTCGGAACTTTCTATAGTTATCAGCAAAGAGTATCAGAATTTACAGATCGGAAGACGATGTGTTTCTGAAATGATACAGCTGGCGAAAGAACAAAAAATGGTAAAGGTCTCTGCACAAATATATCCTTTTAATACTCAAAGTCAAAGAATGTTTTTGGCTTTGGGATTTCAGAAAGTAGATGAAGAGTGGTATGAATATAAGTTGATATAGAACAGTTGTATATTTCCATACATATTAAGAATATAATCTGCTGTTTATAAAATAATGTTCATGAAAAAAGAGATAAAAGGTACCTACTGATCCATGGACAAGAGTTTTGTTCAGAAATCTAAAAATGAAGAGAACACCAACAGATGATTTTTTGTTGGTGTTCTCTTTATGTGATTACTTTTTGGTATCTTTTACGAATAGATATATTGTATAAAATAGGAGGTATATAATATGATGACTTATGATGAAGTAATGGAAGCGATAGAAAGAGGGTTTATCAAGGGAGATAAAATCAGTATTATTCGGCGAAATGGCAAGATCCATGATTATGTTTTACCAGGAGAGAAAGTAGAACCTGGAGAAATAGTGGAAGAAGAGAACTTAGATATTGTCCTTGAAGAGTTGAAGGGGTCCGGCAACCGAAGGGCGCTAGCCTTCAAACTTTCCTCCCAAAATGTGTCCAAAATATTGACATAATTCCAAACAATGTGAGGCACCGTATCTGATACGGGAAATTTAGAGTTTATCTAAAAATATGATACTAGGACTTTGCGAGCTCAGATAGTGTACACACACTATCGTTAAAATAGAAACATCAGTAAAGGTCAGACTGACACCTTTTGACTGATGTTTCTATTTTATTTTGGGGAGAATCCCCAAACCCCTATAAAATAAAAATTTTATCAAATAAACTATTTTACTATTTACTACACTTAAAATAACAGAATAATACAAATGAAATTTAGTCTTAATAATTTAAGGTATCCTATAACCATCAACAGTGATGTTGAAATAATTCAAAGGAGGAAGCTATTCATGAGTACAATACTACGAGCGTGTAATTTAAGTAAATCGTTTGGTTCACAAGAGGTGTTAACTAATATCAATTTTGACATCCAATCAGGAGATATAGTTGGCTTGATTGGAAAAAATGGATGTGGGAAGACTACTCTAATGAAGATGATATTGGGTCTCACATCACGAACTGAAGGTGATATTCAATTTGAAGGTGATTCGAATTATCATACTAAAAGAAAGGCTTTAAATAAAATTGGTTTCCTCTTAGATTGTAGGTTGTTTGAAGATTTCTCTGCATATGATAATTTGAAATTATTCTCTATGTATTCTTCAACAGTTAATGAAGAAAATCTAGATGACCGAATTGATAGGTTGTTAAAATTTGTTGGTTTAGATAACAGTAAAAAACTAGTAAAATCTTATTCGTTTGGTATGAAGCAGAGATTGGGTTTGGCGCTGGCATTATTAGATGATCCTGAATTCTTGATTTTAGATGAACCATTTGTTGGTTTGGATCCCTCGGGGGTTAGAGTCCTTCTTGATTATATTGTAAAGTTACGTCAAGAAAAGGGTGTTACAATTTTAATCTCATCACATCAGTTACATGAAATTGAAGAAATTTGTGACTATTTTTTATTTATAAATGATAAGAGAGTTGAAACACATTCTAAACTAGGAGAAAATCAAATAGTTATTACTTTAGGGAATGTGGTGCCAGAGTTGGAACATAGTTTAAGAGATATGGTTGATATGAAAGAAAATCAGATAACTTTACCAGAAGATATGTCACTACTGAACTCAACATTAAAGCTTATTTACAGATATAACGGTGAAATAAATGATATCACAATAAATGATTCTATAGAAGAATTATTTAGGGGGTGACAAAATGAACTCAATCATTTTAGCAGAACTATATAAATTACTGAAACGAAAAAATTTTATTGTATTAGCGGTACTATCTTTGTGGTCATTGATTTACGGATTGGGTGCTTTTTTGCATTGGGATTTTGTAAAGATTGGTGCTAAGTTAGATTTGGTTACCTTTATTACAACGATGTGGACGTTTTTATTGATATTAACTATTCCATTATTATTAATCTTATACACCTCTTCCTTTATCTTAGGAGGAGAAATCCAAGGAGGGCAAATTTTACTAGAAGTAAATCGAGTGTCTAGTAAGAAAACGTTAATTATTTCTAAATATATTGTTGTCATTTTATCAATTTTATTTTTATATGTACTGAACTGTTTATCATCACTAATCACATATATTTGTTTTTTATCTCGAAGTGAGTTTGGCTATGTGAATTTTTGGAAGTTGCATCCTACAAATATGCAATCAATAATAATTAGTTTAGTAAATTTAGGTTTCATTATTTTATTGGCTAGTGTAGCTTTTTACTTATCATTATATGTTTCGGCAATAGTAGCTGCATTTGCAAGTTTAGGTGTTTACTTTTTATGTCAATTATTGTCATATGTTACTATTATTTCTAAATTTGTTCCAGGATATTTTTTTGTTGTATCTAATTATCGTTTTTCGTTTGGATTATCTATGGTCCATTTGCTAAGCTATCTTTTCATCTGTATGCTATTATTGATGGCTACCATGAAAGGATTTGAAAAAAAAGCACTGTGAGTGATATAATACTCCAAAAAGGAATTTATGGAAGCGGATGTATAGAATAGCAATTTGTGATGATGATAGTCTACACGTTAGTAATTTAGAAAATCACATTTCGAGATATTTTGATGAGCTTAACATTCAATATGAGATTGACGGTTACTATAAAGGAGACCGTCTAGTGAAATCAATGAGAGAACAGATGGATAACTATCAATTGATATTTTTAGATATTGAAATGGAGGGTCTCAATGGTATTGAAACTGCAAAATTATTGAGGAGTTTGGACAAAAGTTTCATCCTAGTCTATGTTACAAGTTATGAGCAATATGCTTTAGAGAGTTTTGAAGTATCACCATTTCGATATTTAATAAAACCAGTATCTATTGAGAAACTGAGAGCTGTTCTTAAGGATGTTCTTGTGGAGTTAACTGCAAAACAGAAATTTCTGTTTTATCAAGTAGGTATGGAGCATTTTCAGGTAAACTTGGATAATATCGTGTGCTTGTACTCGGAATTTGGTAGAAAAATTCATCTTGAATTGGTTGATGGTCGTAATGTGTCGTTTTATGGGAAAATATCGTCAATTGAAGAAGGTCTGCCCCAAACCCATTTTGTCAGAGTCAATAGTGGCACTATGATTAACCTGAATTATGTTACATCACTTAATCGAAGTGATGTAACGATGATAAACGGTGATTGTATTACCATTAGTAGAAGTCGTAAGAAAATAGTAATATCAGCTTACAGTCAGTTTATTGAGAGGAGTTTTGGGTTATGATTAACTTATTTAATTCAATTGGACTCCTCTCTCTTTTTTTATTTCAAAGCTTTATTATTTGGATTTATTTACAGCATTTTTTTGTCATTAAAATTTCTAAAAATAAATTCTATTGTTTTATTTTAGGTGTTTATTTCATTGGTAGAACGTCTATAACAGTTAATCACGATACCATTATTGATTTTAAATTTTTTTCTTTGTTTTTCACATTCTTGATATTGTTCTTTTTTTTATCAGGGGATGTAATGAAAAAAATATTTCATTACTTATTCTTGATTTTTTGGTTCCTGATTCAAGAAGATATTACAATTTTATTGTTGAATCATGCGCAACAGACGAGAGCGATTGTTATTTTTGTCGTTCAATTTTTATTGATGCTATTAACGCTTTTATTTATACTTGGATTAAAGCATTTTAAGATAGATAATTTATTAGGTTTGAATAAAATAGAGTACGCTATTTTATCAGTCACTCCTCTGTTGTCCATCATTCTATTGATATATAAAGTTTCACCACCTATAGATAAAGTTCTTATATTTGATAGCTATTTATTATTAATAAATATTGTTATAATTGTACTTTATAATTACTTGAGCGAAAAAAATTATAACCTTATCAAAAACAAAATAGTCTTTGACGAAAATAGTATGACTTGTGAAATTATAAAACAGGAAGAAGAATTGGCAACTCTTAGACATGATTTAAAAAATATAGTTTCCTCAATAGATTTTTACGCAGATAGTAGTGATTATAACAATATCAAGGTGATAACTAGAGAGATATTGGGACAAGAAGTATTTAATCGTAAAATCACAGGATGTATACCTATTGATGCAGTGCTAAATCAAAAAATATCTAAGATGAAAAAAGATGGTATTCCATATAGCTTAGATTTACAAGTTCCATATAATTTAGATCTAAGTGCTATTGCTATTGATTCGTGTGCTATTCTGGGTAATATTCTTGATAATGCTATAGAGGAAATTGAACGTAATAACTTAGATGATCCAATTGAAATAGCTTTGCGTTTTAAGAATAACAAATTAGTTTTTAAAGTTGCCAATCCAATCAAAGATTCTAATGTAGATGTTAATTACGATGGAATGAAGTCGATAAAATCTCCTAACCGGCAAGGTATAGGGATAAAAAGTAGTTATGATCGGGCTATGAAATTGAAGGGACATTTAAATATTACTGTTCAGTCAAATCGATTTATTGTATTGGTTGTGATTCCGCTAAGGATGAACTGAGTCTTTATTGGGAAATCTATATTCAAACTCTGCTAATGGGCAGAGTTCTTTTTCTAGGGTGTCTTACAGATGGTTTATTGGTACAGTATGATAATCGTGTCTTTTCTCCCAAAATGTGTCCAAAATATTGACAGAATTCCATGACAGAACTTTGTACCAAGAATTAAGTAATAAGTTTCAAATCCCTGCTAGAAAAGATCATTTGATAGATGATATTGAAGGACGAAAGATTAGACTTGCGGCTGATATTATTTGTGGTAGAAAGCAAATTGTTAAGTTTCACGAAAATGATTATGAAAAGTGGAGAGAAGATTATGAACTTGTTCGTTCCAATTTAAACCTTCATTTTTGTGGCCTAACACAAGGCGCCAACAATCAATACTTATCACTACACTAAATATTTAGATAGGATTGATTATTTACTTTTTGATCTAAAATGTTATTTTAGAGGACAAGAGACTCCGATGATTGCTGCCTATCAAGGTGAAGAGACAGAGATTTGGTTAAGGCAGTTTAGTAGAGATTTCAAGTATTTCACTGATAAGATGAAGTTGAATGCTTTCGTGAATGAAAACTATGAAGTTTTAGGTATCAGTAAAGCACAATCAGAAATTATTCAGAGAATCATTTCTAGAAAGGAGATTTCAGATACATTAAATCTGTTCATGGAAAATATGTTAAACTTAAATCGGAAAGGTATATTCAGTTGAAAGGAGAACTCATGACACCGCAAGAAATGTGGAATCAATACAAGAAAATTAACGCCTCTATCGGAGATGAGATAGAGGCCTGGGCTTTTGGAGTGGAAGCTGATCTCTTGGCAGACTTGGTTTTAAAAGGCGTAAAGACGGCAACCGCTTCAGCTTACGACCTTTATGCACTAGAGGATGAACCCCTTCCGCAGGAAGGTACATTCGATGTTATTTTAGACAGTCAAGATCAAGCTGTCTGCATTGTCGAAATTACAAAGGTTTCCGTTGAACCCTTTAATCAAGTGTCAGCTGACCATGCCTTCAAGGAAGGGGAAGGTGACAAATCCCTAGCCTATTGGCGTCAGGTTCATGAGGACTTTTTCGCCGAGTGGCTGAGGGAGGCAGGACTGACTTTTACACCTAACAGCAAGGTTGTTTTAGAAGAATTTCGCAAGGTTTATCCATTATAGAACATGAGAGTGGGACAGAAATCAGTAATTCGTTAGAATTCGATTTCTGTCCTACCTCCGACAGTTGAGTAGGGCTGTAAAAGCTGATGAAATCAGCGTAGTAGAGCTCACACAACCACTGCGTCTTGTTCAACAATCCAAAGACAATTGAGAGGCTAGGACTTTTGTCCCAGCCTCTTTTGAGATATGATATCATAAAAAAAGGGCTACTTAAGATTTCGAAAGAAGAGCTGTCATCGACACAAGAGACAACTCTAGAAGAGTTAGATGAAATGTCTGGAGTTGTTAAGCAACTAACGTGTGGGGAAGCAGTTGCAGATTTAATTGCCTATGCTTTCCTAGATGATATGGAGTTAAATTGGGAATTTTCTGTGAAATAAAAAGAAGGTAGCTGTGATAAATGCCGATATTAAGTTATTTTTAACCTAGATTTTTCTACAATAATTATTCTTTAAATATATAATAAAAAGCCCTTGATATAGGGCTTTTTAGCTGGATTCAAACTATAATAATACTAACCAATGTGAATCGTAAGAGGTTTATTAAGAGCAACGGCGATTTTGCTCATGGTTTCGATGCTAGTGTTATTTCCCCGCTCGATACGTGCAATGGTAGATTGTGGAACATGTGATAGGTCTGCTAGTTCACGCTGGCTAAGCCCAGCTTTTTGACGTGCGTTGTAGACAGCTAGAGCGCTCTCCAAGACAGCTTTTTCTGACAAATAGCCAGATTTGAAGTCATCATTTTTCAATTCTTCATTCAAAAAATTATCAAATTTAATGGTTGCCATTTTCGTTCTCCTCAAATTCTTGTTTTAATGCTTTAGCGTGTTTGATTTCAGCAGTAGGGGTCTTTTGTGTTTTCTTTGTAAATCCATGCGTAATGATAAAGCGGTCATCAACAACATGGAAATAAAGTGCACGCTGAATGTTACTTGATACCTTAGAACGGATTTCAAAAATGTCACTGTCTAACTTTTTAACCCATTCCATGCGTTGGGCTTCCAATAAGCCCTGCTCTTGAATCATGCTGATAGTCGCTAGGAGTTTCTGCCTGTCTTTTATCGGTAAGTTTTGTAAAAACTCGATAAATTCATTCCGTCCGTTTGTACGTGTGTAAAATTCAAATTTTGGGTGTTTCATTGTATCTCAATGATAGCATATATTGTTCATTTGTACAATCATCAATAGTGTGAACTTTTGGGTATAATATGGCTCAATTCAGTGATTTTTAGGGTAAAATTCACACTATTCAGATGAAATTAGTTCAAATCAGTTGTAAATTGGCTTTTGAACAGGCTCTTTTGAGATATGATATCATAAAAAAAGGGCTACTTAAGATTTCGAAAGAAGAGCTGTCATAGGCACAAGAGACAACTCTAGAAGAGTTAGATGAAATGCCTGGAGTTGTTAAGCAACTAACGTGTGGGGAAGCAGTTGCAGATTTAATTGCCTATGCTTTCCTAGATGATATGGAGTTAAATTGGGAATTTTTCCAAGCTAGTGACTCTTAATAGTAGAAATTAAAAAAGCACTTAAAGTTTTTTAACTTTGAGTGCATTTTTTGTTACTTTTTGGTATCTTTTACGAATAGATATATTGTAGAAAATAGGAGGTATATAATATGATGACTTATGATGAAGTAATGGAAGCGATAGAAAGAGGGTTTATCAAGGGAGATAAAATCAGTATTATTCGACGAAATGGCAAGATCCATGATTATGTTTTATCAGGAGAGAAAGTAGAACCTGGAGAAATAGTGGTAAAAGAGGACTTAGATGTTGTCCTTGAAGAGTTGAAGGAGTTCTAAAATGATGCAGCTTTTAAGTAAGATGATTCCTATGGTCTCGTAAAAGGGATACAAGAGTGATATAATAGTGATGTTAGTATGATTTTATGGACATGGTGGTTGGGATGATGATAACGATAATTTAATGTTCAGCATATTGAATTATTTTCTTGAAACAATAGGATAATTGAGGTACTTATATGGAAAAAAAGGTTGCGGTGAGGGCATCGCGAATATCGAAAGAATTTAGAATAACTAACGAGAGAGTGAATAATGTTTTAAAAGGGGTATCTTTTGTAGCACATTATGGAGAGTTTATTTCTATTCTAGGAATTAGTGGTTCAGGAAAATCCACATTGTTAAAGTGTCTCTCGAGCCTTTCATTACCAACAAGTGGTGAAGTAGAAGTTAATGGAATTAATCCATATCAATTGAATAATAGCAAACTAGCCAAATTTAGGAGAGAAGATATCTCTTTAATTTTTCAATCTTATAATTTATTGCCAGCACTACCGGTGCTTGAAAATGTTGCGCTACCTTTAAGATTATCTCATAAAAAGGTAGATAGAAAACAAATAGAAAAGTTACTAGACAAGATGGCATTTACTGCTAATCTAAATAGTTCAATTAGTTCTTTATCGGGTGGGGAGCAACAAAAAGTAGCTATTGCTAGAACCATACTCGCAGATAGTCAGATTATTTTTGCTGATGAACCAACTGGTGCATTAGATAGTATTTCACGTCAGAAGATATTTGATTTACTAAAAGACTTGGTGAGGCAAGGGAAGTGTGTCATTATGGTAACGCATGATATTGAACTAGCTTCACGTACAGATAGGTCATTAATACTAAAAGAGGGAAAAATTTTTCAGGATTTACAAAACCCTTCAGCAGATGTATTATATCAGGCATTAGAGTCCATACCGGCTGAGTAACAGGAGGACGATATGCTTACATTAATTTATTATCAGTTCCGCTATACTAAAAAGCAATGGTTAGGAACAATACCTGTATTTTTAATTTCGAGTATTTTGGTGGGGACTTGTTTAACAATCGCTAACAACATTTCTGCCAATCCGATACTGTTTCAAGATGTTGGAACTCCACTGCCCATATTTGTAGGTCCAATTATTTTTGGTGGCTTAACTTTATTATTTTTAATATCAAGTTCGATTCAGTTACTGTTAAATTATTTTAAGGAGGACTATCAAACTTGGAATAAATTAGGTACTAATAGGAATCAACTGGCTTTCTTAGTTGCAGGGCAAATCACAATTATTTCCTTTTTGGTCAGTATTGTTGGAAGTTTTATCTCCATTTTTGTTGCTAGATATTATTACAGTCTAGTTCAACATTTAGCTGGAAAAGCACAACTACCTAGTATTCCCATCGTTTTTGATTTTAAAGCTTTTTGCCTCACCATATTGTTAATTTCAATATTAGCTTTTTGTGGTAGCTTTATACATACACGTAAAATCTTAAATCAAGTTATCGAATCACAAGAAAATGATAATTTAAAAAGACGTAAGTTATCTAGAGTAGCTAAGCTAGGTGGTACGACCATACTATTCTTCCTATGGGGATGGTTAGCATATGAATTTTTTTACCCTCCAACTTCTCTATCAGGTGATGACTTAATATTTAAGTTGGACGATAATATTTTAGTCATATTAATACTTCATATTATTATGATTCATTTTCTTTCCCCAGAGTTACCAGAGTTTATCGTAAAATTGTTATTTAGAAAAACTCATAGTTATAGTTCTACATTAGCTAAGTGGCAAGTTCTTGAAAATCGTTCGTATCTAAAGTCCCTATCTTCTTCAGTAATGATGGGAATAGTGCTGATTTCTGGATTTTTGATGTACTCTGCTGTTTCATATGGTGATTTAGCAAATCAGTCTCAGCAGGCTAATGAAACTAACGCAGTATTACTGCTCTTTGTAGCAGGCCCTATCTTAGTTATTCTTGCAAATATCATTACCATTACGATACTGTCCTCATTTGCAGAAAAAAGGGTTGTTCAACAGTGGAATGTACTTGGCATTTCCAAATCACAAAGATATTTTGTTCGTCTGTCCGAGGCGGGGATTTACAGTCTTTTGATTGTGATTATTTCTTCAATTTTCAACTCTATATATTATGTTTTATCGCTTCAACTAGCTAAAGCTATTAGTGTAAAAGTAACTAGTAGTGCAAATGCTTATCTCTATACTTTGCTAATCTCAATTCTTATGTTTCTTTTTCTAGTTATAACAAAGGTATCTATAGATAGTAATGTTGATAGAAATACAAAAGAAGTTTAATTTTCAAACATCATTTTCATAAAGAGTAGAAAGTTGAAAAATTTCACTACTGTAAGCTATAGCATGTGCATCTGATATAGAAAATAAGAGAATTTATTGGCTCATTTTCAACTGAACGGAGTAACTCATTTTAGGATGGTGTTTTTTGTTTAGATTGGTTGCTTCGATAAAGCAATCTGCTTTCTCGCTTAATCTGATTGTTAGCATTTACGAAATTTGGTTGAAAAAATATAAAAAAGTGAAATAAAGTATCCTCTGAGTTTCGAAAACAAGACCTGTTATGATATACTTATATCAAGGTTAAGGAATGAGGTTTCTCCCCTCTCCTTAACCCCACCATTGTTGTTGTAAGGTTAGACGAGATTTCTCCTCTCGGAACTAACATAATCTTTTCATTTCTACTAGTTATGAACAGGGACATCCCATAAACATAACTGTACTTTCTGTTTTTAGTGTTGTTAGGTTTCTCCCCTAACAGATAAACTAAAAATAGTCATTGTTTTTCTTCTTTGTAGAAATAATACTAGGAAAACGAGGTAGTCCATTGAGACTTGCCTCGTTTTTTGTTGTCTCGTAAAGGTTACTTTAAAAAAACCATTGGAACAACAGGAAGTTCCAATGGCCACAACAACAATATTTTTCATAAAAACAATGACTTGTATCTAGGAAAAATCCTAAATCAGCCATAACGACCTTGTTTTTTCCGCCGACATTGATACCGCGGAGTAAAAGTGCATAACGCTTGTGTGCTCCTTACAAATATATCTATTATTTCCAAACTAACTGTTAGAGTTTCTAATGTAAATCATCCGTTTTTCTTTCACGGCTTCTCCTAGGTCAATGACCTTTTCCTGACCGTCAAAAACAAAACCTATTTTTTCATAAAAGGCGATGGCACGTTTGTTATCTTCTAAAACCCATAATATAATCTCTTGATAACCATCCAAGGCAGCAAAAGCAGCTTGTATGAGCTGCCGGCCCACACCCTTGCCATAATAATCTTTTAAGACATACAAGGCGAAAATTTCACCCGCTATCGTAGCTGAATCTCGAAAATCACCGTAGCTAACAAAGCCGACCACTTTAGCATCATCCAATGCGATTAAGGTATTTTCAGGATACTTTTGACTATAAAACCGGCACTTATCCAAAGTCATTTGTTCTTGAAAATCCGCGGGCAAAATCTCATCATAAGCTTCACGCCATGTCTGCCAATGAACTCTGGATTTCCCTTCTATCTCCTCAGCTGTCACCATTGGTTTGATTGTGATGACCATTTGTTTCCTCCTTGAATAAATCTATCTCAATTATTCCGCCTGAAAACCATTTCTATCTAATTTCCCATTTTCTCCCCAAACTACTACATAAACATTTTTGGGTAAGCTAGTAAAATCAACATAGTCAGTTAGTCTCGCACCTTCAGGAACCTCGCCTTCCAGAAATAGATACATTTCTAGTCTAACTTATTGATTGTGTTATTTCAAGGGTAGGAAATCAGAATAAGAGTGTTATTATCTCAAAAGTCAACCTATGTCACTAGGTTGCGACACCTATATAAAATAGCCTATCATGGCTTCATGGTAGAATTTAAAGATTATGAAAATACACAGGAACTAGAAGGCTGGTACAATTGGCCAGTTAGGGCCTCTAAAAAGATAAAATCCATTAGGGCAATCAATAGTGTCATCTCTTACTTTAGGAGACATCGATTAAAGAGAACGCTAATCATTAGCTATACTTTACTGGGTACAATGGTATGGACAGCTACGACTGGCTATTTCTCTCCTAAACGGGTTACTTACACGGAGACACAGCTGCGAGCGACGCAAACCTTTGGTAATGGCCTTGGAAGCATCACAGCAACCTCTATGACGTATTCACCATCTAATGGAATGGTCGTTATGGAATTAGCAACATCAGATGCGACTAGTGCTATTCAGAAAGGAATCAATACTGAAAATCTTGATTGGCAAGTTTTCTTGCCAAGTAGTGTCAAGAACCCAGAAGCAGTGACTTTAGAAGTTATTCCGTTAACTGGAGATAAAGTGTATCTGGTTTTGCGTAATGTTCCTTCAGATTATACGCTCATGGTTATTCGAGCGACCAATAAGACGCCAAACTCTAACAGTCTAAAGTTGGATGTTCAAGAATATGACGATTACTTGTCATCAAGTAGTAATTCAGTTTTCAATCAGAAAAAACAAAAAGATAATGATTTTAACAAGACCTATGTTGATTTCTTTGTAACTCCTCAAAATGAACTTCTCAAAAACAAGTATGTTAAGAATTTATCACGTGAGAAGTTTGCTCTTAATATTTTCGAAGAGGAGTTGAAGTATCAAAAAGGTCAACGGAAAGAACTTCTGAATTCTGCAAAAACACTTGATGACAGTGTCAAGGAAGATACTAAGACATTGGAGCAGTTGAAGCGTGAGTCAGAATACTTGGTCGGTAACGACTTAACCGATAAGCAGAGTGATATGGAAGCTATCGAGAAAAGTATGGACTCTAAAGAGAAGGATGGAGCGAAAGCGCGTGAAAATGCTGCTTATGTTCAGACAATCATTGAACAGATTGAAAAGAATATCAAAGCAGTTAAGAATGGTACTTACAAGTTTAATTCACCAGTACGATCAGTAAAACAAGATATTGGGGAATAAATATAAAAAGGAAAGAAAGGACTTTATTAACGATTATGACAATTGACGAACAACGCTACTTACTTAACCAAGATTGCCTATTGATGAAATATCAGCGAGGTAACGCTATGAATGAACCCCTTCAAATTTTTAGAGGGAAATGGGCAGACGGTTTAGAACGCCTACACCAAATCATTGATAAAGAAGTTGGTTGGAAGAACTTTCGTAGTTTTGTCTCAAGTAACGTTCATCATGACGCTGAAACATCCATTGAGGTAGTCAAGAAACACTTGAACCAATGCCGTATTGAATGTACGGACCTTTTGGATATTGATTTTGGAGAGAAAGGTTCTATATGTATTCAGAGGAATCAAGTAGAGCTTTTGACTGAGAAATTCCGTTATTTCCTTTATTTTGAAAGTAATATTCAACCAATGATGGATATTGACTTCTAGGAGGTACTGGATGAATCAAGAAGAAAATCAACAACAAGAGGGGAACTGGGGACTGCCTCGTGGTCTTTACACACAGGTAAAGTACTACGGTGTTCCGGTAATGAAAGCCTTCATTATAGTAGGGAGTTTTGTTTTTCCGCTACAATTCAGGGATATATTTTTCCCTAGAGGGCAAGAGTTGAAGTTCCTAATCAATTTACTCTGTACAATGACTTTAACGATTTATTGGATGATCCCTTCTTCGTCTGGTGGAAATAAGTTCTGGGAATTTATTCATGCACACCGTCGGACAAAGAAACGTTATTATCCAATTGATAAGAACTGTTACCCAGAGTTGAGAGATGATGGCTCGAAAAACCGTCGCTACTTAATGGATAAGGCTGCAGAACGTTTAGGAAGGAAGTATAAATAGATGAAGGAGAGGACTAACCATAATCTTAGTAAGACTCCTTATATTGACAAATACACAACAGACCTTACTGAGAAAATCAGACCCAAGCGTCAAGATTTTGTGGCTTGGGGTAGACAAGATGAAATCAGACAAGTCTTTATCTCACTGAATCGATTAGAAAAAAACTCTCCTGTACTAATTGGTGAAGCTGGTGTAGGTAAAACAGCTATTGTAGAAGGAATTTGTGCGGATATTCTTAACAATAAAGCCCACGTCCCAACACGTTTCCGAGGTAAGCAGGTTAAGCAACTAGAATTATCTGCTATCCAAGGGAAAGAATTTGACCATACTGGTAAAGAGGTGAACATCATTGCTAAAATGGACGGGTTGATTAAAGAGTTTATGGCTCATAAAGATGAGTTTATCCTCTTTATTGATGAAGTGCATACCATTATGGGAACTGGGGTTGAGGGAAGTGCTCTTGACGTCGCTAATAGCTTGAAACCAGCCTTATCTCGTGGGGAAATCTATCTTATATCAGCTACCACAGCTGATGAGTTTATGATTATTGAACGAGATCCTGCAATGGAACGACGTCTACAACCAGTTTACGTTGATGAACTGGACAAAGAGGCATCTATTTTGGTCTTAAAAAAACGTCGACCAAAGTACAAACGAGAACTTGACATTGAGATTCCTAATGATGTCATTAAGGCGGCAGTGGAATTATCTATTCGTTATATTACGGATAAAATGCTTCCAGATAAAGCTATTGATATTATTGATGAAGCTTCAGCGACTGCAAATATAGATGGAAAATCAGAGATTACCTTAAGAGATATTGCGAATGTCATTCACCGTAAAAAAGGTATTCCAATGGAAAGTCTACTACGCACGTCTTCAACTCCAGTGGATTTTGCGGAAGGGATGCGTGCTGTTGTTAAGGGGCAAGATCATGTGATTCGAACCATAGCACGCCTTATGTATAAGGGAATCCAGGGAGGACAGAACAAGCGAAGACCTCTTGGAACTCTTCTTCTACTTGGAACAACTGGTACAGGTAAAACTGAATTGGCGAAACAAGCAGCCAAACAACTGTTTGGTAGTGAAGAAGCGATGATTCGGCTGGATATGTCAGAATACATGACAGATAATGCCGTTGTTCGTCTTATAGGAAATGACGAACGAAAAGGTGACTTAACGGAAAAAATTAAGAAGAATCCCTACTCGTTAGTACTATTGGACGAGTTAGAAAAGGCTCATCCAGATGTCTGGGCTTTGTATTTGCAAATGCTTGATGATGGACATTTGACTGATGGACGTGGACGAAAAATCAATTTTAAGAATACGTTCATCATTGCAACATCAAACGTGGGTCATAAGCGAATCAAAGATAAATATATCACCTCTGGTCAAACTTTTACAGAAATGAACAAGACTGACTATAAAGAGTTCATGAAGGACATGAGAGACGAGTTAATCAAGATCTTTAAACGTCCTGAATTTATCAACCGTTGGAAAATTGAAGTGACTAATATCTTGACGAAACAAACCATTGATAAGATTGTCTATTCAAAAATGGCAGTGCATGAGAGTAGTTGGTTTAAAGAGCATCATATCCTTATTAATTATGAGGATGTTAAGGATGGTAACCAAACTATCGATGGCAAAAAATACTTTTATGAATATCTTAGTAGTGTCGGTGTTAGTCCAGAAGATGGAGCAAGGCCTTTAGAGAGAACTATTGATGAAGTGTTAACTGATGAAATCTTTGAGCAATTGTATTTCCTTGGGCGAAAGCCACAAGATTACTTTATGGTTGATGTGTCTTTATCTGGACATGCACCAGGAACGTTTGCGTATGGGAACTCAGGTAGAAAGACCGTTCAAGATAGACGTCAGACACATATTAGTGTCAAACGGATACCTCCAGAGGAGTATGGTAACTATTTGCTTACTTCTTAAGGGGTGTCACTAGGTTGTGACTCGTAGATGGACTATTGTAGACTACAGATATTAAAATTTTAAGGAGGCTGTTTTGAAAGAAAACACATTTTTGAACAACGTGAAGACAAAGGCATCAACACTAGGAATGACTGCTTTGTTGACGTTAAACTCTGTATCACTTGCTTTTGCGGAGCAAACTGGAGGAAAAGCTACTAACCCAGCTAATGAGGCTACTAATACGCTTAATGATGTTTCAGGTATGTTGCGACTTGTATTCCCAGGGATAGCAATAATATCTGGTTTACTTGCATGTATATTGATGATGATGGGTGACAAGAAACGAACGGAAGCCCTTGACCGACTCTTGTGGATTGCGATCGCACTATGTGTTGGTTCGGCACTTGCTTCGGTTGTTGAATATCTTTGGCAACCCAAATAAGTAGTTAAGAGGTATACTTTATGGAAAAAGAATTACTTACCATAAAGGGGAATCGCAAGGTATTGTTTCCCGATGCCTTGTTTCTTTATATCGAGTGGAAAGGCAATGCAAATCCTAAAAAGGATGAAGAGTTAGCGGATATCATTGATGACTTAGATACTGAATATTTCCCTAGTAATAAAAAGGAAAGTATCGCTCAAAGTCTACCATTTCTAACTTTTAAACAAGCAGAATTACTTTTTCGAGAAATCAAAAAGCGTTATTCTGAATTTACCTTAAAAGGAATTGCCCTTGCTAGTCAACCGATGGAACAAAATGGTCGTGTCACACGACCAACAACGGGAGTCCCTAGTATTGAAGGACAACCTCAGATTACCCCTTTTGTTATTACGAAAGATTATAAGGAACTCGTTACCCCACTCATCGAAGAAGCACACCGTGATAAACGGTTTGAGAAAACAACATATGAAGGGATCTCCAACTTTTTCAGTGGTCCAATGGGGTTGCTTCCATGTTATGCTGAAAGTTTAGGCTTGTCTCTTGTTGATATGCCACCTTATCCAAAACCAGGAACGATTGAAGGAGAACTTCCAAATCGTCTTATGTCGAATAAGGATAAGTATAAACAGTCAGTTGCTGGAGCCAAGAAACGGAAGGAGAAAACAGGCAGAGTGTATGAAGATGAAGAAGTAGGACCACCAAGTAAGTTGCCATTGATTTTGGCTATTGTCTCTTGTACGTTGTCGGTGTTCTTATTGTTGATGCTAATGGTCTACAATAGCAATTTCACGCGCGTCAAGAAAGAACTTGTGGCCACAACAGATAAAGTTGAGCGTCTTATAATGATACAAGATCATGAACATGAGATTGATGTTATGGCTCGCTATTTCTTGTCATACTATTATTCAGGAGACAAGGATAAGCTTAAGGCTTACTTGGATAATAACGACGCTAAATTTACTAACCCAGAGGTAGCGACTGTTTCTAGCACAATGTTGGAGAAAGTTGAACTCGTTAAGAATGAGAAAGATACCTATGAGGTTACATACGTTGTTGGTACAACGGATGAGGCTCAAAAAACGACAGTTCGTCGTGTTACTTTCAATGTTAAGAAAAAACCATCAGCTACTCAAGGTTGGGTAGTTACATCTGAACCGACAACAACAGCATTTGCAACGCCAACATCTCCTTCTACTGAAACTTCAGCTGAAAACAAGGAGGGATAACCTATGGGTGCAGAAGCAACAATTGAGATTGAACAAGGGAAGGTCTGGCCATCCCTATCAGATATGATCTCTCAATCGAAAGATTGGCCTAATGAAGTTGGTCCTAAAGGTTGGGGAGGTGACAAGGATAAAGAGCTATTATTGGCATCCTTTTATGCACAGTGGGACCAATACCTCCACCCAACAACTGGGGTCTTTATAGCTTTTGGCTTTATTCCCGAGATGCTATCAAAAGGTATCTATAGTTTTAGTTATGCGATTGAGAAAGCATACCTCAACATGTTTAAGTTGTTCGGGATGTTTGATTATATTAGTCAATCCGATAGCTTTGTTGGTCAAGTTTATAAGTGGCTTCAAATCGTTGGGATTTCTTTATTTGTTTTGGTAACGCTCATTCGTCTGATAATGGCAATGGCAGGAGCACCTTTCAGGTACAGAGAATTCTTCAATCACATTATTTTGGTAACTTTTTCTGTAACTGCACTTCCGGTATTCGCTTCAAAATTTGGTAGTGCTATAGCGAAGGATACCGTAGGACTAGCCTATTATGACATAACTGGTAGTAGTCAGAGTGTTTCACTTTCTGTAACCCCATTTCGGGGTAATACGGTTGACCTCGAAATGCTGTATGCAATGGATTTTGATACAGATAAGTTAGGCTATAATGAAGATACTCATTTTATAGCGGGTGATAAAAACTGGAATACCATTTCAGATGGTAATATTTGGTTCACCAATTTTACTGAAACCTATGGCCCAACCAATAAAGCCATGTTGCAGTATTATTCTGGACGTGAAGGACGAGTATCGTCGCTACCTAAGATGTTAGGAATACGAGAAGACGGTTCGGTTGATTGGTGGCAACAGGTTAAAAATAGTGCTGCGATGTCTAACCCAGTAACAGCCCTTCTTCAAATCAGTAAATTGTTCTTTACTGGTTGGAAAGAGCAAAAAGACTTGAAGGAGGACCAGGCAAATTCACCTTATAATGGTTTCTCTGATGTAATGAGATCCACGCTCAACACCATTCGTTATGCAGATGGTAAGATAGCTTATGCACGAGTCACTACGTCAAAATCAGGTTATTTCCTTGGCTTTGATAATACAGCCTTTTTGCCGACTTACGCTCGCTATAAGGTTGACTGGATAGCACTGATAACCCAGCAAATTATTCTTTTGCTTCTTCTTGTCGGATTGCTAGTAACGACGGTACGAGTAATTTTCAAAACGCTTATAACAGTGATTATTTCACCCCTCGTTTCTTACGCAGCAGTGGGAAATAGTATGAGAATCTTGGAAGTTTGGCAGGAAGTTATGACAGGAATTGCTGCCATCTGGTTCCAACTACTATTCGTTAAAGTAGCTCAATGGTTCTTAATTACTTATAGTGAAGTGAAACTCAATCTAGGTTCTGGAGCATCTGATGTTGCTAAGAAAACTCTAGGTGGAAGTTTCTATGATGGACTAGATCCATTCCAACATGCCATTGCGACGATTGCGGTTTACCTTGGTGTTTATCTTGCGGTTTCTCAAGGTTCAAAAGTTTTGGAACGCTGGATAGGTATTGATACTAACCTTTCAAGTGGAACTAAGGCTGGAGTTGCTACAATGGCTGTTGGTGCGATGGCTGCTAATAAAATGGGTGGCGGTGCTAGAAACTTCGCTGTTGGTAGGTATAATCCAACTACTGGCAGACGAAATCAAAGTGGGTTTAACCGTCTCAGAAATAGTGTTAGTAGTGGAACCAAAGTTGGTGTAAAGGGACTTAAGACTGCTGGAAGTACAGTAGGTTCGACTGCTAACAATATCAGACGAGGTGCCTTAACTGCTGCTGGTGCTACTGCTGGTACAGTCGCTGGTACTTGGAAAGCAATGGCTGATAGGAGAGCTCATGGTCTTAAGTATAGAGAGATTGTTGGTCAGTCAATGAGTGCTGCTGGACGTAATGTGTCTAAAGGAGTCAGAGAGACTGTTAAATCTGGTAAAGAAGTTGTTGGCAATGAATTCAGGAATGCTAGTCAAACAGTTAAGAGAGACTTCTCAAGTAGTTTCGGAGCAGGTTATACAAATACTAGAGATAATGTTAGAGACAAAATCTTAAATAGTACTGGTGGAGCTGGAAGAATTACTCCAAAGGGTGATACTTCAAGCATTACTCCTCCGACTCAAAGCTTACCAAAGAAGAATAGGTTAGACAGCGACAGTCGATTCCAGAAATTTGATGCTGGAGAAGATGGAGAATTGTGATAACTAGTTTACAAAAAAAGCAAATCGAACTGTGTACTGACCCCAAAAGTTAGATAATTTATTTAAGCAAAGGATTTAGTTCTGCATTGCATAGGGCTAAGTCCTTTTCTACCATTTGTCAAGTATATCAAGGTATTCTAGTTTTACCTTGGAAAAATCTCTAAAGAAAACTCTGTTACCAACCCTTGGATAATTATCGTTTTTCTTCTTGCTCTTTTTCTTCCTCCAATCGGAGTTCTTTCAACTTTTTTAGAATAGCCTTCTTAGCTTTCATGTACTCCTTTTCTGATTAAGATCGCTTAAAGCTTTCCAAAGATAATCTATTTGCACTTTATCTTCATAAGTCAATTTCATAATAAAAACACCCCCAAAATTAGATTTTTTCTGTCTAATTTGGAGGTGTCGTTCAAAAAAAAGTTTTTAGAGTGTTTTTTGTTTAAGTGGAAAAAATACTTTTCCGATCATATGTTATTTTGAGGTTGAGTTTTAGGTATTAGAGTTATATATTCTGATGATTTTCCTGATGAAGTAAATGGAGTAGAGAGTGGTTTGTGAATAATTCGGAGGCTTTCAAAATTCTTTCGATATTTCACTAAAAATTTTGAAATACCACGATTATAGCTGATAGTATCATAGCTACACCACCGATATATGCAATCCATTTTTCAGAATGTTTTCCAAGTGCACTTCCAATATTCGATGCAAAATAACTATATAAATAATCGTTGATTAAACCAACAAATAGATATGTCAAACCTAATATTGTAGTTTGTAATAAAAATGGAGAGTTGTGGTTAATGAATTGAGGTAAAAATGAAGCAAAGAAAATAATGTTTTTAGGATTTAAAAATATCAGTAAAAATGCATTTTTAAAGACTTCTCCCTTTTCAGGAGGTGTCATTTTCTCAGTTTTATCTTTTACCTTATTAGCACCAAGAAGACTTTTGATTCCTAAATAGATAAGATAAGCGATTCCAAGTAAACGTAAGATTGCGTACAAGGTTTCCGAAGCTTTAAGTATAGCTCCAATCCCAATAAAGGAAAGGATTAGACAAACAAGTCCTCCCCAGAAACTTCCCCAAACTATTTCATAGGCTGTTTTTTTTCCATGAGTCATACTAGTTGTTATAAGATAAGTTACTGTTGGTCCAGGAGGGGAAATAAGTAGAATGCAAGCGATGGTGTATGATATCCATGTAGATAATGACATATTATTTTTCCTTTACAACTCTATATTTTATATCATCCTCATTTAAGTTTAGCAATGGGACTGGAAGCTTGGTATGTACAAACTGACTAGGGGTTAATGCTGGCGTCATATTAGATAAAAAACTTAAGAGGTTATTTTTGCTATTAGATGCGTAGACTGTATAAAAATTTCCAGAATTCCAATTTATGACAGCATATTTAAAAAAGTTAGCCAAAATGTTTTTAAATGTATCTATTGTTACAAGACAGTTATTCATATCTGTTAACACATTCTCTTTTTTCAGTCGAATGGCTTTTTGTGAGAAAAATCTATTCTTAAAAAGAGAGTCTTTAATATGTTCTCTTTTTAGAAATTCAGTAATATCTTTATTGGAAAATTTCTCAATAAAACCAATTATACCATCATTTTTAAGTTTTTCTTTTGTAAATTTTATTTGTTTAGCTCTATCTGGACTGTACATCTGAAATGTCGTATCTTCTATTATGACATCAAAACCATTGAAATTAGGAAATAATTCTCTGATATTTGAGTTGTTTATTTTATTGTAAGGAGATAAGATAAATTTGGAATGTAGTGGTTTACCATATCTAAAAAAATTATCCTGATTAGCTTTTGTTGGACTACAAGATAAAGTTTTTATCTTTCCATTACTTAAATTTCCAATTGTTCTAGCCATTGTTCCCTCAGCAGCTCCAAGAACATACAAATATTGCGTCCCCTCTCTTTTTTCTAAGTAATCTTTTAATGCCGAGCCAACGCGACATTCTTCCTCTAATATAAAGGGGATACTTGAGTAGAAATGTTTGTCAAATTGTCCTTGTAATTTTCTATGATTTAAATAAAAGAATAACATTTTTTCGTCATTTTTAAATAAGTTTATATCACCTAGATAAGTATTGTCTGGTTTTCCCAATTCGCCTAACGCAGTCTTTTCAAAAAAATCTGCAAGTGCCCCTATTCTAGGGGTGTTGGTAATATTATCTTCAATATCTTTCATAAATTTTCTCCCATATGTTATAATTATACACAAAAAATAGTGAAGTACAATCAAAAAGATGAAATTTTTAGAAGGTTACAAAATCTACATAGAATTTGAAAAAATTGATCGTAAAATGCGTAATAATCCTCTTAATATTAAATAAACGAGCTTCGGTAGAAATGAACTGCACCCCAAAAGTTAGACAGAAAAAATCTAACTTTTGGAGTGTTTTTATTATGAAATTAACTTATGAAGATAAAGTTGGGATTACTTTGGCATGTTTAAATAACAAAAAATTGGTAAAAATGATCGTAGGGAAGAACTGTTATTTTATCCAAATATCCACAATATTATTGGATTTTGAGAGAATTAAGTGTGAATATAAAAAAGACAAATATCAAAAACGATGTTTGTCTTCATTCTGAAATAATGACAGAGTCATTATTATTGTGGTCTTGCAGACAGCTAGGATTGCATCCTCTTTTTCCAAAAATATTTGGAAAAATTCACCTCTCTCTAGGCAAAACGTAAGTTATTTTTCTAAATCAAAAAAGAAACACAAAAAGAAATTGAGAGAATCTTGCCTTTATATCTATTTTTAAGTTATTGTGATGATTAGCTTAACGAGGATATACAACGACTTTAATTTTTGACAAAGATTTGTACACATTTTTATCTATTTCTACATAAGAATCATGAAAGTTAAAATTGTTTTCATTTCAAAATTGAAATAGTGAATACTGGGTGGTATACTATTACAAATAATAAAAATTATAATAGTTTCAAGTAATAGGGAGCTAGCGATGTTTGAACAATACTTCGGTCATCGGTTAAGAGAGTTGAGATTAGCACAAGGACTAACTAAAGAAAAATTTTGTGAAGGGGATGAGGTTTTATCAATACGGCAATTGACACGTATAGAAACAGGGAAGTCTCAACCTAAATTAGAGACCTTAGAGCACTTGGCAAGACGTCTGAATATATCTTTATCGGAATTGCTTGGAGAGAGAGCTGTAGGCTCAAAGCTGCCGTTAGAATACCTCAATCTCAAATATCAATTGATGCATGCGACTAGTCTAGATAAGCCAAATAATCTAATGAAACTAGACGAAAAGCTGGGTAAAATTATTGATAGCTATTATGATGATTTGCCAGCTGATGAACAGAGGGTTGTTGATATCTTACAGTCAAAACTTTACTCTTATACTTCAAAGACACATCAAAAATTTGGCATGAGCATATTGGAGAAGAGTTTACCATCATTATGTGAGAAAAGGGTATACACTATCAATGATCTACTACTTATAGAACTATATCAAATCTCGTTAGGAGATGGTGATAGTATGAGGTCAGATGGGTTTAGTGAAGGGACTTTTTATACTATTTGTAGAAATCTAATAAATAGTTATGATAATATTCCCACGGAGTATCTATTTTTACTTAGGGATGCCTTATTAATGGTTCCAATAGTTGAATATGAACGAAAAAAGTTTCATTTATCGGAGATAGCATTCAATCAACTGCATCACATTATGGAGGAAACTCAAGATTATCAGAAAAAACCAATATTGAGAATGCTAGAGGGACAGTATCTATATGTTGTAAAGAATGATATTTTTGAGGCTAAAAAGGCCTATCAAGAAGGGATAATCTTGGCTAGATTGTTAGGAGATACCTCTTTAGCTGACATTATATCAGAGAAAATGAGAGATGCTATGAAAGAATAGAGCAGGACATACGTGTCCTGTTCTTTTTTTCTAATATGCAGTATATTATATTCATAAAGCGAATTGAAGAATAGAAATTTGAGTGCATTATTTTCTTTGGGGATTTTAGGAATTTACACTTGTCATAAAATTTATTTAAAATACACAAAGGAGATTTATTATGAAATACTCAAATAACAAACTAGCCCGCTATTCAATTCGAAAATATTCTATTGGTGTAGCATCTGTTCTAATAGGATTTTTCTTTATGGGAGTATCAGTATCTGCTGATCAAGTGACAGAAGCGAACGCTGTCGCTCCATCAAGTCTTGTAACAGAAAAATCAGATGCTACAGTGGCTTCTACAAATACAGAAATTGGAAAATCTACAGAAGTAGTACAAGCTAATACTCCAGAAGTTCCTTTAGGAAGCCCAAATGAAACGAGGGATGAAGTAAAACCTGATACAATCAAAAAATCTGAGTTAAGTATTTCCGAGTTAGACACAAGTAATAAAGTCTCAGAAAACAGTACTACACCTATGTTAGAGACAAAGGATGAAAAAGAGACACTCAAAGTGGTAGCTGAGGATAAACAAGCTGATACAATTGAACAAGTAGATCCTACTAACCCAGAAGGCAAAAAAACAGTTGGGTATGCTGCTGCGAATATTGATAAGCCAGAGACCTCCATTGTTAATGATGTGACACGGATTCGAGCTACCAAAAAAGATGGTAAGTACATTCATTCAACAAATGTTAATAATGTTTCATCTGGAGATGTTGTCTTGTTTTCAGCAGGTGGTGGTTCAATTGCACGTGGTGATGACTACCCTCAAAGATTCAAGAATGGTAGAATTTGGGTAGATGCAGATGATTGGGGACAATATGTTAGGGAATGTACATCATTTGTAGCTTATCGCCTAAGTACAGTAAATGGATTTACAATTCCTTATGCTTATGGTGACGCAGGAAAATGGGGATATCGAGCACGTAGTGAAGGTTACAGGGTAGATAATACTCCAGCATTGGGTTCAGTGGCTTGGTATGATAATCAATATCAACATGTTGCATGGGTATCTAATGTCATGGGGGATTACATTGAATTAGAAGAGTATAACTGGCATGATGATCATATTTATCATAGACAGGTAGTTAATAAAAATACTGTAACAGGATTTATTCACTTTAAGGATATTAATAGAGTGGTGGACGATTCTTCAAATCACCCATCACCTTCAGTAGACCAAGAAGTTCCAGAAAGTGGTGTCTATTATTTCAAAGGACGTGCTAGTATAAAATCAGAACCTAAAATGTCAAGCCCAGAACTTGCGTACTATGACGCAGGTCAAAGTGTAAACTATGATCGTAAATTGATTGCAGATGGTCATGAGTGGATTTCTTATCTATCTTACGCTGGAAATCGTCGTTATATCCCTATTCGTGAAATTGTAAATGTGACTAGTAGTCCAACGGGTACTATAAGAATTGTAAATAATGATTCTGAGACAGGAACATTTGATATTATCGTTTCCAATGTTTCAGACGTTAACGGAGTTCAAAAAGTATCGCTCCCAACATGGTCTGAAATTGATGGACAAGATGATATTATTTGGTACACTGCTACTCGTCAATCTGATGGAACATATCGTCAACATGTAAACGTAAGTGATCATAAAAATTCAACAGGAGTTTATAATGTTCACTTGTATTATGTTGAAAATAGCGGTAAACTTGTTGGTGTTGGTGGGACTACTGTTAATGTGCAAAAGAATCAGGATACCTATACTATCCCATCAAGTGGTGTTTATCGTTTCACACAACGAGTCAGTATAAAGTCAGAACCTAGTATGTCAAGCCCTGAATTAGCTTATTATGACGCTGGTAATACGGTTAATTATGATAGAGTATTGACTAATGAGGGACACACTTGGATTTCTTATCTCAGTTATAGTGGAAATCGCCGTTATATTGCTATTAATTAAGGAGAATTATTATGAAGCCTACTACAAAACGTTTCACAACTTTAACCGCACTCGCTTTAACTTCCGTTCTATTACTTGGTGCATGTGGTAATAACAAGAAGGAAGCCACATTAACATCGAGCTCTAGTAAGGTTAGTCAGAAAGTGAAATCGACAAAACCATCCTCAAAAGAAAAAGCGAAGAAGTCTGAGAAAAAGACAAAATCTTCTAGTTCAGAAGAAGTCTCAAAAGAAACCTCTGGAGAAAAGGCTTCACAACCATCAGCCGGAAATGTTGCTGAATCTGCTCAACAAGAAGTTGCCCCAACAAATCCTAATGAAGAAACAGCTGGAGTAAATCAAGGAACTCCTACAGAACAACCAGCTGCTTCAGCGGAACAAACACCAGCTACCACAGTAGTTGATGCTACGGCAATGGCTAATGGTGATTTCTCTAGTGTTGCTGGTACCTATCAAAATGACTTAGGAGATACAATTACAGTATCCCCATCCGGTAGTGTAACTCGTGTTGGCGCTGAAAGTGGTTATAGTGATACAAGTAGTCAGCTCTTTAATGGTTTTGCTCAAGATGGCGGTTATGTAGCAGGTTTTGCTCATAATGATGGACCAACCAGTGACCCAATTTTCTTTGATAGTAACGGACAGATTCGTTTTGGTTCTGATGCGATATATGGTCGGATGCATGTTTACAATAAAGTAGATTGATGGTATTGTCCCTCAGTACTTAAGAAAAGGAAATCACAAGTAGTAGAAGGAGCACACTTTAAAAATGTCTCAAAAAGAACATGGAGAAGTGAGAAGTACTAGTGGCACCTTAAAGGGTACCTATCACTATTTGAATTCTCCCAGTCCTCATTTGTTTCCGTTTGTCTTTATTAGTAATGTAACAGATAACTTTCAGATGTTTCGCGTGTGTAAGAATGGTAAGCCAATTGCCTTTCCATTACTTCTACCAAATCAATATAAAATTGTTTACATTAAGGATTTTCAAAATGTTAGCTCCTGTGATGAGATTACAGTGACTGAACATTTAGAGGAATACATCTATGATGAATCAGACTTAGACTAGAATGATATCTATAGTCAATTTAACTCAGAATAAATTGATTAATCTGTTCAGATTTGCTTAATGTGTCAAGAAATTAGATGTTTGAAAAGTCCTTAGATATATCTAAGGACTTTTCTTCATTATAATAGGTAATAGTTATCGAAAAAATTATCGATCAATTTTCTACAAAATAAAGTTTAGTAATATTAATGAAATACTTGTAAAATATTTTTAAAAGAAGTATACTATAGGCGTAAAAACGGTTCCATTATTTTATGAAACAGCCTAGAAAGTGAGAGTGATCAAAATGAGAAAGGCATATGTTTTTAAGGAACGTCAACGTTACTCAATTCGTAAATATTCTTTTGGAGCTGCATCAGTCTTGATTGGTGCGAGCTTGATGCTTGGTGGGCATGCTTTGGCTCAGGAACAAGCCAATAGCACAGGTTCTATCACGGACTATGAAGTTACTGTAAATAATTCTGAAGCACCCCAAATTGACCAAGCAACTTCAGAAGCTGTTACCGAGGTTCTCAATGAACCAGCTTCAAGATCTGAAGCGCCAAGACCTAAGCTTGCCAGCAGTGAAGTTGCTTCCTCTGAAGCTAGTAGTGTAGTGGTCAGCGAGGCTGCTTCTTTGGAAGTACCAGCAGAGGTTGCTCAATCTGCATCTGCTGTCGCTTCTGTTGCGAGCTCAGAGGTGGCTAGTCCACGTTATGAAGTGTCATCAGTAGCTAGCTCTGAAGTAGTTAGTGAGATTAACCGTTCAGCAACTTCAGAAGTAGCAGAAGCTAGAGTTACTGACCGTGAAGCTGTCGATACTAGTCTTCGTACTGTCTTAACTAATGCTAGTCAGCCAGGTGTAGATGGTCCTGTGACTGCTGATGGTTCTCTTGATATCCCATCAAACGGTACCTATTATTTCCGTCGCACAACTGAAATTCGTACAGCTCCAGTCATGGATATCAAACCTACATTTGTCTTTAGTGCAGGCGACCATGTTATCTATGATAAGGTCTTGAAGAGAGACAATCATCAATGGATTTCTTATATTGGTTATGACTATGAACGCTACTACGCTGATATCGCAGCATTGAAGGCTGAAAATACTAGTAGCAACACTGAAGCGACTAGAGATGAAACCATCCCTGAACGTGGTACTTATTACTTCACTAAACCTGCAGATGTGAAGAACCAACCTAGCTTGACTGCCAAGACTGAGTTCAATTTTGATCCAGGCATGTCAGTCAACTACGATAGATCTTTGCTTGCGGACAACCACCGTTGGATTTCTTACACTTCGTACAGTGGTACTCGTCGTTATGTCGACCTAGGTGCTGTTGCAGAGGCTGTAGCTAAACCAAGAGGCGATATCGCTATTGAAAGTCATGACAATGGTGACTTTAGTGTAGTTATCAGTAATGTTTCAGACCAAAACGGTGTCCTCGGGGTATCTGTTCCAATCTGGTCTGAAAAGAATGGTCAAGACGACATCATCTGGTACAATGCGACTCGTCTTAACAATGGTAACTACAAGGTTAACGTCAGTCTAACTGACCATAAGAATGAACGTGGTCTCTACAATGTTCATCTTTACTATGTTGAAACTAATGGTAAATTAGTTGGTGTTGGTGGCACAACTTACACAGTTCCTGCCAAGGTCGAAGAAACTCACACAACTACTAGTTATAGCCTTCCTGACTCAGGAACTTATACTTTCAAAGAACGCTCTAGCATTAAGGCAGAACCTCGTGTAGCAAGTCCAGAGTTGGCTTACTATGATGCTGGCATGTCAGTCAACTACGATAAGCTTGTCAGTGGTGATGGTTATGAATGGCTTTCTTACCTCAGCTACAATGGCAACCGCCGTTATGTAGCCGTGGCTAAACTTGCTCAACAAGAAAGCAAACCAAGCGGTACTATCAATATTGAAAATCTCTCTAACCTTGGTTTTGATGTTCATATCACTAATGTTTCTGGTGGTGACAAGGCTATCCAAGGCGTAAGTGTTCCAGTTTGGACATCCAAAGACGGCCAAGACGACCTTGTATGGCACCAAGCTAGCAGACAAAGTGATGGTAGCTACAAGGTTCGTATCAATGTTAGTGACCATAAGGCTGAAGCAGGCGAATACATTGTCCATCTCTACTATGTTCAAGATGGTAAGATGGTAGGTATAGGAGGCACTAGCACAACTGTTCCAGTTCAAAATGCAACTCGCCACAACCTTCCAGCTTCAGGTTCATATACCTTTACTGCTCGTACTGGCATTAAGGCAGAACCTCGTGTGGCAAGCCCAGAGTTGGCCTACTACGATGCTGGTATGTCAGTCAACTATGACAAGATTGTCAGTGGTGATGGTTATGAATGGCTTTCTTACCTCAGCTACAATGGCAACCGACGTTATGTAGCCGTGGCTAAACTTGCTCAACAAGAAAGCAAACCAAGCGGTACTATCAATATTGAAAACCTCTCTAACCTCGGTTTTGACGTTCATATCACTAATGTTTCTGGTGGAGACAAGGCTATTCAAGGCGTAAGTGTTCCAGTTTGGACAGCTAAAGACGGCCAAGACGACCTTGTATGGCACCAAGCTAGCAGACAAAGTGATGGTAGCTACAAGGTTCGTATCAATGTTAGTGACCATAAGGCTGAAGCAGGTGAATACATTGTCCATCTCTACTATGTCCAAGATGGTAAAATGGTAGGTATCGGAGGCACTAGTACAACTGTTCCAGTTCAAAATGCAACTCGCCACAATCTTCCAGCTTCAGGTTCATATACCTTTACCGCTCGTACTGGCATCAAGGCTCAACCTTTGGTAGCCAACCCAGATGTTAGCTACTACGATGCTGGCATGTCAGTCAACTATGACAAGGTTGTCAATAATGATGGCTATACATGGCTTTCTTATCTCAGCTATTCAGGACATCGTTTCTATGTGGCTATCGCACCAACGAGTGTGACTAAACCTGTAGAACAACCTGTTCAACCAAGTACACCATCATCTGGTACCTATACTTTCAAAGAACGCTCTAGCATTAAAGCAGAACCAAGTGTAGCGAGTCCAGAGTTGGCTTACTATGATGCTGGTATGTCCGTTAACTATGACAGATTGGTGACTGCAGATGGTCACACATGGCTCTCTTATGTTAGCCATGGAGGCAACCGTCGTTACATTGCTATTGATGGTAAGGCAACAGCAGTTGCTCAACCAGCAAGTCCAAGCCTAGCTGCGACTGGTACTTATACCTTTACCAAACCTAGCTCTATCAAGGCTCAACCAAGTATTGCTAGTCCAGAGTTAGCCTACTATGATAAAGGCATGTCCGTTCGCTATGACAAAGTCCTTACAGCTGATGGCCACACCTGGTTGTCTTATGTAACCTATAGCGGTGCAAGACGCTATGTGGACATTGCTTAAGAGTTGTAACATCACTCTCTTTTGAGGGTGGTGTTTTTTGGTAGAAAAGAGCCAAAAAAACAAACATCAAAAGAATGTTTGTCTTTACTTTAGCCCTACATGAGAAAGGGTGGCCCTGACTAATAAACACCAGCAGGGATATATTACGTATGTTCGTATAGAATTAGTTTAAGAGGTAAGACAGTACTGAAAGGTAGTACAGTAACTCATAATTTAATCAGTATTCTGATAAATAATTCTTTTAACTTTTCTAAGTCTTCATGGACTGTCCCGTCCATATAGAGATTATAAACTTCATCGTCTTGTTCCACTCGTATCTGTGCAGAGTAACCTTTTGATAGAGCTAAAGCACGAATAACCTCTCGTTGAGTTCGTCCATTACCCTCTCGAAAGGGATGAAAATAATTAAGATTATCAAGAATTTCTATTAAATGCATAATGATTTCATCTTTGGAGTTGGCAGTTTGATGATAGGAATGAATCAGATGATTCATATGAGTTTCAGCTGTATTAAATGACTGTATTGGCATAAAAGGATTACCGCTTTTAGAGATATTTACTTTGCGATATTGTCCAGCCCAAGCGTAAACATCTTGAAATAAATAATTGTGGATGGCTAGAATATCGCTCATGGAATAGACCTGAATGGGCTCTAAACGCAAGTCTGCAAGCCTTCTAGTAACGAATAAGTGTTCATTTCGGTAAGCTTCTTCGATATTTGTAATATTTTGTTTATTGACTAAGACTGTAGAATCTGGATAGGTATATTGGTTATTAGGGTCAATGTACTTATATCCTTCATATTGATTCTTAACCAATGTTCAATTCCTTTCGTCTGTTAGTGACATAAGTTTTTAAATCAATTACATCCTGAACAGTAGGCTCATAATTTTCAATCATTGAAGATCCGATAGCATACCAAACGGTATCAAAATCTGAATAATTATCAAAAGAAATTCCTAAAATTGTTAATTCTTCTTCATTTACATCAAGAGTCATGGCATACCTCCTTGTATATCAATATCATTGTACCATAAACCCTTTATATTTACATGAAAGATGGAGATAGTTATGATTGATTGAACTGTTTATAGGCTATTTTCATCATAAAAAACACCCTCAAAAATTAATTTTTTCTGTCTAACTTTTGAGGTACAGTTCAATCTGTTTGAGTTTTTACACATAATTATTGATAGCATCAAAACAAGGCTTGCATAACCTTGGGAATATTTGACAGCACCTTCATTAATTCCAGTCAGTAGTTACATTCTAAAACATTGTACTTGTTTAATTGGAACTGAGAGAAATTTGGTATCGTAAAAACGCTCACTAATTAAATAGTAGAGTCCTCTTATATACAAGATATGTGCCTTCTTGGATAGTTATCTGAAAGTATGATGATAAAGTGGTTGGTCATAAATTATTGATGATTCATGTGACAATCAGAAAAATCCATTAGATTCATGACATTATAACTTTACCAATATTATGATAGAAATTTGATAACGGTATTGAGAAATATTTAATTGAAAATTCTAAAAATAAGGTATTAAAAAAGTAATTATGGTACAATATAAAAGAAAATCGTTTTATCTTTTATATCGAATTTTTGCTGTTACTCACTAATTTGTGTGTTACTTATAGTATTATAGGAGTAATGATGAATAAGATTTTAGCCATTGATGATGACGAAGAAATTCTAAAACTTATAAAGACAGCTTTAGAGATTGAGAATTATCAAGTCACAACTTTACAAGAAATACAAGTACCAATAGTTTTTGATAAATTTAAGGGGTATGATTTAATTCTATTAGATATTCTGATGCCTAATATAAATGGAATAGAATTTTGTTATAAAATTCGTGAAGAGGTATGCTCTCCAATTATTTTTGTTAGTGCCTTATCTCATGACGATGAAATTATCCAAGCTTTAACCGTAGGAGGAGATGATTTTATTGTTAAACCGTTTAGTTTGAAACAATTTATAGCTAAGGTTAATTCTCATTTGAAGAGAGAAGAAAGAGCAAGGTTAAAGATTGAAAGAGATAAAAGGAGCTTTCCTCCTCTAGAAATTTATCTAGAGGAACGTATGCTATACATCGATAAGATCCCTTTAACTTTAACTTCTAGGGAATATGATATTTTGGAATTATTATCTCGTTATCCCCATAAAGTATTTACAAAAGAAGAGATATATGAACAGGTCTATGACGAGGAGGCGTCAGCATTATTTCACTCCATTTCAGAGTATATTTATCAAATTAGAATGAAATTTGCAAGCTTTGGAATTAATCCAATAAAAACAGTACGTGGGATTGGTTATAAGTGGGATGTCTAAAAAATATTCAATAAAAAAAAGAGTCTGGTTAGTAGTTTTTGAAGTTTGTGCTGGTTTTTTTATTACAATTCTAATAATCTATATAATTTCATTTTCTTTCTTAAGGCTAAATATAGTGACGTCCCATAATATTGGAGAGGAATATCATTTTGAAGATAAAAAAACAATAAAACAACTGACAAACTATGCGGAATCTTTGGGACTAGATTATGTTATTTTAGATAATAAGGTAAATAAAATCATTAAGGGGAAATACATACCTAAAGAATTTTCTTTATTCAGAAAAGTTGTAGAAGAAAAAGATAACTTAATTTTGGACACAGTGCATTATGACTTCTATAACAATGTTGATTATAGTATTGTTATTAGATATAATGAGATGCCAGAATTTTCTAATCCTAAGTTTAGGGATGTTCCATATAATATGTTGACTTTTTATTTTCTAGGGTTAGGAATAATAACTAGTATTGTGGTTGCTTCAACAAGGTTTGTGAAAGAAATTTCTTCGAATTTTAAAGAAATAAAGAAAATAGCAAATAAAATGGGGATAGAAAGATTATCTAAACAAGAAAACTTTTCTAAAATAACGGAATTTGATGATATCCTGGCAACCCTATATACAAAGGGAGATGGTTTGAAAAATTTGATTGATCGAGAAAAATTAGAGAAACAAGATTTATCATTTCAAATATCTGCTCTCTCTCATGATATAAAGACACCTTTAACTGTTTTAAAAGGGAACCTTGAGTTATTAGAATTAACGTCCTTAACAACTAGTCAACAAAGTTATGTTCTTTCAATGGATAATAGTATTTCTGTTTTTGAGAGCTATTTCGACTCATTGATTTCCTATACTCGGATGCTTTCAGAAGATAGAGGAGCAAAGTTGATAGTTGTTGAAGAACTGCTAAGTGAGTTACATTTTGAGGTTGATGATCTTTTGAATATAAACGATGTTGAATTTTCTATTGGGAATCACCTTGTAAGCAGTTCTTTTTATGGAGAAGAAGAAAATTTGATACGGGCAATATCTAATCTTCTAGTTAATGCAATTAGATTTACACCCTCTTCAAATAAGAAAATAGAGGTCATATTATCTGAATCGGAAACTCTCATTTATTTTGAAGTATGGAACAATGGTCCCCAGTTTAATGATTGTACTTTGAAAAATGGCACTAAATTGTTTTACACAGAAGATAATAGTAGAGGAAATAAGCATTACGGAATTGGATTAGCTTTTGTTAATGGTGTTGCTATTAAGCATGGAGGGCACCTTCAGTTGGTAAACCCAGCAAGAGGGGGAGCAAGTGCAATTTTATCCATTAAGAAGAAATAGATATAATTTAAAGCATTTGGACAGAAATTGTAAGAAATTTTCTGTCCAAATGCTTTTTTTCTGAACAGATTCTGAACTTAAGATGAAATAATAACATCGTAAATATATCGGACATATAAATAAGAGAGGAAATATAAGATGAAAAATACAATCAAAGATTTCGACCTAGATTTAAAGACAACTAAAAATAACTCTGATGAATCACTTGGTCATGCAGAAAACTGTAAAGCTAACATTAGCTGAATTTGAAACTCCAGAAATATATGATGATATTACACGTATACAAAATCAAATATCCTATAAACCATTTCAAATATATAAATCTATTATTTCTGTACTTTCTTCATTAGTATCATTTATTTCTTCCTTTATCATTTTGTTGAATTGGAAAACATCAATTTTTCCACTCTTGATTATTCTTCCGGTAATTTCAATTTATATATACTTAAAAATAGGTAAAAACGAATTTGAAATGTTATATAAGCGGAGTAGTGATGAAAGGGCAAATTGGTACATAAGCCATATTTTAACACATGATTTTGCTGTTAAGGAATTAAGGTTAGGCATATTAGAAAACTATTTTTTAAAAAAATTTGACAAAAATAATCAACTATTTATTACTCAGGAAAATAGCATAAATAAATCTAAAATGGGAAATGGTATTTTATTGGGAATATTGGAGATTATGATAGAGTCAATAATAATGTTTCTTGCAGTTAGAGAGGCGTTTTTAGGAATAATTTTAATTGGAAATGTAACAACCTTTATTAGATCTTTGTCAACAATGCAAACGAGTACCAAAAATATAGTGAACAATATTTATTCCTTCTATAATGGATCACTGTACATGGAGTTACTATATGATTTCACTCATAGTGAGACTGAATACAATAATCTAAAAGAAAAAGTAGTTAACGATATTAAGTCTATCGAGTTTGAAAATGTTTCTTTTTCATATGATGGTAAGGAAAATGTGATAAATAACATAAGTTTTTCAATTAAATCAGGAGAAAAAATAGCAATTGTTGGTGAAAATGGTTCAGGGAAGAGTACTATTTTTAAATTAGTCTGCGGACTTTATGATAATTATGAAGGAAACATTTATATAAACGGTAATAATATTCGTTCAATACAGAAAAAATCATATTATAAGAGGATATCAGCTTTATTCCAGGATTTCTTGAAATACGAGTTAACACTTCGAGAAAATATTGGTTTAGGTGATTTATCAAAACTGTATAATGATGAGGCTTTAATAAACACATTAAAGCGTACGGGAATTGATTCAATATTTTATGAGAAAGAAGGAAAAACTAATCAGTTAGACTTAGAACAGCAACTAGGAAATTGGTTCGAGGACGGGAGACAGTTATCTGGTGGGCAGTGGCAAAAAATTGCATTGTCAAGAGTTTATCTTAAAGAAGCTGATTGTTATTTTTTAGATGAGCCTAGTTCAGCTTTAGATCCAAAATCTGAAGCAAAAATTTTTAAAACTTTTTTTGAATTGTCACAAAATAAGATTGGCATTTTCATTACACATAAGCCAAGTATTACTCAATTTGTAGATAAAATTCTATACTTGGAGAATGGCAATATAGTCGAGACAGGAAGTTTCAATGATTTAAATTTTAAAGGTAAGAAATTCAAAAACTTGTTAGATAAGGAGATTGGAATTGTATATGACACCTCAAATTGAACAAATTTTAGATTATGTTGCTGATAGATTTACGAACTATGAGCAAATAGTAGCAGAAAGTACAAATGAGACGCTAATTAGCATAGAATCTAAATACAAAAATACTTTTTTTGAAAAATCTTTAAGTCACGGAATTCCATCATTAATTTTAATGTATAGCTCGCTATATAAAGTAACTAGACAAGATAAGTATATGGATCTGTCTAACAGCTATATCAGTAAATTAGTTGAAATAATCTCCAAAGACGGAATAGAATCTCCCTCTCTCTATGCGGGGACTGCTGGTATCTCATTGGCAATTAGGGAAGCTAGTATATCAGGGAAATATTATACCAAGCTATTGGACTCTTTACATCGCCTATTGAAAGAACAAATTCAAGAAAAGTTGATTATAAGTTTATCAAATATAGATAAAGGGATTATTGATCCATTTGACTATGATATGGTTAACGGTTTTAGTGGAATAGCTAATTATTTAATGCTTGAGAGAGAATATTTTTTTGAAGAGTTGAAACAAATAGGAATGTATCTTTTGAAGTATATTGAGACAATTTTTAGTAAAGTGAAAAATTGTTCTATAGATTCAAAAATTGAATTTGATTTAGGTATTGCTCATGGAATAGTTGGTCCAATGTTAATATTGGCGAAGTTAAAATCAGAAAGAATCTTAGAAGATAATGATGAGATATTGAACAAGGCTATCAAGCTAGTATTTTTATATAGAAGAGAAGATAAACTATGGCCTGGTAAAATATATTCTGATAATATTTTGAATCGTGATTTTAAAAATCTCCCTACTAGGATGGCTTGGTGCTACGGTACTCCTGGTACATCACTTGCCTTATTTAAAATATGTCAATTGATGGATTTAAACTATACTGATAGTATTATAGAGAGTTTGATTGCTCAGATAACTAGTCCAGAAAAAAATATTTATTCACTGACAATGTGTCATGGATTATCAGGTGTTTCCTTTATATACGATTTGATTGGTAGAAGCAATTCAAATGTGAGATTAGTGAATTTTGCAGAGTGTTTACGCCAGGAAATAATAATACAATTCTCAGGTCAGAAAATATTTGGATATACTGATAGAGAAAAATTAGGAGAAGTAGAAATTGAATTTGAATCAGTTGGTATATTACAGGGGGTATCGGGAATTGTCTTATTTTTATTAAATCCTTATAGCGATGAGAAACTCTTGTGGGATAGAATGTTTATTTAATTAAGAGAGGAGAACAAGATGTATAATGTATTTCCAAGAGGCATGATCCGTGTTCCTTTGCAAAAACAGGAATTTTATGAAAAAGGATATGATGAGCTGATAAAAGATAAAGTTTTTATGGAGCAACTTTTAGTTGCTAGTCCTAGTCTCTATCATAGTGTAAAAAATATTGATAAATGTAACGAAAAGAAAAAACAAAAAATAAAAATATCAATAAAAAGTTACGCAAAAAGGGCGGCACTACGTACTACTCCGTTTGGAATTTTTACCGCAATAAATGTAGTCGACCTGAAAAATGAAACAAACTCCAATGTAAAAAAAATTAGTTTTACTAAAAAAGCGACACCAGATTATCTTTGGATATATTCTTTGGTGAAATCTTATGAAATAAAGAATATAGAAGAACTTGCCTTCAAAATTAATACAGCAGCATTTATCCAAGGGGATAGATATGTATTACCATTTACAGTGAGTGAGTTTGAGGAAGATAGAAATATAAGTCTTTCAAAACCAGTTCAGATATTGATTGAAAAATGCCAGAAAAACTATGTGAACTATGAAGAACTGATAAAAATACTTAAAACCAGTTATCCGGAGATAGCTTTAGAAGTGCTAACATCATTTATTTACAATTTGGTTGAAAATGATTTTTTAATTTCAGATCTAAGACCACCTATTTGTAATATTAATCCACTAGATTATTTATTATCGAAATTGGAAAAGGGAAGACTAAAAAACGATTTACAACATTTAAAAAATATGATTGAGAATTATAATGATTTAAAAATAGGTGAGGGCTGTAATTTACTTCTTCAAATATTTGATGTCATGAAAAATATCCATAAATATGATATTGGTGGAAATTACCTAAAGGTAGATTCCATAGCAAATTTTAATGGTAGATTTGATGTCTTATCGGAAAAGTCTTTAGAGATTATAAAGCAGCTTGCAGAGATGTTTGTGAAGTTAAATAATAACGTTAAAAGAAGAGGTGGCAGGAAAAATTCACTTAAAGAATATCAGTTGAAATTTATTGGAAAATATGGGGAAAACTGTGCAATTCCTCTTGTAGAAGTAATAAATAAGGATGTTGGTATAGGTTTCCCTGATTATTACAAAGACGAATCAGGAGAAGCAATAGAGTTTAGTGATCCAATAATGCAAATGTTTGAAAAGAAATACGAGGAGGCTCTTTTAGATGGTAAAAGTATTGAATTTCGGTCAAAGGATTTACATGATTTTAAATTAAATCAAAATAATAGTTTAGAATCATTTGAATTAAATTTTAATATCAAAAAACTAAATGATGATATCAAGTTATATTTAGGTGCCAATATTGGTTCTGGTCAAGCTGGAAGAAGTTTCGGTAGATTCTATACATTAAGCGAACAATTGAAAACAACTATTCAAAAATTAGATCAGAAAAATTGTATGAATGTAGAGCTATCATTCGTTCCGAATCAGATAAGAATAGCGAATGTAATGCAAAATTATAGCACTGAAACCTTCAATACATCATTTTTTACAACATCATGGGATTCGACAAATGAAATTAGATTAGAAGACATCTATATAAGATATAGTGAAGGTAAGTTTCATTTTACAACAAGTGATGGGAAAAATGAATTGAAATTTACTATGAATAATATGTTGAATCCTGACAGCCAAAGTAAGGTACTGAGATTGTTGGTTGATATATCAGAGTTTGAGTATGGATTGTCACATTGGTCTTTATTTCCATGGGATATTTTAGCTCAGGAAAAAGTCTATATTCCTGAAATTTCGTTTGAAGGAATTACGATAGCTACCGCACAATGGAACTTATCAATGATAAGAGAACAGTTACTAACTAAAAATAAATTTATTGATAAAAAAGTTATTTTTGATAATTTTAGAAAAACATACAAGGTTCCAAATGACATCATTTTAAAATATGCAGATAATGAATTAAGGCTAGATTTATCTATGGATGATGACTTAGAGATTTTATTTAAAAATATCAAAAAATACGTATACGTTTCGCTAAGAGAAATTGAAAAAGGAGAATCAATTTTTAAAGAATATTTAGGTAACTATAACGCAGAAATAGTTGTTCCAATTATTAAAGAGATAGATAGAAATGCAAGCCATGAAACTAATTTAATCTTTAAAAATGAAATTAAGAGAACATATTTACCATTTTGTGACTGGCTATTTTTAAAGTTGTATGGTCCTAAAGAACGACAAAATGAACTATTAGGTTACTGGAGCAATTATTTTGCGAATATACTACCAAGAAATTATAATCAACCCAAAATGTTTTATATGAGATATTATGACACAAATGATCATATAAGAATGCGAGTAAATTCTCGTTCTTTTGAGAATAATTTTTCTTTATATTTGTCAGTAGTTCGTGACTTATTACCTATGTTGATAGAAAAAGGTATTGTCTCAGATATAGAGGTGAGTAGTTATAAGCCAGAGGTAAACAGATATGGGGGACCTAATTTAATACACTATGCTGAAGAAATTTTTTGCAAAGAATCTATTTTATTTATGAATCATATAATAAGTTTGTCAGAAAATGAAAGATTAGTTTGTGCTACATATTTAGTTTTATACTATCTAAATTATTTCTTCAAAGATGAAGTGACAAAGTGTTCTTTTCTCCTTGAGAATTATACTGGAAAATATAAGAAAGAATTTAAAAATTTACCAATTGATTTACCCATAGAGTATATGAAGAGTTTGAAGGGAGTAGCATCGGCGCTAGATAGATATGATTATTTCCAGGAAATGGATAAATATCTTACTTCTTATATGGAAGAATACAATCGATTCGATAGTACAAATGATCTATATAATACAAAATTTAATTTAGTAGGAAGTTTTTTACACTTATCAATGAACCGATTAAATGGGATTAATAGAGAATTTGAAGAGAAGGTATATTGTTTTGCTTATTACACACTAAATGCCCAACAGTATATAGAATAGGAGTAATCAATATGTTAAAAATACAAAACTTAAGAAAATCTTATGGTAAGAGAACGGTACTAGATAATGTCAATATGAATATTCCTAAGGGAAAAGTGTATGCTTTAATAGGTCCAAATGGTGCTGGAAAATCAACTATTATGAAAATTTTGACTGGTTTAATTAATAAAACCAGTGGTTCTATCACTTTTGAAGGTAGAGAATGGTCACGTCGAGATTTGCAGAAAATTGGAAGTATTATTGAAGAACCACCACTTTACAAGAATTTGAGCGCATACGATAATATGAAAGTAGTTACAACAATGCTTGGTATTTCAAATAGTACAATACTTCCGCTATTAAATAAAGTAGGTTTAGGAAACATTGATAGGAGACCAGTAAAGCAATTTTCTCTAGGGATGAAGCAAAGGTTAGGAATAGCTATCGCTTTAATAAATTCACCTAAATTACTTATATTGGACGAGCCTACCAACGGGTTGGATCCTATTGGAATTCAAGAATTAAGGGAAATTATAGAGTCATTTAAATCAGATGGGATGACAGTCATGATTTCAAGTCATATTCTTTCAGAGGTCGAACATCTAGCTGATTTTATTGGTTTTATTTATGAAGGAAAGATTGTACTGGAGAAGGAATATGATGGATCTGAGAATCTTGAGGAGTTATTTAATAATCAAATTATATATGAAAAAGGGAGGAGATTATGAAACAAGTTTTTTTATCAAATTTAATTAAAATAAAGAATACGAGTATTTTTAGGTTAATTTTTATTTTCCCTTTCATTTGTGTCATTCTTTCTTTATTGTTTTCATCATTGGGTGGTAAGGAAGTATTAAGTCTAACTGCAGAAACCACCGTGAATCAGTGGGGGGTTATTTGGATTAATGTAATTATAGCTGTAAATTCCGCTTTGTTAAATAAGTTGGAATTAGATTCAAATAAGTATTCTGTTTATTTATCAAGGAATGTTAATTTAAAAAAGGTAGAATACGCAAGAATCATATTGGTAGCTTTTTTAAATTTAATAATTAGTATGATTTTAAGCCTAATACTTATCTTAATGGGTTTAATTTTACCCACACCAAGTCTTATTAGTATATGTAGGATGCTATTAACTATTTTATTGATTTGGTTGACAACATTATGGCAAATTCCATTTATTTTATGGCTATCAAGAAAAACTAATTTGTATTTTGCTATGATTATTAATACAATATCACCACTAATTATTGGTACAAGTTTTTCTCTCTTAGATACATGGTATTTGTTTCCTTATGATTGGTCATTGAAGCTACTTGAACCAATGACAAAAATGAGAATAAATGGTATACCTATTGGATCTGAATATATTCCTGATTATTCAATGATTTTCGTTTCATTTTTCTTAGGGATTACTTTTTTCATTTTATTGGTCGAACTATCTGCTATCTCTTTCAAAAGACAGGTTAAATAGTCATGAAATCATATATATACTCTAGTTTTTTAAAAATAAAAAACACTTCTTATTTGCTAGTACACATTTTAGCCGCATTATTATTTCCACTACTTTTGTTCCTATATTGGAATCAACGTGGAGGGTTACAAAGCAGGACAGTATTATTTTCTTACTTTCAAATAGTAGGAGTACTTCTTCCTTTTGCTTCTAGTATTGTGAATATTCAACTAAAAAATTTGGAGGAATCATCTGGTAAATTTAAATATTTGTTAGGGTATTCACAATCGAATTATAAGCCATTTTTTGCTGAATTGGTATTTTTGTGGTTATGTTATTGTATAGTTTTAATAGTTTCAATTACTATATTTATCTTTTTGTTGAAAACTATTGGTATAGTTGTATCTCTAAGATTACTTATTTTGATTAGTTTATTTTATATTATTTTGGGCTATATAGCATATATGCTTAATCAGATTATTAGTTATTTATTTAGCACAGGTGTGGCACTAGGTATTTCAATGATGGGAGTCATTATTGCTGCGTTTTGTGAAACGAGTCTCGGTGATAAGGTATGGTTTCTAATCCCATGGGCATGGTTTTTGAGAGTATCAGATACACTATTCAACCAACAAAAAATAGATAACACTCCACTTATGATTATATTTGTTATTTCTATCATAATAGTATTTTTTCATTTTTTACTATTTCAAAAGTGGAATCAAGACCGCTTGATAAGTGGTTAAATATGTTCAGTTTTCTATCTATAATTAATACAATCTAATTATGTTTGATTAGGAAATGGCTATAACATCTTATATCCTTGGATTTTATAGTATGATTTTAACATATATTTTCATAGATTTACTTTTAATGATGAAAATTTGAATCAATTTCAATAAACTTTTTAAAAAAAGTAATGACAGTTACGATTTAAAAAAATATATGTGTTACATAGGACATTTAATATAAAGTTTTATTTGACTAGCTACTTTCTTCCTCGCCGTTTGGAGTCTGGCCAATATAAAAAAGAGAGGCAGCCTTGGACTACCTCTCTTAGATTATAGACAAACTACTTTTTCAAAGGTGGTTTGTTTTTTTATTTTCTTAACATAATAGCATCGGCTGAATAGGTTTCCTCTCATTATTTCTTTGCCATGAAGAATAAGAACAATGGATTGAAAAGACTGATGATGAATAGAATAATACCACCTACAATCAATAAGCCAAACAATGGATAAAAGAAACTAGAGATAGCTCCTAAAAAGAGGCCTATAGAACGAATGATGCCATGAAGTGTCATAAATAGACAAAATAAGGCAAATATAGCGGTTAAACTCATCGAGAATTTCAACCAAATCAGTTGTGCAGTTTTGCCTTTGAATTCGAACAAAAAAGTGGCAAGGCAACAGCCCATGGCAATAAGAACCGAAAGTAGTAGCCATTTAAACGAGGTCCAAGTGCTTATATAGAGTGAAAAGTAGAAATCTTGTAAAAAATCTAGCATCCTAAAACCCTCCTAAAAAAGATTATTGCGATTGTGTTTATTTGATTGTAACAGGATTTAAGTAGCTAGACAAGGACAGAGAGCCCTAAATAGAAGTAAATAGTCAAAATAATGGAGAAGTATGAGTAGCTAATAGGTGTCACTGGGTTACGAACGCCCTGTGTTGTTTTATAGAATAGTGGAAAATAATGTTTATGGAGGAAATCATATGTCAGGTTTAATTGAAGAACCAGTATTGACAAAAAAAGAACTTAGAAAACGAAATAAAGAACTTAAGAAACAAAAAAAAGAAGAGGCACGTAAAAGTAAACAAGCTAAGAAGAAGGAAAAACAAACACAATATGAAAGTATCGACCTTGGTGAACGTGCCGGAGAGGAATTTGTGTATGTTCCACTTAATAAGAAGAAACGTAAAGATTTTTTAGACACTGTTGCGATAACTGATGTGAAGTCTATCCTATATGGCTATCCTAATCAACCGATACGATTAGCTAATGGCTATTCAGGATATGTGCAGATTTTTGAGGTGTTTGGGCAAGATATTCAAGCGATGTCTAACGAAGAACAGGCAGCAATTAAAGTAGGATTCACTCTTTTTCTGTCTGGGACTGCCTTTGACATGATGATCCAGACAACAAAATTGCCAACAGATGTCTCAAGTCAATCTAACGAATTGCTACGTCTTCTAGATGAAGTCAAACAAGAACAGAACGCTCCAGAATTGATTGTCAATGATGGTGATGACATTGATACCATTTCACGTAAAGAGAGATTAGTTTATCAGCTAAGACAAAGAGAAGATATTTTGAAAACAAAATATCTCGTCCAACAAGTCATTGCGATCAATCAACAAAATATCGAGTTCTTTATTTGGGTGTTTGGAGATACTTTGGCTGAAATTGATTCCAATACACGTACCACACTAACGATTGCTTCGAGCCACGGATTTGCCCCTAAAGTTGTATCTGTCGAAAAGAAGGAAGAGTTGTTGACTCAATATTACAACTTTAATGATTCACTGAATGTTTCGCCTAACCAGTATTAGAAGGAGTTTACATGGATTTAAGTTCACGAAAAATCAAGAAATATATTCGAGAGGGTTATGACCTCAATCTTATTAGTAGGATTCAAAGTGATATTCCAGATTTTAAATATGATGATAGATATTGGAGACAAGCAAACGGTTATTATAAGATTGCTCATGTTCCATATGACCGATACCCAGAACACGGTTTACCTGACTTTTGGATGAGTGATTTAATGCTCGTTGATAATGTAATCAGTTTTATGTCCTTAGAACATGCTTCAAATAGTGAAATGTCCGAACTAGCTTCAAAAGCTATTTCGAATATGTTAGCCACTCAAAATACAAAGGCTGCACAAGATGCCGATGATAAGATGCGTATCAGTTCTTTATTAGACTATCGCGAAAAACTAGGTAACAATGTTCCTTCTAAAAAAATTCACACCCGCTTTTTGTTAGCTGCAAACACATTGGAGCAACTGGTAGAACGAGAAGCTGACCTCAAGCAACAGTTGAATCAGTATTCTATCTCTTCTTCAGATGGCATGCAAGATGTCGAATATCATACAGCCTTTATCCCCGCTTCTCGTTTGGAAGACACCCCACTACGTCGAAAAGGGCAAGCAGCATCCGTCTGGGATTTAGGTGCTGGCTATCCTTTTAATCATACGAACTTAATGGATACCTATGGTGTTTACTTGGGAGAAACACGTACTGGTGGTGTGGTTAACTTTGACCTTTTGCATGAAGATAGGGAACGTAAAATTCCATCAATGCTGATTGCCGGAGCAGGAAACGGAAAAATGAAACTGTTAGGTAACTTGATTGACACCTATTTTGCTAAAGGACATACCATTTTTAACATTGACCTTACTGGGAAATTAAAAGACCTTACGGAAATGCAAGGTGGTCGATATGTCAAGATGTCTGGGACAAATAATCGAAATCATATTAACCTCATGCAAATTATTGCAACGGCTTCCTCTGCAGATGGAGAAACAACAGACCAGGTCCAATCTTTCTATGCCCACCGTAATAAACTACGTGCTTTGGCTCAAATTCTTGATCCAGGGTTAAAGAATTCTGACCTCAATAATTTGTCATCTGCTTTAAACGACTTCTATGAAGACCGTAGTCTGTGGAACCGTAATGCAGAAGTGATGGACCAAGAAGACTTAACGATTACGAATGTCATTCCTGAAGATTATCCAACTCTATCTCATTGGGTAGAACGCTTAAACAAGCTTAAAGAGGACAAAATCGCAGAGGGGAATGAAATTGATGCTGCAAGTTATGACCGTCTCTATAATGCTTTCTCTGGTCTCTTGGGAGATTATCGCTTCTTGAATGCGACCTCACAGTTTGAAGATTTCTCAAATGAACAAGTTGTGACCTTTGACCTCTCTGGGATTCAAGATACTGAACTTCTTAATATTCAGCTTTACCAAGTGTTATCTATCATTTCATCATACGCTGTAGCAAATGGAAGAAGGGTATCTGAGTATTTCCGTAGAGGGATTATCGGGGGAGCTAAGAGCCAGCGACCTCATAGCATTATTACCATTAACGGAGCACATAAGCTCTTCAATTATCGTTATTCAGAGTCTCTTAACTTTCTAAAGGATTTGATTGAGAATGTAAGTAGTAACTATTCCGCATTTATTATGGAAATGAGTTCGTTAGATAACATCCTCTTGAATGCAAACTCTACGGATGCAGTGGATTACGTTTTAGCGACACGTGCGATTTTCTCTATGATGACGTATCGTGTCTTTTCTCAATTAGGTGATTTGACTATCCCTCGTCTAGCGGATGCTTTACAAGGGGAAATGACTGAGAGTGAACTTTCGTCACTTAAATATTTAAGAGATGGTGATTTCTTCCTAAATATTGCTTCTGTCAAGAACTTAGTCTTCAACCATCAACTAGCGGATAATAGGTCTTATGGTAAGTATCCGTATGATGAACATGTTCGCTATGCATTCTTACCTTAGAAATGGTGAAAGGGGGAAATACAATGAACCTACAGCAACCATATTCTGATGAGGCATTCCAACTACAAACTAAAATTCTGACAGAGGATAATCCGCATGATTTAGAAAGAATTGTAAATGATTACTTAGAGATCTTGGCTTACAAAAAGACCTGTCGTGTTGTTGATATTACTTATCAGATGCGAAAAACACATCTTTTAAGTAGTTTATGTGGCTTATTTGGAAGTCAGCAAGTAGATGAGTACTCAGCCATGATTATCTACCAAGAACCAGCTCGATTTGAGTCGAGAATATTTGAAACAGAAGAAGAGCCAGAGGAGGAAAATTAATCAATGACCACACTAATGCAAATGTCACTATGGGTTAACAATATTGCTTATGACATTAAAACACTACGTTTCTTTAGGATAGTTTCCTTCATTATTAGCTTAGTTCTTGGTTTGGTTGGTTTCTATAGCTATCTCATGCTCTATCAGACACTTTTATTTGCCTACGGTGTTCATTTTATGGCTATTGCCTATACACCGTATGTGTTTTGTGCCTTGATTGTAGCCATTTATCAGCTACTTACTGGTAAGAGACGTGAACGTATCAAGAAAGCAAAGCGTATCCTTATGTTTAGTCTTCTACCAATCTGTTTGATGAACACCTGGGGCTTTATCACGCTAGTGACTTGGGGGCTTGCATGGGTTATGGCCAAACTAGAATATAACCATAGAAAACGTGCTGTTAAGATCGTATCATTCTTTTCAAAGGAATATTCACCTCTTTTTGAAAAGAGATTGGCTAATCGAAACAACTATTATGCTTATCAATCTGCTTATCGTCTCCTAGACTTGATTCAGGTGTCAGCTTATGAAGAACTCTTTAAGGAAGAAGTGACGGAAAAAGATTATAAAGCTGGTCTCGTTGTTAAAGAGTTACACCGTACTTTCAGAATTAAAGGTGTACCTTTTTCTAAGGTAACTGTAACAGATAAACTTTATATTGCTCCACAAAAAATGCCAATTATTGGCTTAAGGAGGTTTTAATATATGGTATCTTATCGTTTTAAACGAGATGGTCAGTATATTCAGCGTGAACTAGAACTAGATCCTCTTGATGAGCATCAAGACCAAGTCTATCCGGAAAGCCTTGAAGAGCAAGTAGATTATTCAGCATTTTACGATACCTACTATGACGGTTTTGATGAAGACAGTATCTCACGTGAACAAGAGAAAAAACAAGGTCTCATTGCGCGTGGGAAAGAAAGGTTATCCAGTGTCAAGGAGGATGTGACAGACTATTATAATTTGCAAGTGGAACGTCACAAAGACTATTACTCAGATGAAGATTCATTTTGGATGCGTAAGCAACAACAAAAACGAAATCGAAAATTCATTAAACAAAGTATCTTTCTTGCCCTAGGACTATTACTTGTATTTGGTTGGTATTGGCTAACCGCACTACTTCATTAAGGGGGTGACTGAGATATTTGAAACGAATAGGTGATAAAGCTGCTCGTGTTCTTCTAACGATTTTTGGAGTGAAGACAACCATTATTATAGGAACTATTTTAACTTTTGCGGTTATCTTAATTGCAATTATCACTGGTTTAATGGGGACGATTAGTACTTCCGGTGGGAAAGGTGGCAAGACTAACGCCCAATGTGTAACCTACCAAAAAGATGGCGATGAAGAAGACGATGATGAAGAAGACGATGATGGCTCTAAGCCTCAATCGACTTCTACTAAAACAGACTCAGCATCTGCAGGCGACTCTGACCCCTTTACGAAGGGGACAAAAGCCTATGAAAATGCCCACAAAGTCTTTATGGCTTTTGTGAATGCTGGATTGTCTGGGGAATCTGCTGCAGGTGCTGTTGGTTGGGCAAACTCTGAAGGGAGCTATGACATCATTGGACGTGCCCAAGGGCATTATGGTGGTGGTATCAATGACTCCATTTCTAAGGGAGCTGTGCCAACGACAGGTGGTACATCTAACACACTTGGTGGTGGTGGAATCTTCCAGTTTGACCCCTACACAAAATATGCACCTTTAAATAGTTCGGACTGGGAAGATGCGGATAAGATGGTTGCCTTTGTTATTGATGCAATCTCAAAAGGTGACTGGAACCCAGCCTATGACGAATCTGGCCATAACTGGTCATTCCAGGAGTTTGCTAAACAAACCAATATCGATGAAACTGCTATGGCATGGAATGCCTACGAACGAGGTAATATGGCTTATGTCAGACCAGAGCAGAAGAAGGCGGATGCAAGGAAGTTTGCGGAAGTCTTCGAAGCAAGTAAATATAAGTACGATGATGCCAAGTTCCAAAAGGCGTTTGGTGGTGGTGGAGCTTCTTCCAATAACTCCTCGTCAAGTAGTCAAAGTTCAGATGATGATGACGGTGACGACGATGAAGAAGATAGCGACAACGAAGACAATGATAACGATAGCAGTTCAAGCAGTTCATCAAGTGACTCTAGCAACAAGGATAGCAAAAAAGACAGTGATAAAGACAAAAAGTCTATTGATACTGATAAGGCTATCAAGTGGTATAAGGATAAGCTAGGGAAGGTCAAATATTCTCGTGATGCTCGTACCGGACCAGATAGCTATGACCATTCATCTGCTTTATACTATGCCCTTGTTGACGGCGGTGCTAAAGAATCTGGATCTCCAGTAGATACCGATTCAGAACACGACTGGTTGAAAGACAATGGTTATGAGTTAGTGTATGAAGGTGACTGGTCGTCTAAAGATGATGTTCAAAACCGTGAAAAAGGAGATGTCATTATCTGGGGTACGAAAGGTAGTAGCTCTGGAGATAAAGGACAGACCATGCTAGTTGAGGATAAGGAGAATATTATCCAATGTTCACCATCGACAGACGGGATTTCTGAGAATAATTATGGTCAATATCGAGACCGTATTACTATGGACTACGGAAAAGTCTATGTCTATCGTCCAAAAGAGTCAAAAGACAAGAAGGATAAGGATGATGACAAGGAAGAAGTAGATGCAGATACGTGTGGTGATAGCGATAGTAGTAATCTCAGTACTGATACAGGTCAGCCACTTGATGTCCCTTATACCATTACCCAACTTTTCGGAGCATCAGCTAATGCTGGTGGTCCAAATGCGGGTTCAGGACACACTGGAATGGACCTTGCAGCACCAGAAGGCTCTCCAATTTATGCCGTAACAGACGGTGAAGTAGTAGAGGTCAATGAAGAGGCGATGAATATCGATGGTAACCACGTGATGCACACTCTTCCAGATGGCACTATTATTTATTATGGACATATGCGTGATGTTCCTCTTGTTAAGAAAGGGGATAAGGTCAAAAAAGGCCAACTTATCGGATATGTTGGACAAACGGGAGCAGCTACTGGACCACATATTCACTTTGAACGTCGGAAAACGAAAGTCTTCCAGTACGGTGATTTCTTGAGTCCAGCGTCGATTATTCTAGGGGATACCCAACCACAAGTTGGTATGGTGATTGATCCTAAGACACAAAAAGGTGGAGCACCATCTAAAGAATAAATCAAAAAGGAGAAAAAATGAAAACAAAAATCAATCAAAAAAGTATGTCATTATTTACTGCATTATGCCTAGACTTGTGTTTGCGAAAAGCTTTCTTATGGTTCTTTTTAATTATGGGAACACTTTTCTTGAATATCCTTTCTAAGACAATGCCGGGTCAACAAGCATTATTATTTATTAGTGTTATCGAAGGCATTTATCTAGCATCATTCACGTTTAGAGTCATTCAAAAATACAGAATTGGGAGTGAATTGTTGGTTTATACCGTCTTAATTAGTTTCATTGAGATGATAACCTTGTGTGTTCTTTTGTTGAGGCCAACACAGATTACACAGATTACAGAGGCTGAAGTAACTTATATTTTAGAACTATCAGTTATTAGTCTCATTCTTTATGTTGTAGGTTCAAAATTAAGCTTGAACTTATTTAAACGTTATCTATTCAAGAATGTTATTGATGTGAAATATCTTGGGTTGAAGAAATCTACTGAAACCAGCTTATATAATGAACATTCACTTATTAATGATATTGAGTTAACAACCCACGACACTAATGCTCAAATGACAATGATTAATAAGAATGCTATTAAGCCAGAGTATAGGTCGATTGTCGAGGTCACTAATATGGAATGTGAGAAAGTAATTGCTCCTCATTATTATAGAGAGGGAACTACTCCAGGGAAGCCTCAAGGGAATATCAAACATACGTTTGAAACGAAAGATACGCTATACCATCTTCATTTCAACTTCCATTTATTCGGCATTAACAGTAAGTTTTCACCATGTTATCTTTATTTAATTGACCTAACGGTTAGTGATAAACAGGGTAGGTAAAACATAAATATAATTATGTATATAAAGGAGATTCTTGAAATATAGTTATATGATAGAATCAAAAACTGCAGAACTTAAAGAAAGACAGGTTATTGATGTAGTTAGTGTATTAGGTCTTTTTTACATGAAGTTACAAGTGACAGTAACTATTTTAGGTATAACTATAAGTGATCCGAATACCCTTTTGAGAGGGTTTTAACAAGTCAAATGTTATGGTCTTAGCAATATGAGAACTAGTATCTTTAGGTTTTGTTAGCTATCAAGGGCATGTAGCATATATAGCTTAACATCTGGAACATTTTCTTTGAATCTGATGTGTATGAAATTGGATTTATATATTGATACTCATAAAACGAATACCCTAGGGAATAAAATATGTAATTTGTATGAGAGTAATACATATTTTATATTGTTGTTTGAAGTATTTATTTCTAAGTGATAAAATATATATAATAATTAATCAAGGAAGATGAAATTGGGAATTTTACTAGCTTCAAGATTGAAGGAAAGACGAAAAGCACTAAAAATGTCTCAAAAGGAACTTGCTGAGGGGATTTGCAAACAAGGACAGATTAGTCGTATAGAGAATGGGGAGTATACTCCAGGATCAGAATTGTTATATGCACTTTCGAGAAAACTTAGAGTAAGTATGGATTATTTTTTTGATGAACAAGTTCAAGATGAGAAAAACGAGCTCGAAAATTTTAGATTAGTAGCTGAAAACTTCATTTCACAACGAGACTATTCATCGTTAAAGTACCTATATAATTTAGAAAGCAAATCATCAAGTCATTTATCTTTATCAGATAAGATGTATTTAGAGTGGATTCAAACTCTTGTTTTATTTTACTGTGATAATAATAAGTTAGAAGCTGTAAGTAAACTAGAAAAGCTAATAAAAGAAAAAAATATCTCAGAAATAAACTATCTTAGGTTTTCAAATACATTATTTAACTTTTACTATGATATTGATGATTTAAATCAATTCAATGAGATACGAGATAATCTAGAGAAGCGTGTAAATAACTTAATAATACATACAATTGAAGAGTTGGAGTTGTCTATAAAGTTTAATTACAATATCAGTCGTTATCTTTGGTTGCAAAATAATGTTGAAGATGCTATAAATAAAATAAGTGAAACAATTCGGATTTGTAAAAGATATAGATCAAATTATCTTTTGGCAGACTTGTATTTATTGCTTGGAAATGCTAGTGCAAGCTTTGGTAATATAGATGAAGTCAGAGATTACTATACTAAGGCTAAATTTCTTTATAACCTAGATGGTAACCAAGAGATGTCTCTAAAAGTAGAACATTATTTAGCAGAAAAGTTAATGTCAAACTAACTGTTTAGTTTGATATTTTGAGACTTGTTTTTCTTTAACAGTTAGAATGAGGTATTCTAACTGTTTTTTTATTAGCTAAATTAGGATAATAAATTATAGATATAAATTTCCAATAAATACAAAATAGGTATTGTTTATTAAATAGAAAAGTGATATTACTCTAAGTAATTCATTCGTGTTCTCATTGGTTCCTCGTTGCCATGGAGCATGAGGGTCAGGAAAATAGACTTCAATGTTCAATTGATCGCTCAATTTCTGATGATAGGTGAATTCTTTCCCTCTATCAGGAGTTACTGTATACTTCGTCAAGGGTTCTGACATTTTTACCATAGCTTCTATTACCAACTTGCTTTTCTTGACAGCTACCTTCTGGATTTTTAGAAAACGAGAATAATGGTCAGTTAGAGTCACTAAACAAGCTTTTCCAGTTTTACCTGCAACGGTATCGGCTTCCCAATCTCCTATTCTAGTTCGGTTATTAGCATTTTCTGGTCTTTCGTGAATCGTATGAGAAATAGAAATTCTCCCTCTATTTTCGACATAACCTTTTGTATGACGTGTTTTTCCACGATGACGGAGCTTACGAATGACACCACGAGCACCATGAGATAGTGAGTTATCATCAAAATGACCTCTGTAAATGGCTCTATAGATTGTTTGATAACTAATAACAGTTTTTCCATACTCTAATCGCAACCGACCTTCTATTTTTTCAGGAGACCATTGGTAATCGAGAAATAGATGTTTGACGGTATTGCTTAAATTGTGATCTATTTCAAACATCCGTTTCCGCCCACAGTGTGATTTAGCCCTATGGTAAGACTCCTGTGCATGACTTGGAGAAAAGCTTCCTTCTTTTAGATGTCGCTTCCACTCACGACTAATACTAGATGGATGACGATGAAGTAACTTAGCAATTTGAGAAAAATTTAGGCCTTGCGTACGGTAAATGAGAATACTTTCACGCTCGTCTATGGTAAAATGATGGTAGCTCATAAGATTTCCTTTCGTAACTAGTTCGTTCAATTCTATTTTACTAGAAAATCTTATGAGTTTTTATTGTGCACCTATATTGTATATTCAAGATAGTAAAGATATTATTTCTTACAAAAATACAAAAAGTGTATTGACAAAAATAAAAAAAACTGTATATAATAACGTTAAAAGTAAGCGCTTACTTAATGTAACAGTTGACTTCTGAAGGTTTAGAAATGTTATGCATAGTTTATGTCATTTTATTTCCTTCATCGCAATTACTTTAAGGAGAATACTTATGAGAAAAAATATGAAATCGTTAATGGTTTTGGCTCTTGCTGTGACTTCTTTTGGAACTTTGTCTGGAGTTGCTGCAGCTACGCAGTATCCAGGTGGTGGTGTTTGGACTTACGGGGCTTCTAACGGTGGTGCTTTTTCGAATTACTATCATGGTTCGAAATATCATAGTTCAACTGTAGTTAGTCGTTGGACCTCTAAATCTAGTAAGGCCTATGCTTATGCCGGTCAGACTTCGTATGCTTTTATTAAAACGTCTTTTGGCGAGCAGGCTGCCTTTTACTATAACTATAATTAATTAAGTAACGGTGACTAGGTTGAATGTAATATGTCAACCTAGTTTTTGTTTCCTTGTAATAGTTCCATTTTCGACCGTGAATTTTATTTCAATACAAAGATATATAATTGTTCCGTTTAGGAGGTTTGTATGAAACGTGTTTTTATATTCATCTCGACTATCCTGTTTTCTTGCTACTTAGTCACAATGATTGTTCAACAAAATCAGCAACTATCTTTTTCGAGTTATAATGCTGTAGATGTGACTGGTCAGGCTTTGACTGATCATAAGGTATCTAATCGTAAGGAAGTAACAGATGCTTTAACTAATTTAGCTGATGAGCATAATAGCTTAATTGCTAGACGGATTGTTCAACCAAATGAAAAGGGTGAAATAGATTTTCGTTATCAGTTTTACGGACACGTTTCTCCACCTTCTAATTTAAAAAGGGCTTCTCAGGAGAGTGCTGAAGGCAGTGATATAGTTAGTAACTATCTAATTGTCTCAGGTGATTTAAAGGGAGCAGAACTTATCTCGACATTCAGTCAGCTTGGCTATAATGCGGTTGATTTTTCTTCTTATTCAATACTGTCTTTACTTTTAACAATATTATTGAATGAGGTTTCACTTATTAGTTTCGCATTATTTCTGTTGACCTTTGCTTCACTAGTGTTGATTTACCGAATAAAGGATTTAAGGGATGCGGGAATCAAGCTTGTTTCGGGGCAAAGCATGATGAAAGTAATGTTATCATCATTTATCGTTGATGCTAGGCAGTTATTGATTGCATATTGTTTATCTATTCTTATTGGGGGAGTAGGTTTGTGGCATTTTCGGATTTTGCAATCTTTGCCTATATTACTTTATTTTACAGGAGTAACTTTATATTTTTTTGCACTATGTTTTATTTCTCTTGGGTTAAGTTTAATATATCTACTAGGGTTAAAAGCAACTTCTTTAGTTGAAGTTATGAGAGGGCGCCTCCCCTTAAGAAGACTTCTAGGAGTGATGTTCTTAGGACAATTCGTTGCAATTGTAGTTGTTGGTATTACTGTAGGTACGTTGTTGAATAGTTATCAAGATTTTGTGCAATTAAATAGTGCTAAAGAAGAGTGGTCTATAAATAGAAATTACTACCAGCTATCTTATAGTTATAGCTCTGCCTTTACACAAGGTAAGGAAGAAGAAAAGCAGAATAAGTCTTGGTATGACTTCGCAAATCGTACTCTAAAGGATGATAAAGGGCTATTTGTAAAAACAAATTTACGTCAGTTCTTAGTATCAAATATAGCTAATGGGGTTAAAATAACAGACTATGTGCCTAATGGGAATACCATTTATGTTTCACCTAATTACTTGGAAAAGCAAAATGTTGGTGTCTCCGATGAATTTTTAGCACAAATGAAAAAACTTAAGCGTGGCGAATTTGGATTAATAATTCCAGAGAAGTTGAAGAGTAGTAGGAAAGAGTTAGAGAGTATATATTCAGAATATATGTCAGGTTTCTCAAGTCGTAGTCTAAATCCTCATAGTCATCACTTATTTAAGGTATCGGTCTCTACCGAATTCGTGAAAGATAAGAAAAAGCGTTTTTTGTACAATACAGATAGTGACATACCTATGCAATTCCTTAATGATCCTATTATTGTTGTGACTACCCCTGAAGCAATGGGAGATACACCAAGTAGTCAGTTATTTTGGGGGACAGAAGTAGGTTCGGGACTACACATGACGGGCTATAAGGATAGCATTGATTTACTTAAACAAGGTGGTGTTTATCAATGGGTTTCTTATTTGACTAATAATCGTAATAGCTACTATAAGATTCTTTCAGAGAGTCGTAGTCGCCTTGCTTTTCTATTAATTGGTGTTTTATTAGGTTTATTGACCTCTATACTTTTATTTGATAGTATGAACCTTCTTTACTTTGAGCAATTTAGAAAAGAAATCTTTATCAAGCGATTATCTGGTATGAGGTTTGAAGAAGTGCATTTTAACTATCTTTTTTCACAAATCTGTGTTTTAGGTGTTGCACTTGTATTTTTGATTTTCTTGACTCATCATTTGATTATGAGTTTACTTATAGTTTCCTTGTTTATTATCAACATGTTTACCATTTTATACAAACAGACGCTTACTGAGAGTAGAACTTCAGTCAGTGTTTTGAAAGGAAAGTAATATGATTGCAATTAAGAAACTAAGCAAATATTTTGGTAAGCGAGTTATTTTTGATGATTTAAATTTATCTTTTGATAAAGGAAAGATATATGCGCTTATCGGAGAAAGTGGCTCTGGGAAAACAACTCTTTTAAATATTCTGGCAAAACTAGAGACTTATGATAGTGGTTCTGTCACTTATGATGGTACAGACTTGAAAGAGATTAAATCTCAAGTCTATTATCGTGATTATTTGGGTTATTTGTTTCAAAACTTTGGGCTTATTGAAAATGATAGTATAAGTTACAACCTGGATTTGGGGTTGGTAGGAAAGAAACTCAGAAAGAATGATATTCAAGAATGCAAAGAAAAAGTGATGAAAGATGTTCATCTGGAACATTTAAATCTTAATCAAAAAATATACGAATTATCTGGCGGAGAAGCACAGCGTGTTGCTCTGGCTAAACTTTTTTTGAAAAATCCTCCTATCATACTAGCTGATGAGCCAACAGCTTCTTTGGATCCTGATAATGCTCAAGAAATTATGGACTTAATTCGATCACTAAAAAATCCAAATCGTATCATTATTATTGCTACCCATAATCCAGGTATTTGGGAACAAGCAGATCAAGTAATTCGATTAAATAAGATTCGATATAACAACTCTAACGACGATATTAGTTAGTTTTGATATCGAGAACCTATTTTAAGAGGTATTTTGACCTATTCTCGTAAGATATCCTGAGGAGATGCAAATACCATATAATGTAAGAAATAAAGTCAGTTGGGTCGTTGAAATTGTCAAAATTAACAGAAAATTCTTGACATATCCCTAAAAAGGGGTAAAACAGTTAGTATATCAGAAAGTAACTGGTCTTAGATTTTCAGGGAGCCTGCGGTGATTGTGAGTAGGTAATCGAGATGAGTGTTAGTTTCAAAAACAAGTGAAATCTTTTAATTCTGATTAATTCTGTGGTATTCTTAATAAGTCTCATAAGTTCTTCCTAATGATATTTTGGTTGCTTTTCATTATAGTTCTTATGGGACTTTTTGTGTACACTCAAAAAGCTCTATAATCTTTACAGTGGTTTTACCCACTACAGAAATTATAGAGCCACATTTTGGGACTTGTTTTTCTTTGTCAGTTAGAATGAGGATTCTAACTGTTTTTTTATTAGCTAAATTAGGATAATAAAAATAGATATAAATTTTCAATAAATACAAAATAGGTATTGTACGATATGTATAAAAGTGATATTCTTTTTGTAAGAAAGGAGAGGAGAGATTTAATGACTTGGTTCTTAAAAGTTGATGATGTAACAGTCAAGTATGAAGACTTTGTAGCTTTAGATTCAGTTTCAATTGAAATTTCTAAAGGAGATTTTATTGGTTTACTAGGGTCAAATGGTGCAGGAAAGTCAACATTTATTAATACGATTGTTGGCTTACAACCTATGTATAGAGGAAGCGTGGAATATAATGAGACGGAGTTGAGTAATAAGCAACAACCATTTTCAAACATTGGGTTTAATCCTCAGACTGCTGTTATGGATTTTTATACTACTGTAAAAGATAATGTTATATTGGGTTTGAATCTAGCTGGAATATTTGGTAGTAAAGCAGATGAACTGTGTATGCAAGCTTTGGATGTTTTAAATCTTTCAGATAAAAAAGATAAATTGGTTGATTCCTTATCAGGGGGACAGTTACAACGTGTTCAGCTTGCCAGAGCTATTGCACATAAACCAGATTTTTACATTTTGGATGAGCCGACAGTAGGTTTAGATACAGAATCTTCAGATCGCTTTTTATCATATTTAAAGGATGAATCGAATAAGGGGAAAACCATTATTATATCTTCCCATGATATTAACTTGATTGAAAGATTTTGTGAAAAAATCCTATTTTTAAAAAATAAACAAATTTCATATTGGGGAACTCTAGAAGATTTTGTTAATAGAACGAATCGTAAAGTTGTATTCTCATTGGATCATCCTCTAACTAATGAACAGTCAGAGTTTCTTACTTCTTATAAAGAGAATGTCGTAATTTACAATGACACCGAATGTATGATTAGTGTTGATAAAGATGATAATGTTATAGCAGTAATAAATGATTTAGGTGAAGTTTTAAGTATTAAGGGCATTTCTATCGAGAGAGAGTACCTACGAGATCGTTATCTAGAAGTTGTGAGGGATTCATATGAAAGCAAGTGAACTTAGACACAAGTCAGATTTAGGCGTAAGAGGAATTGAGATTATAGCAAAGAATGAATTAGTAGCTTTTTTTAGAAGTAAGGGGCTACTACTTTCTCAATTATTACAACCTATTTTGTATGTTGTTTTTATTGTGATAGGATTAAATTCAGCGATTAGTAAGGTAAATTATGATCATATCATTACATCCTATACAGAGTATGCAATAACTGGAATTATCGGCTTATTGATTATTGGTCAGATGACTCAAGTTATTTACAGGGTGACTATAGATAAAAAATATGGGTTACTGTCTTTAAAATTATGTAGTGGTGTAAAACCTATTTATTACATTTTAGGGATGAGTGTGTATTCTTTATTAGGGTTATTAGTTCAAGAATTTATTATTTACTTGGTTTCAAGTATGTTCGGTGTAGCAATACCATTATATAACTACTTTTTGATAATTCTATTGTCAATAGTCTCATTATTCTTTTGGAATGGTATAGCAATTTTAATTACTATGTTTATTAATGATTATAGGAGAAGAGACATTGTTATCAGATTCTTTCTAACTCCCCTAGGATTTACAGCACCAGTCTTTTATATTTTTGACTCGTCCCCTATGGTAATCAAATGGTTTGCTTTAATTAATCCACTGACTTATCAGTTAGATATTATGAGAAAAGTATATTTTGGTATTGCTGAATTAAAGGATATTGCCATTTTAGTGATAGCTACTCTTATTTCGCTAGTCGTGACCTCTTTGGTTATTCCTAAAATCAACCTTATTTTGCTTGAACGTTAATTTCAGAGATAAATAAGGATTAAGAAGTAATTCTAAGGAGATTAGTTATTATTTGACTTTAGAATCGTTTCGTTATTAATGTGAGAAATAAAAATTTCAAATGATTTTACAAAATAAGTGTTCAAACCAATTGTAAAATGAAATGTCTTGTAAAGGACTAAGTCCTTTCTCAGCCATCCAGCAGTTCTATCAACTTTTTCCAAAAGACTTTTTAAACTCCTTTACCTCAGTCCGAGGAAAGGAGTTCTTTTGTTACCCTTTTGTAGAAGATCTTGATCTAGATTTTTACTTTGCGGATGCCTATTCTTCCTGGAAAAGAGGAAATAACGAAACCTCCAATGGTTTACTTAGAGAATATTTCCCTAAGAAGACTGATTTGGCAGCCATTAGTAATGAAGACTAGTTCTCAGCAAAACCATCGACCACGCAAATGTTTAGGATACAGAACACTCTTGGAGGCACTTTAAGTGAGTGGTAAAAATGTTGCACTTATTCTTGCAATTTACCATATACTAAAAAGGAGTTTGAGGGCTCCTTTTTATTGACTAGATTCTTCGTATGGAATATTAGAGGATGCCTTTAATAATATAGAAAAGCCAGTTCCCATCATTATTAGGATAGCTGGCTTTAGGGAAATGGCTTTTATTGTATGAATTTGATATACTTTTATATGTAGAAAAGTGATAGACGGTGGCTTTCATCCATTAGAGAGGAGTGATGCCTATGGGCAAGCATTCGAAATCTAGTAGAAAGGAGAGCCGTTTTGACAGCGTTTGAGGTTGTGCAAACCATTCTAGGCTTTGGTAGTTTTACTATTGCTCTTATTGGTTTATGCTACAAGCTCTTTAAAAACGATGACAAAAAATAATCCGTCCCCACTTTTGGCGAAGTAAGACGGATTATTTTCGTTTAAAACTAGCCACCGTCTTTTAAACGGATCTACATGGAAGTTGAGTAGAAGTTCAACTTCCTTTTTCAGTTTTTATTTTAGCAAATTAGCTGAATTTCGTCAAATTGATAACACGTTATTGCTTAGAGTTGTTCATAAAACGTTAATCATGTACTGGTATGAGCATTGATAAGCAATAGTTTAGGTCAAGGAAATAGGATCATCGTTTTCGAAAACCAGTTTGCGTGTAGTAATGATGTTTTTGTAAATCTAAACCACTATTTTAAGAGGTGAATAAGACTATGAGTATAGTTAAGGACTGTTTTGAAATAATAAAATATTTTCATGAAAAGGTAATGAGATACCGTAAAAACATTGTCATTGAGTCGCTTGTCCCATATGATGGTAGATTATTTGAAAATTCAAGTGAAAAATTAGAATGGCAATCAAAAAACATATACTCTAACCTAATCAAGAATACACTTTTTATTCAAAATAGAAGTGAAGAAAAGCAAGTAGTAACTTCGGTAGTACTTACTAATGTAAAATTTGAGAAAGAGTATATTGATTATATCCAATATGATGGTGGTTTTAGAAATGATGATCAGAAGTATGTCTTTTTTTTGATAAATAATGGTAATCTTAAAGGTGAGTCACAAGAATATACTATCAAATTTTATGCTCAAGGATCTTATGAGCACGAAAAGGAGTTACTTTTTCAGAGTGATATTCCAGAGACTTCTATTGATTCAGGTGAAATAAAGGTTGCTGAAGTGGTTAATTGTAAAGAGAAATTTAGCAACTATTTTCATAATCATGAAAAAACTCGATTAATTATTGAGGTTAGTTGCTATAGTAAAGTAATATATACAGATTCCCTTGACTATATAAGAAACAATAATAAGTTCATCAAGCAATTAGGTGGAGCTGAAAAACCATTTGATTCTGAAAATATTATATTCAGAATTGATAAAGATTTTAGCTTTGCAAAGAGAATTACGCAAAAGTGTCAAAAAGAATTAAATCCTGGGAATAATAGTCTTGAATTTTTTATTTTATCTGATGAATCTGGAAAATTAACATATTCTTATGAACTATATAGCGGGAAATATGTATTAAAAGATGAAACATCCGATAAAGAAATTAGTTTGAATATATTTGTTCCCCAATATAAAACAATTATTAGTACCTTCTATGGTAAGTTTTATTACAGTTTATTAAAAGAAAAGCTGAATCCTCAAGATACTTTTTCGAAAGATGTTATTAAATCGATATCATCCGATATAGTTTATGAGAAATACGAATATATTAATCAAATTACTTGGTAAATAATTGATTATATTCTCAGCCAATTGGTTGGTTCATCTGGGGACACGATGAAGCAATTCGTTCCTTATTCAAGAATTGAGGACTTAGAAAAATCGCTAGATAATTTAAGAGTGGAAGTGTCTGATAACCTTAGTTCAAGTTTAAATAATATTGAATCCTCGATCTCGAATTTAGAAGACGCAATGAGTCAATTAAGATTTGATTTAAAGGATTAGCTCATTTCTATAATGGCCTCTAAAACAGTAGTATTATATTAATTATATGTTCCACTGTACTCTTAATGTTTGACCAGCGAAAAAGATATATGTAGTTCGTAGTGGTTTATAATAGTATTTTGTCGTGGATAGAATTTTACATATATCTATTTCAGTCAAGAAGTACGATTGGAATCGCGATTTAAAAGCTAAAAAATGATTAATTCAACGAAATAAAAATACTCCTGAGTCTTCTCAGGAGCATACAAAAAAGGCTGAGAACTCATTCGGGGATTTACCTGAAAAACAGGAGGCAGCACCTCTACCTGAAACGGATAGACCGCAACCTTTGAATGAGTCGTCACCGACTCAAACTCAGTCTCAACCTTTATTTAATTTTACCAAAACCGAAGTGTCAGAGTCAATTTATAAGGCATGATAGAATGGGATAGCCAAGAAATATTAATATAGATAAAAAATGTAGGAGTTTCTTCTGCATTTTCTTTTTTAGGCTCAAATACAGATATGATGTATTAATGTGTCTGAGTGACAACTTGAAGTGTGGTTAGCTATCTACTAACGCCAAGGCTGTCAAGGTCTTCCTTATGTTTTCATTGCTTTCATGGTATAATCAAAGGGATATTATCTTGGAAATGATGCAACAAGTCTAGGTAACATCATTTTTAGATATAGCAATTTGTAAACGAAATGGTAAATAGTAAAAGGGAGACTCAAATGATTACGTCAGAAGAAATCAAAGCACGTCTGTGGAATGGAGCTACCGAGCTTCGTGGTTCAATGGATGCTAGCCGTTACAAAGACTATATGTTAGGACTCATGTTCTATAAATTCCTGAGTGACAAGACACTCAAGACCTTTGCGGAATTATCAGGACTTTCTACTGATGTGGACATATTTGAGGAATATCAAAAGGCACACGAGTTATACGAAAAAGATCTTGAGAAGATGATCAGTGATAACTTAGGGTATGTAGTCAAACCTAAGTATTTGTATCAAAAATGGCTAAATGACATGAATACAGGACAGTTTGAAGTTCAGACAGTTACTGAAAGTCTTGGCGAATTTGAACGTAGTGTCGTTTCAACAGACGAGACAGACGATTTTAATGGCCTTTTCTCAAGCTCAACGTTGGATTTGTCTGATACAGCTCTTGGTAGTGACTTGAATACACGAAGCAAGAACATTCAGGCTCTTATTCGTCTTTTTGAAGACTTGGACATGGTTGCCCTCCAAAAAAGTGATATTTTAGGGGATGCCTATGAGTACTTGATTGGGCAGTTCGCTATGGAGTCTGGGAAAAAGGCTGGTGAATTTTACACTCCTCACCAGGTTAGTGAAGTCATGGCTCAGATAGTTGCGACAAATAAGTCTCTAGCCTCTATCTATGACCCAACCGTTGGTTCAGGCTCACTCCTTTTGACGGTAAAAAAACATTTATCTGAAGAGCAGCAGAAGGTTCTCAGCTACTACGGACAAGAAAAAAATACAGCTACTTACAACTTGACACGTATGAACCTCTTACTTCATGGTGTACGTCCTGAGAAAATGAGCATTAAAAACGGTGATACCCTTGCACAAGACTGGCCAGAAGACCCAGAGCGTCCAGATGAAGGCGTACAGTTCGATGCGGTGGTTATGAACCCACCTTATTCAATTAAAAACTGGAACAGAGTCGGCTTAAAAGCTTCAGATCCACGCTTTGAAATTGCCAGTGTATTGCCTCCAGATTCAAAAGGGGATTTTGCCTTCCTTCTTCATGGGCTTTATCACTTATCAACTACTGGTACAATGGCCATTGTATTACCTCATGGGGTACTTTTCCGTGGCGGTGCAGAAGGCGAGATTCGCCAGAAACTCATTGAAAAGAATCAGATTGATACCGTTATTGGTCTACCAAGCAATTTATTCTCTAATACAGGGATTCCAGTATGTATCATCATTTTGAAGAAAAATCGTGACTTGAATGAGCCTATTCTCTTTATTGATGCTTCGCATAACTTTATTAAAGTAGGGAAGCAAAATGTCCTTCAAGAAAAAGATATTGCTAAGATTGTAGATACATACAGTAATCGTACAGAAGAAGAAGGCTACAGTCACTTAGCGAGTCGAAAGGAACTCATCAGCAATGAGTTCAATATGAACATCCCTCGTTATGTAACAGCTATAGACAATGAGATTGCTCACGATGTTGATGCCCACTTATACGGAGGTATTCCAAAAGAGAATATTGAGGACTTGAAGATTCTCAATCAATTAGTACCAGATGTTTTAGAACAAGCCTTCACTGAAAAACGTCCTGGGTATTTGGCCTTAAACAAAACGATTGATGCATTTTCAGATGAGGTGCTATCAAGTACGGTTGTACAAGAGACAATGACGCATGTGAAAGAAACGGTTGAAGCTTATCTGGATACCTATTGGACTCAGTTGCATGAGCTTGGTCAGGAACGTAGCTCTAGACAGGTTAAAGAAGCCATGTTAGCGGATATCAAACATCAGCTATCAGCCTTTGAACAACTTGACAGTTATGACGGGTATCAGATGATTGCTGAGATTTGGGCTAATAGCCTTGAACACGATTCAGAGTTTATTGAACAGTTAGGATTTTATCAAGCCGGTCGAACACGTGAGCCTAATATGGTCAAAAAAGGGAAGAAAAAAGAACCAGTTCAAGACGGTTGGAATGGAATTGTCGTCCCAAATAGTCTTATTGCTAGCGAATTTTATGCCAAAGAGTTAGCTGAAATTGAGGCTTTCAAATCACGTATTGTTGAAATTGAAAGCGAAATGAGTGAGCTTGTAGAAAATGCTAAGGTAGAAGATAGTGATGAGTACAATGCTCTCTTTGATTCTCTTAAAAAGAATGAAGAGGGTGAGGCCCAAGACAGTTTTGAAGGCAAGTCTATTAAAGATAGTTTGAAGGAGGCTGAAAAAGGGTCTCTTGAGTATGATTTTCTCAAGAAAGTCGATGACTTGACCAAAGAAAAATCAGCTGTCAATAAAAAGATTAAGACCAAAGAGCAAGAGTTGAAAGAAGTAGTGGCTGATCGTATTCTTCAATTGACTGATGAAGAAGTCGATCAACTTCTATACAAAAAATGGTTTGGTTCAGTTATTGAGAAAGTGGAAGACTTAGTGGAGTCACCGCTTAAGGCTGAGATTGCAGTGATAGACGAATTAAACAAACGCTACTCTGAGACATTGGACACTCTGGATGATGAGATTGCCAAACTCGAAAAAGAACTTGAAGCAATGATGAAGGAATTGGTGGTACTTTAATGACGAATAGTGAATATGTGCCAAAGAGACGGTTTAAAGAGTTTGAAAGTAATGGTGAGTGGGTAAAAAGAAAATTAACAGATTTCATTGAGTTGTTTAGTGGATTAACCTATTCACCGAATGACGTGAGGAAATCCGGGACATTAGTTTTGCGATCATCGAATATAAAAAATGGTGAAATTGTAGATGCTGATAATGTTTTTGTTACACCAGCAAAAGCAACATCTGAAAATGTTAAACCAGGAGATATTATTGTTGTCGTTAGAAATGGATCTCGCTCGTTAATTGGTAAGCATGCTAGAGTAAAATGTGAGAAACCTAACACAGTTATTGGTGCTTTTATGGCTGGGATGCATACAGAACATTCTTTGTTTGTAAATGCACTATTAGATACTCCCAAATTTGGTGAAGAAATTGAGAAAAATATGGGTGCGACAATCAATCAAATAACTGGTACCATGTTTTCAGAAATGGAGTTTATTATTCCAGATGAACTTGAACAAGACATTATTGGTGAATTTTTCCAAACAATCGACTCTCTTCTCTCTATCCATCAACATAAACTTGATAAACTCAAAAATCTGAAAAAAGCCTATCTCTCGGAAATGTTTCCAGCTGGAGGTGAGCGCGTGCCGAAACGTCGTTTTCCTGGTTTTGAAGGTGAGTGGGAACAGATGTTATTAGGAAAAATAGGGAAAGCCCAGTCGGGCATTGGATTTCCTGATTCTGAACAAGGAGGAAAAGTAGGTATTCCTTTTTATAAAGTATCAGATATGAATAATAACGGGAATGAGCATGAGATGGTTTTTGCAAATAACTACGTTACATTGGAACAGATGAGTCAAAGAGGATGGAAAGCAATTCATGATGTACCTGCGATATTTTTTGCGAAAGTGGGAGCAGCTGTTTTATTGAATCGTAAGAGATTGTGTAGAGTCCCATTCCTTATGGATAACAATACTATGGCATTTTCTTTGGATACTTCAAAAGTTGATACAAATTTTGCTAAAACTATGTTTGAAACTGTCGACCTAACATCATTAGTTCAAATTGGTGCGTTACCATCATATAATACGAGGGATGTAGAAAGTATATCGGTATTAGTTCCTGCTACAAAAGAACAGAAACAAATCGGAGATTTTTTCCATAAACTAGATAACTCTATCTCTCTCCAGCAACAAAAACTAGACAAACTAAACGATTTGAAAAAAGCCTATTTGAATGAACTATTCGTGTAACGTGAGCTCCAGTTTGATATAGAAAGGACACCTATGAGTAATACGCCCAAAAATGCTTCAGAAAAAGCATTTCAGGAAAATTTCGTAAAAGAATTAACGAAGTATAAGTGGCAAGCTCCTGATAAACTAAATGGTAATCTTCATAAAGTCACTGTTCAAGACCTTATAAATAACTGGCGTGACGAGTTAAATCGTATCAATGCGGACATCTTAGAAGGTGTTGCCTTGACTGATGCCGAGTTCCAGCAAGTCATGGCGAAGGTCAAACAGATATCAAATAGTTATGAGGCCGCAAAGATACTTTCAATGGAAGGGTCAACGGGTAAAATTGACGGTATCTATCGTGACAGTCACCCAGATGTTACTAGACGACAAATTACACTAACGATTCTGAGAAAAGCTCAAGTTCGTGGTGGAGACTCTAATTATCAAATTGCACGTGAGGTACAGACTGACTATAATAATCGATTTGATATTGTGCTGTTAATTAATGGACTACCATTAATTAATATTGAGCAAAAACGTACGGATAAAACGTTAGACGAAGCCTTTGGACAATTCAAACGTTATTACCGCGAAGGTGAATACACTAATAACTTCATGGCCTTTTCACAAATGATGGTTGTGACAAGTGAGATTGAAACACGTTATTTTGCGACACCTAAAACACTCAACGATTTCAACCCTGCTTTTGTATTCCACTGGTCGCTTGTGAGAAAAAGTCAAGTTGATGGTAAGTTCTTGGGTCATCGTATTCTGACTGATTATCGAGAGGTCATTGAACATTTCTTAAAGATTCCTATGGCCCATCAAATGGTTGGGGATTATTTGATAATAAATGAAGATAAACTTGAAGAAAATCGCCGTCATATGTTGATGCGACCTTATCAAGTCCACGCGTTACAAGCCATTGAAAAGGCTGTTTTTGGCTCGCCAAATGATAGTATACCGCACGGTGGCTTTGTCTGGCATACTACTGGTTCAGGAAAGACCATCACAAGTTTTAAGACAGCTCAGTTCTTAGCCACTCGAACGGAGTTTGATAAGGTTGTTTTCTTATTAGATAGACGTGACCTTGACGACCAAACTTCAGAAGCCTTCAAGGCTTATTCCGTTTATGAATCGGTGAATGTGGATGATACAAAAAGTACCTATCAACTCAGAAGACAATTGATGTCTGCTAAGAGTGGTATTGTCGTTACAACAACCTTTAAACTTCATAACTTAGTTGAAAGTCTTGTTGAAGGACAAGACGATAGTCTAAAAGAGAAGAAGATAATCTTTATTATTGATGAGGCCCATCGGACAACTATGGGTGGTATGATGGCTAAAATTAAAGAGTATTTCTTCCAAAACGGTTTGTTCTTTGGTTTTACCGGGACACCCTTGTTTGATGAAAATAAGGCTAAAGGTAAAGTCAATGAACGTAGTGAACTCATTAATACGACTGAAAAGCTGTTTGGCCCCTTGCTCCATCAATACACTATTGATGAAGCAATTGCGGACGGAAATGTCTTGGGTTTCCATGTTGACTACATCAATACTGGTGAGTTTAGGAATTATGATGACCTCCGTGAGCAACTGATTAAGACCTTATCTGAGCAACATCCAAAAAAAGGAGAAAAAGCTATCGCTCGCGAGGTCTATAAGTGGGATGATTTGGAGGTTGAAAACAAGGCTTCAGAAGAAGATATCTTAATCTATCAAGATGAGACTCATATTCCACGAGTAGTTGAAGAAGTGCTAGATGGTTGGCAGGAACAGTCTCAAAACGGAGAGTTTAATGCAATCCTCACAGCAGCTTATAAAGAGCGTGTAATTGCCTATTACCATGAATTTAAGAAACAAATTGCTGAGAAATTTAAGGATGGTGAAGCTAAACCCAATGTCGCCATGACGTTTAGCTTTGGAAACGAAAATGATCCAGATAATATTGCTCTAGAAGTCGTTGATGAGATGTTTGAAGACTATGCTAGTTTTACTGGTATTTCCTTCATTCCTGGCAATAAGACTCATGGAGAAGCTGCTTACTTTGAAGATGTAACGGATCGTGCGAAACGTGGGGGTAGTGGTAGAAACCCTAAGAATATCGATATTCTTATTGTTGCTGACCAGTTACTAACAGGTTATGATTCGAAACGTATTAACACCCTTTATGTTGATAGACGTCTTGAACTTCAAGGTTTGATTCAGGCTTATTCTAGGACCAATCGTGTTTTTGGTTCTTCAAAGGAATTTGGAACGATTATTAATTTCCAATATCCAAGAATTACACAAGAACTTGTTAGGGCAGCCCTTGAACTATATGGTAGCGGGGGTATGAATAGTAAAGTCATCGTTGATAAGTATGAGGATGCTGTCGATAAACTGAATAAGCGAATGATTAATCTCATCCAAGAACTTTCAGACCCAACACGATGGATAGACCTACGTGACGATAAAGAAGGTAAAAAACGATTTAAGGCAGCATTCAATGAAGCTGCTAAACAGTTAAATGTTGTTAAACAATATTATGAATTTGTTTGGGATAATAAGCGTTTTGGCCTTGATGAGCATAAGTGGCTTCAGTATATAGGTGCTTATAGAAACCTTTTCCCTAGAGTAGTTGGAGAGGGAACAGAAGAGGAAGAGATTCGGGAATTACAAGGGAGAACTAAACTTCAAGGTTCTCAAGTTATTGATGCTCAGAGCCTCATAGAGTTAATTGGAAATAAGACGACTACAGAAGGCGGTTATATTGTTATCAATGATAATAATTTAGTCTTAGTTCTAGAGCAAATTCAAGAGTTGAGTAACCTTGGGGAGCATGAAATGGCTGAGTCTTTGAAACGCTTTGTCAATGAAGAATTGGTAGGTGGTCACATTCCGGCTACGAGTAATTTTGATGAAGCCTTTCAGGATTGGCAGGACAAGAAACAATTCGAAGAAGTTAAAGCATTTGCGTCCGAATGGGGGATTGATGCTGATTTACTTAGCAAATCGCTTAAGGAGTATAGTCTTATCAAGCCAGAAGAGATTCCATTTCGTGATGACATCTCTAAAACATTGGATCCTGATAAAGCAACAAATATCTTTGCAGGCAATAAGTTGATGCTTAATATGAAATTAGGTCCTGTTCTTCAAAAATGGATGCGTGACATTAAACAGAAATATAAGTGATAGTTCAAATAAAGAGTCAGGATTTTCCTGGCTCTTTGATTTTTGAGAGGTATCATAGGTGATATAAAGAATGATTATTATACACTAGGTTTCTTCCGGGTTGAAATTGTTAAATGGTATAATAGTAATGGGAATGAATTAGGAGGGAATTGCTATGCCTAAGAAGATACTTTTTGCAGTTCTGATAGTTATTTCATTGTTCTTATGCAGTTCGGCTGTTAATAAGGCAATCACCTATGATAACGACTTCATTATTTCGTTAGCTAAAGGGTTAGATAAACGGTGGGAGGATGCCAGTTCGAATTACGAGGACACTACGGCGTACTATGAAAAGGCCACACAATTTGAGTTATCGGAAGTTGGAAGATATAAGGAAAGAACTTTTAAGGATAACAAACTCAAGAAATTGGCTATTGAATATATAAATGTTCTTGAGGATTCAAAAAAATTAACATCGAAGGAAAATGAACATTACTCTTCTGATCGTTGGGTTGAGTACAGAAAAAAGAGATATGAATTGATACTTGATATTCATTCAAGAAAGAAGATACCTGTCCAGGATACTAGACACTTACGTGATATCGTAAACATAGGAATAAAAGTAAAGCAAGCAAATGAAATAATCCAAGCACTTAAAAGAATTTTTAAGGGGAACAACTTTACAATCAGTAAAAGTAGCGAAAATAGTGATGAATTGAATTGTTCTGCTACATTTGAGAATACTACCGGTTATTATCTAAAATA
>NZ_CP020430.1:0-20536 GCF_002073815.2 Streptococcus sp. FDAARGOS_192
CAAAACGACTTTAGCTTACTTGTTACTTTCTGAGGCTTTTAAAGAAGGTAAAGTAATAACAATCGAAAGACATGTCGAAATTAAGGATGTATCTTTTAGCCAGCTACAAGTCAATGAGGTTAACCGTATGGACTATGATGCTCTGGTCACTTTAGTCCACGCTTTAATCCTAATGTCTTGTTTATTGGTGAAGCTAATACACGAGAAGAAGTAGAAGCAGTACTTAAGGCTGTTTCTGGCAGGATTAAGTGTTGTTACAACAGCCTATCAAGATGACTTTTCAATCCCACATGATGTTTTAGAAATGAAACAAGGACAAGATGGGAAACGAAACGTAGCTTTGGTTAAATAAAAGAGGAGAAAAACAATGACAGATAAAATTAAGATTGATGCTTTTGACCGCTTCATGGCAGTAAGCCATTTTGATGATGAAATGGCAGAAGCTCACACACCGACTGAGGATGCTATTCATAATTGGATAGTTGATCATCAAGAGGATGATGAGCTGATTGCTGGAATTCTCAAACATCTTGATCGTACGATTAAGGATGCTATGGGTTACTGTATCAGAAAAGCCAGTAAATCTGACTATAGAAATGGTCAAGGTGCTATGGTTGATGATGCTACAGTCTTTTCTTGGGTTAAGGAGTATTTTACTGCTGAAAAAGTTGAGACTAAATCAGTTGTAGGAAAAATGACTACTGGTAGTAAGAAATCAACCAAGCAACCAACTAAGAAGCCAAAAAAGAAACAGAATAAGAGCCTAACTAAAACAGAAACTAAAAAGAAAATCCCAACTAAGAAAACTCCTGAAAGGATGAGAAACAGTTAGATCTTTTTTCAGATTTATCTGTTGAAGAAGGCGAATTTTAACAACAATAAATAGAAAAATGGTCCTAGGGCCATTTTTTATTAATTAAGGAGAAAAACAATGACAAAAGCAGAGAATATTCAAGAAATCGTAGATAATCGTTTAAAAGTTCCTAACGGATTTTTCAAATGGGCGAAGAATAATTTTCCTATCTATGAATGGTCAAATAAGTCTAAGACAATTATCTCTTCTGACCGAAAAAAATTCTCGGAAAAGGTTACAAAACGCTTATCACTTAACAGCCGTTTAACCTTTGTAGGAGATACTTTTTACTTTGTCTGGATGGGAGTCACAAAGAAGCGCATTGAAATGCAAATGTATGCAGTGACTCCAATCATTTGAAGAAGGAAAAAGAAAAGTTTGACGTCAGCCTTTATAACTTTTATCAGCTTGCCAACAATAAGATGGTAAAAGCACACTGGGATCCATATTTTTCAGCTAAAGAAGGTAAAGAAGCTATAGTACTGGATTCCAAAATCAGAGAAATGCTCTCTTTTTGGCTCTGGTGCATTTAGTGTCTATACGCTTTATGGTGGTATGGAAAATCTTATTGAAAAGTTACAAACAAAATCTGAGTTGAGATACTTAGATTTTGATGAAGTGATTAAAGAAAATTTCGAGATAAGCTCAGTGCTACCTCATATCTATAAATATCGAGAACGTATTGAATTCGCTCAAAAAATAAAGGCGCGTGGAGTCGTCAAAGAATTGGTAGGTACTACGTTTTATAGGTCTTATTACTCATGTAGTCTTGGACATAAGCATGCAAATATGGGTAAGGTTACTATGAATTTTCTCAGAAGGAATAAACAGTATCTAAAAAATACGGATATAAATGTTGAAAAGGCATTTTTCGAGGAAGATTTGCGTAGACGATATGGTCGAACCTTCGAGGGGTTATATGAGTTGATTATAAACGCTATGATTTCTGACAAGAAGCCACTAATTAATCGTTTGGAAAGTATCATACCATCCACTGTGAAACCAATTCGTTTTATTAACTGGATGATGAAAAACAATATCTCCCTTCGTGATTATGAGGACTATCAAGAAATGGTAGAAGCTCTGGGAATTCCATTTGATGGAGATTATGTAGTTATCCCCAAAATTGGGAAATAAACATACAGAGATCGTAGAAAATTATTCAGCTCTTCTCGAGAATCAACAAGCACGTGTACATATTTACGTGTAACTAATGCTGTCAGAGATTTGAGAGCAGAGAAACAACGCCTTGAGGACGAAAGAAAGAGGCGAAGTTGAGGGTTGAAACAGCTAAACGTTTGACAAACATGATGAAGGCTTAGACCGCATTTGACAAGTATGCTTTTATCTTTCCTAAAGACGAAAGTGAAATTGTCAAAGAAGGCAAAAACCTACATCATTGTGTTGGAAGTTATGCAAAAAACACTTTGTCTACGGAACTTCTATTATTGTCTTTGTTCGTGATAAGGCACACAGAGAAACCCCTCTCTATACTCTTGAATTGAAAAAACAATAGGATCATTCAACTGAAAGGAGAAGGAACAAGGCTGCAGATGAAGAGGCAAAGAAAGAAGCAGAACTTTTCTTAGCCCATTGTGGAAAGCTTAAAATTGAGTTTTAGATAAAAGGAGAAAAATGAAACTGAGAACTCTTATGAGTCAACTGCGTTTTCATGTTATACTAGAGATAACACTATACGTGATTTCATGTATAATTCAGGGAGAAGCGTCATGAAGTTGACTATTGTTCTTTATAATAATAAAAAGATGATTGGAAAATACCTGGTTGATACAATCAGTAAAACCTTAGATACGTTTGAAAGGAAAGATGATTTTTTGTTGAACACAGAATTCACCTATGAACGTATGGTAGATTTCTAAAAGGGCGTCAAATTGATTTTGGACGAAAAAACCGAAAGGAACTTTTAGGTTATACCTATACAGCTCCCGATGTCTGGCACGAAATTGCTATGACACACGGTTTTTGATACTGATGATTTTTATTGGGTATCAATACCAGAACTCAATGATGAGCCATTTGTTTTAGAAGATCATCATCCTAATTTAAGTAGAAAATAGGAGAGATACTATGACTGTATTTACTTCTAGCAAAGGAACTCAAGAGAAATGGTTGAAAGATGACTATTTCTATAAGAGAGACTTTTTTGGTGGAGAAGCTGAAGCTGAGTTTCTAGTATCTGAGTTTTTGAAAAGTTGTGGGATTAAAGATTATGTACCTTACGAAAAAGTAGGTAGTGATCTTTGTCGTTCACAAAATTTCATACCAGAAGGTGGAAGCTTCGTTACGATGTTTCGTTTGCTGCAACAAAGGGGTATACGGAATCAGATATCGAACAAATAGCCAAGAAACAACCTCAAGAGCAGTATAACTTTTGAAAAAAGAGTTGGCTGAGATTGGTTTTTCAGAAGCTGAGCTTGATTCGATATTTGCCAGACTCTTTGAGATTGATCGCTTAACCTTAAATGTTGATAGACACTGGAATAACTTTGGGATTATCTTTTCTAAAGATGAACCGCCATATCTATTAACTTTGTTTGATTTTGGTTACTCTCTAGGAGTTACCTTTCCCAGAACAATGCCCACGCATGTAGCTATTCGTAAGAGTAAAGCTATGACAGTCAGCAAAAGCTTTGATAAGCAATGTGAACTGGCTGGAACATTCTCTTTTGACATTCAAGATAGTTTTATTGAGTTCCTCAAAAACAGGAAAACACGAGAGGCTCACATATTTTTGAGTCGTATAAACAAATACTACAACTAAAAAGAAAGACTTGTATTATACCAGGTCTTTTTTAGTTTTAAGGAGAAAGAACAACAATGGAAGAACAAAAACAAAATAAAACAATGACTAAAGCAGAAAAGGTTCAAGCTAACCTTTCTGCCATTAACTTGTGAAAGCACTAGAATCAGATAACCGTCTAGCTGACAGTGCCGAACAAGAAATTCTCTCTAACTATGTTGGTTGGGGAGGACTTGCTAACGATTTCTTTGATAGTAAGATTAATCGTTTTGCAAAAGAACGTGATGAGCTAAAAAGTCTTGTCACTAAAGAAGAATATCGTGCGATGGAAATGAGCTCCTTAACGGCTTACTACACAAGTCCAGAGATTGCTACTGCAATGTGGGATAAGATTGTAGAAAGTGGTTTTAAGGAGGTAATATTCTTGATCCATCAATGGGTACTGGTATCTTCTTTGAAACAATGCCAGAGGATATCAAGAAGAATTCTACTCTTTATGGAATTGAACTTGATACCGTTACAGGTGCTATTGCTAAACACCTTCATCAAGATGCTACTGTTTTAGTCCAAGGATTTGAAACAGTAAACTTTGAAGGGACACCATTTGACTTGGTCATTACGAATGTTCCGTTTGCGGATGTTCGCATTGTCGATAAGGCTTATGATAATAAACCTTATCGTATTCATGATTACTTCTTTAAGAAAGCTATCGATTTGGTACCCTATCATGGGATGGTTGCAGCTATCACTTCAACTGGTACTGCAGATAAGAGTGCTGGTTCAATTCTGCCAGAACTCCGTCGTAGTGGAACTCAGTTTTTAGGTGGTGTCCGCTTACCAAATACTGCTTTTAAAGATGCTGGAACACGAGTGGTAACAGATATCCTCTTTTTCCAAAAAGGAGCTTTTATCCTGTTCCCGATACTAATATCGACTTCTGGTCTTCAGATAGAAATAAACTCCCCTTTGATAAACGTGTCTCACTCAATCCCTATTTCTTCCAGGATGCTATTTGTAAAATCCTTGTGTTCTAGGTGATTATCAGGTACGTCATTTCAATGGTGGAACACTGGATCTTGTGGTAGATAGCTCCTTTGACTTAGCTTCAGAGCTTCAAGAAGCACTATCAAAAGTAACAGTGCCTTTCGAAGTGGAGAGACTAGAACCTCGTGATATTATCCTTAAAGAAGAAGTGAATCATCTTGACCAAGACTTACTTGCTTCACTTGATATTCGATTGAACGAGTATGCTTGTGATAAAAATGGGCATGTCTATTATCGTGATAACACGTCTATCCGTCCTAGCTCACGAGCAGCTGAGATGATTTTTTATCAAGACGAACAAGGACAGTTCGTAAAATATGATGATAAATACAAAGAAGAAGCCATTTTAGACTTTGAAGCAGCAGTAGAAGCAGACCCTAATATTGTTACGAATACATGGGTAAGTCAAACACCTTCTAAAGCAGCTAAAAGTAAAGGGCTTTACAAAGGTATTTATTTCTATGAAACACCCCTTACGGATACAGAAAACAAGCGTATCCGTGGCATGGTTGCTATCAAAATGCGTATCAAGCCATTATTGATATTCAAATGACGACAGACTATGATGAAGGGAAATTCAAACAACTGCTTGCAACACTTAATCAAGCCTACGATACTTTCAAGAAGAAGTATGGTTATATCAATCAAGCGGTGAATGCTCGCCTCTTTGACCGAGATGATCGTTATCCTCTTATCGCTAGTCTTGAGTTAGAGGAGTTGGACGAGAATGACAGCTCAAAGGTAGTCTTTGTGAAGTCAGATGCTTTTAAAAAGCCAACCATTCGTCCTAAAAAACACCTTCATCAAGTGATGTCAGCAGTAGAAGCCTTGAATGTGTCGCTTTCGGAAGGTCGTGGCGTTGATTTGAACCTCATGAGTTCTGTCTATCCAGATGTTTCAGAAGATATGATGATTTCAGAACTAGGTGAGACAGTAATGATTGATGTGGAACGCTATATTGATGATAAGACTGTACACTATGTTACTAAGGATAAATTCCTTTCAGGTGATGTTCTAGCCAAACGTGATTGTATTAACTCTCTCATTGAAGACGGAGATACACAAGCGGATTGGGAACGTTATTTGGAATTGATTTTATCTGTTGTACCAGAACCAGTTGTCTTATCTGATATTGATTTCAGCATTGGTTCTAGCTGGATTCCTAGTAACGTCGTTTCTCAATGGGTGTTTAGTGAATTGTTGGATGAAAAGTTGGTCTGCATTCTGAAGAAGCTAAATCACTATTAGTGACATCCAGAATCGGACGAGGTTTCAACGAACGCTTGTTAAACTGCTATATGAGTCGTCAATCTAACCTTCGTTTAGGTCTACGTGATGAGTACAATAAAAGCTACTCACACGCAACAGATATTGTTGCTCACTTGCTTACAAGTAATCAACCAACAATCATGCGTAACTTTGGTACGACTGAAAACCCGATACGTAAGGTTGATGAAGTGGCTACAGCAAACCTACGTGAGTGTGAGCGTGTTCTACAAGAAGCTTTAAGAACTTTATTCATGAAAACCCAACAGTCCAAGAAGTGATTGAAGATACCTACAATGAAGTCTTTAATCGCTATGTGACACGTCAATATGATGGAAGTCTCTTGGAATTTGATGGCTTGGCTAAAGGAGTAGAGCTTCGCCCTCACCAAAAAAATGCGGTACAACGTATTCTTGAAGAGAGACGTGCACTCCTCGCTCACGAAGTGGGTACTGGTAAGACACTAACCATGATTTCAGCAGCTTTCAAGATGAAAGAGCTTGGGCTTATTCATAAACCATTGTTTGTGGTTCCGTCTAGTCTAACAGCACAATTTGGTCAAGAAATTATGCGTTTCTACCCTACCAAGAAAGTGTTTGTTACGACTGAGCAGGATTTTGAAAAGTCACGACGTCGCTTGTTCGTTTCTCGTATTCTAACCAGCGACTATGATGGAATTGTGATTGGACATTCTCAATTTGAGAAAGTTCGTGTCTCACAAGAACGTGAACAAGCCTTTATTTCTGAAAAGATTGATGAGCTTGATGAGATCATTGGTTACGCAAAAGCTAATGACGACAAAATTACTTTTAAGCAAGCACAATCGATGCGTAGAAGTCTTGAGGCAAACTTAGAAACGTTGCTTGAAAATAAGACTGGTATTGATGAGTTTATCAACTTTGAAAGCCTTGGTATTGATATGCTCTTTGTTGATGAAGCCCACGGGTACAAGAATGTCCGTCCTATGACACGTTTGGGAACGTTGCTGGTATTACCAACCGTACCTCAAAAAAGAATATGGATATGGAAATGAAGGTGCGCGTGCTTCAAGAAGAGCATGATACACGTCACGTTGTCTTTGCGACTGGAACACCAGTTTCCAACTCTATTAGCGAAATGTATACGATGATGAATTATCTTCAACCAGATGTCATGGAACACTTCGGTGTAAGTTTCTTTGATGCTTGGGTTGGTGCGTTTGGGATTGTTGAGAATAGTCTTGAACTTAACCCTACTGGAGACAAGTATATTTCACGTAAACGCTTTGCTAAATTTATGAATCTCCCTGAGCTGATGGCGATTTATCGTCAGACCGCAGATATTCAAATGACTGAAGACCTTAATCTTCCAGTTCCTATGGTAGAAAAGGTAGCGGTTGAAAGTCAGTTGACGGATAACCAAAAGGTTTATTTGGATGAGCTTGTAGAACGCTCAGATCGAGTTAAAAATGGGAGTGTAGATCCTAGTGAAGATAACATGCTCAAAATCACTAGTGAAGCCAGAAAGTTGGCTTTAGACATGCGTTTGCTGGATGCGGAGTTCTATGTAAGAGCTGATGCAGATAAACTCATGCAAGTGGTTGAGAGAGTGGATAAGATTTATCACATGGAGGCTAAGCATAAAGGGACACAAATGATTTTCTCTGACCTTGGAACTCCTAATGGCAAGGGTTTCTCTGTTTATCAAGAGTTGAAAGATTTGCTTGTTGAACGAGGAATTCCAGAAGAAGAGATTGCTTTTATTCACGATGCTGCTAACAAAAAGGCTAAGCTCCAACTTCAACGTCAAATGAATGCTGGTGAGATTCGTATTCTCATGGCTTCAACGGAAAAAGGGGGAACCGGTCTTAACGTACAACGTCGTATGAAAGCTGTTCATCATCTCGATGTGCCTTGGAAACCGTCTGATATTATCCAACGTAATGGACGCTTGGTTCGTCAAGGAAATATCTATCGAAAGGTAAATATTTTCCACTATATCACCAAGGGAAGTTTTGATAACTACCTTTGGCAGATTCAAGAAACAAAGCTCCGTTATATTACGCAAATCATGACCAGTCGTACACCGATGCGAGCTTCAGAGGATATTGATGAGCAAACACTCTCAGCCTCTGAATTTAAAGCCATTGCAACAGGCAATCCATATCTTAAACTTAAGATGGAACTTGATAACGAATTTGAGTTGTTGTCTAATCGTCGTAAGGCTTGGAAACGTGATATTGCTTTGTCTCAAAAACGTATTAAGCAAGCCCTTAAAGATAAGGAAAATTACGAGAAGAAACTTTCTCTATTAGTCCAGGATAAAGAGCTTGCGGAAAAGACAAGACCTTGAAAGAAGTGGTTGAAAAAGAAGATGGTAAGAAATATGAGGTCGAACATAACCCATTTGTTATGACATTTGAACCAGATGGATACGAAGCAACTAAGAAAGATGTTGCTGGAAATCAACTGAACTATGCTATGCAGATGAATGTTGCCTCTGATCCACTCCATATGAAAATGACAACCCTTGCTCATTATCGTGGTTTTGTCCTTCGTGCGTTGGAACAAAAATCAGCTTGGCAACCAGAACGCATGCTTGATTTACATATTATCGGTCAAAATAGCTATGCTGTTCGTCTAGATTTTGCGAGTGGTATTGGGACTATCCAGCGTATCAACAATGTTATTGATGGTATGGATAAACAAGCCAAACTTTTGCAGGAAAACATTGACCGTTGTGCAGATACTATTAAGCGAGGAGAAGCTGCAGATGTTTTTGCAGACCAAGCTCGTCTTGACTATGTATCAGCTAAACGTGCCATTGTTAATCCTCTTATCGAAGTCGAAGATGAGTCTAAAAAGCCTACTGTAGAACAAATTGAAGAGCTATTAATGCTTTTGAATTGCAGTATAAGGCAGACCATCCAGAAATGGATGAAGACTCTGATGTAAAAGTTAGCTCAATCACTGAGGAATATAGTGCTAGCTATGATCCTGATGAAGAAGCGAACTTGTTGAAGTTATCGATGAGTCAGTAGATGAAGCAGAAGCTGCCTTCGAGGACGAAGAAGTAGTTGCACAAGAAACCGTTGAAGAAACGACTCATGTTGTTGTTTCACAAGAAGTTCTTGATATGGCTGATGACTTCCTAGAAAGTATTTCTGAACTCTTTGGAATGACTGAAGAACATAATGACAATGTTGCTACGGAAATAGTTCTGAAACCTCTGTTAATGAGGTAGAAGAAGTAGAAGTTTACGAAGAAATTTCACTATTTGACTTTGTTTAAAATGCGAAGGGTATTGTTATATCACTTTTGCAGCATGAAAACACCTTATGAAAATAGGGTGTTTTTTGCTATAATAAAATAAAGAACTTTATCAAAAGGGGAATGAAATGAGTAAAATTTTTATTGCACATGCCTGGTCAGATGATGAGAATTATAGTCAGAGACAATTAGACTTTATACGTAAACTTGAGCTCGAACTAGAAGAAAAAAATTTAGAAGTTATTTATGATGATAATACTGTTAACAAAAATACTTTAAATCAATTCATGATTGAAAATATTAGAAATTGCGATGTTATTTTATCTATTTGTGACAAGGCGTATTTAGAAAAATCTGAAATAGACGATTCGGGTGTGAGTTTCGAAATAAAAGAAATAACAGAACATAATTTCTTAGATAAAGTAATACCTATCAAAATCTCAACAGATGATTTGCCTTACAAATTTGGTACATTACCTTACGAATCTTTCTGTAAAGAATTTGAGGAAATGTCGTTTGATTCATCCGAACAATTAAATTCTCTTTTTATAAGATTATCTGAAAAGCTCTCAAAAGAAGAGCTCTGGCCCTCAAGATAAATTAAAAGAAGAAGTTCATTCGCAACTTGATTCGATTGGTTTAATTTCTAATGTTCTTAATTCCACATTAAAGCTTTCAGATTTGTATACTTATCCAGAACTAAGAATAGATAGAAAAGAAAATATAAGTTATCTTTCAGCAGAAAAGTTACTGAATAGTAAATATTATTTAGATAAATTTTTTATAGTAGGCGATAGACAAAGTGGAAAAACATCTTTTGCAAAAAAATTATTTTTAGATATATATTAGTGACGGTTCAAACCTATCTATTTAGAAAGTAACAGAGATTAATTCTCAAATATAGAAAAGGCCAGTTCGCAACAAATATATTCCTCAATCATATACAACTATCCAATAAAATAAAGCAGAAAAATATAGTTGTTTATAATTGATGATTAAATTTCATAAATTTTGAAAAATTACAAAATTACTGTTATAAAAAAATTGGACAAGTTACGCAGGATTCAAATTATGTTTTGTTACTGTGAATCATTCTGAACTTAATTATTCATTAATATATCATCAACAAACATAATTAATCCTGCGTACTTGTCAATTTTTTTAACAGTATTTTGTAATTTTGTCGAAAGTTTATGAAAATCATCAATTATAACAACTATATTTTCTGCTTTATTTTTATGGATAGTTTTATATGTTGAAATATATTTGTTGCGAAAACTGCCTTTTCTATATTTTGAGAATTAATCTCTTTACTTTCTAAATAGATAGGTTGAAAACCGTCACTATATATATCTAAAAATAATTTTTTTGCAAAAGATGTTTTCCACTTTGTCTATCGCCTACTATAAAAAATTTATCTAAATAATATTTACTATTCAGTAACTTTTCTGCTGAAAGATAACTTATATTTTCTTTTCTATCTATTCTTAGTTCTGGATAAGTATACAAATCTGAAAGCTTTAATGTGGAATTAAGAACATTAGAAATTAAACCAATCGAATCAAGTTGCGAATGAACTTCTTCTTTTAATTTATCTTGAGGCCAGAGCTCTTCTTTTGAGAGCTTTTCAGATAATCTTATAAAAAGAGAATTTAATTGTTCGGATGAATCAAACGACATTTCCTCAAATTCTTTACAGAAAGATTCGTAAGGTAATGTACCAAATTTGTAAGGCAAATCATCTGTTGAGATTTTGATAGGTATTACTTTATCTAAGAATTTATGTTCTGTTATTTCTTTTATTTCGAAACTCACACCCGAATCGTCTATTTCAGATTTTTCTAAATACGCCTTGTCACAAATAGATAAAATAACATCGCAATTTCTAATATTTTCAATCATGAATTGATTTAAAGTATTTTTGTTAACAGTATTATCATCATAAATAACTTCTAAATTTTTTCTTCTAGTTCGAGCTCAAGTTTACGTATAAAGTCTAATTGTCTCTGACTATAATTCTCATCATCTGACCAGGCATGTGCAATAAAAATTTTACTCATTTCATTCCCCTTTTGATAAAGTTCTTTATTTTATTATAGCAAAAAACACCCTATTTTCATAAGGTGTTTTCATGCTGCAAAAGTGATATAACAATACCCTTCGCATTTTAAACAAAGTCAAATAGTGAAATTTCTTCGTAAACTTCTACTTCTTCTACCTCATTAACAGAGGTTTCAGAAACTATTTCCGTAGCAACATTGTCATTATGTTCTTCAGTCATTCCAAAGAGTTCAGAAATACTTTCTAGGAAGTCATCAGCCATATCAAGAACTTCTTGTGAAACAACAACATGAGTCGTTTCTTCAACGGTTTCTTGTGCAACTACTTCTTCGTCCTCGAAGGCAGCTTCTGCTTCATCTACTGACTCATCGATAACTTCAACAAGTTCGCTTTCTTCATCAGGATCATAGCTAGCACTATATTCCTCAGTGATTGAGCTAACTTTTACATCAGAGTCTTCATCCATTTCTGGATGGTCTGCCTTATACTGCAATTCAAAAGCATTAATAGCCTCTTCAATTTGTTCTACAGTAGGCTTTTTAGACTCATCTTCGACTTCGATAAGAGGATTAACAATGGCACGTTTAGCTGATACATAGTCAAGACGAGCTTGGTCTGCAAAAACATCTGCAGCTTCTCCTCGCTTAATAGTATCTGCACAACGGTCAATGTTTTCCTGCAAAAGTTTGGCTTGTTTATCCATACCATCAATAACATTGTTGATACGCTGGATAGTCCCAATACCACTCGCAAAATCTAGACGAACAGCATAGCTATTTTGACCGATAATATGTAAATCAAGCATGCGTTCTGGTTGCCAAGCTGATTTTTGTTCCAACGCACGAAGGACAAAACCACGATAATGAGCAAGGGTTGTCATTTTCATATGGAGTGGATCAGAGGCAACATTCATCTGCATAGCATAGTTCAGTTGATTTCCAGCAACATCTTTCTTAGTTGCTTCGTATCCATCTGGTTCAAATGTCATAACAAATGGGTTATGTTCGACCTCATATTTCTTACCATCTTCTTTTTCAACCACTTCTTTCCAAGGTCTTGTCTTTTCCGCAAGCTCTTTATCCTGGACTAATAGAGAAAGTTTCTTCTCGTAATTTTCCTTATCTTTAAGGGCTTGCTTAATACGTTTTTGAGACAAAGCAATATCACGTTTCCAAGCCTTACGACGATTAGACAACAACTCAAATTCGTTATCAAGTTCCATCTTAAGTTTAAGATATGGATTGCCTGTTGCAATGGCTTTAAATTCAGAGGCTGAGAGTGTTTGCTCATCAATATCCTCTGAAGCTCGCATCGGTGTACGACTGGTCATGATTTGCGTAATATAACGGAGCTTTGTTTCTTGAATCTGCCAAAGGTAGTTATCAAAACTTCCCTTGGTGATATAGTGGAAAATATTTACCTTTCGATAGATATTTCCTTGACGAACCAAGCGTCCATTACGTTGGATAATATCAGACGGTTTCCAAGGCACATCGAGATGATGAACAGCTTTCATACGACGTTGTACGTTAAGACCGGTTCCCCCTTTTTCCGTTGAAGCCATGAGAATACGAATCTCACCAGCATTCATTTGACGTTGAAGTTGGAGCTTAGCCTTTTTGTTAGCAGCATCGTGAATAAAAGCAATCTCTTCTTCTGGAATTCCTCGTTCAACAAGCAAATCTTTCAACTCTTGATAAACAGAGAAACCCTTGCCATTAGGAGTTCCAAGGTCAGAGAAAATCATTTGTGTCCCTTTATGCTTAGCCTCCATGTGATAAATCTTATCCACTCTCTCAACCACTTGCATGAGTTTATCTGCATCAGCTCTTACATAGAACTCCGCATCCAGCAAACGCATGTCTAAAGCCAACTTTCTGGCTTCACTAGTGATTTTGAGCATGTTATCTTCACTAGGATCTACACTCCCATTTTTAACTCGATCTGAGCGTTCTACAAGCTCATCCAAATAAACCTTTTGGTTATCCGTCAACTGACTTTCAACCGCTACCTTTTCTACCATAGGAACTGGAAGATTAAGGTCTTCAGTCATTTGAATATCTGCGGTCTGACGATAAATCGCCATCAGCTCAGGGAGATTCATAAATTTAGCAAAGCGTTTACGTGAAATATACTTGTCTCCAGTAGGGTTAAGTTCAAGACTATTCTCAACAATCCCAAACGCACCAACCCAAGCATCAAAGAAACTTACACCGAAGTGTTCCATGACATCTGGTTGAAGATAATTCATCATCGTATACATTTCGCTAATAGAGTTGGAAACTGGTGTTCCAGTCGCAAAGACAACGTGACGTGTATCATGCTCTTCTTGAAGCACGCGCACCTTCATTTCCATATCCATATTCTTTTTTGAGGTACGGTTGGTAATACCAGCAACGTTCCCCAAACGTGTCATAGGACGGACATTCTTGTACCCGTGGGCTTCATCAACAAAGAGCATATCAATACCAAGGCTTTCAAAGTTGATAAACTCATCAATACCAGTCTTATTTTCAAGCAACGTTTCTAAGTTTGCCTCAAGACTTCTACGCATCGATTGTGCTTGCTTAAAAGTAATTTTGTCGTCATTAGCTTTTGCGTAACCAATGATCTCATCAAGCTCATCAATCTTTTCAGAAATAAAGGCTTGTTCACGTTCTTGTGAGACACGAACTTTCTCAAATTGAGAATGTCCAATCACAATTCCATCATAGTCGCTGGTTAGAATACGAGAAACGAACAAGCGACGTCGTGACTTTTCAAATCCTGCTCAGTCGTAACAAACACTTTCTTGGTAGGGTAGAAACGCATAATTTCTTGACCAAATTGTGCTGTTAGACTAGACGGAACCACAAACAATGGTTTATGAATAAGCCCAAGCTCTTTCATCTTGAAAGCTGCTGAAATCATGGTTAGTGTCTTACCAGTACCCACTTCGTGAGCGAGGAGTGCACGTCTCTCTTCAAGAATACGTTGTACCGCATTTTTTTGGTGAGGGCGAAGCTCTACTCCTTTAGCCAAGCCATCAAATTCCAAGAGACTTCCATCATATTGACGTGTCACATAGCGATTAAAGACTTCATTGTAGGTATCTTCAATCACTTCTTGGACTGTTGGGTTTTCATGAATAAAGTTCTTAAAGCTTTCTTGTAGAACACGCTCACACTCACGTAGGTTTGCTGTAGCCACTTCATCAACCTTACGTATCGGGTTTTCAGTCGTACCAAAGTTACGCATGATTGTTGGTTGATTACTTGTAAGCAAGTGAGCAACAATATCTGTTGCGTGTGAGTAGCTTTTATTGTACTCATCACGTAGACCTAAACGAGGTTAGATTGACGACTCATATAGCAGTTTAACAAGCGTTCGTTGAAACCTCGTCCGATTCTGGATGTCACTAATAGTGATTTAGCTTCTTCAGAATGCAGACCAACTTTTTCATCCAACAATTCACTAAACACCCATTGAGAAACGACGTTACTAGGAATCCAGCTAGAACCAATGCTGAAATCAATATCAGATAAGACAACTGGTTCTGGTACAACAGATAAAATCAATTCCAAATAACGTTCCCAATCCGCTTGTGTATCTCCGTCTTCAATGAGAGAGTTAATACAATCACGTTTGGCTAGAACATCACCTGAAAGGAATTTATCCTTAGTAACATAGTGTACAGTCTTATCATCAATATAGCGTTCCACATCAATCATTACTGTCTCACCTAGTTCTGAAATCATCATATCTTCTGAAACATCTGGATAGACAGAACTCATGAGGTTCAAATCAACGCCACGACCTTCCGAAAGCGACACATTCAAGGCTTCTACTGCTGACATCACTTGATGAAGGTGTTTTTTAGGACGAATGGTTGGCTTTTTAAAAGCATCTGACTTCACAAAGACTACCTTTGAGCTGTCATTCTCGTCCAACTCCTCTAACTCAAGACTAGCGATAAGAGGATAACGATCATCTCGGTCAAAGAGGCGAGCATTCACCGCTTGATTGATATAACCATACTTCTTCTTGAAAGTATCGTAGGCTTGATTAAGTGTTGCAAGCAGTTGTTTGAATTTCCCTTCATCATAGTCTGTCGTCATTTGAATATCAATAATGGCTTGATACGCATTTTTGATAGCAACCATGCCACGGATACGCTTGTTTTCTGTATCCGTAAGGGGTGTTTCATAGAAATAAATACCTTTGTAAAGCCCTTTACTTTTAGCTGCTTTAGAAGGTGTTTGACTTACCCATGTATTCGTAACAATATTAGGGTCTGCTTCTACTGCTGCTTCAAAGTCTAAAATGGCTTCTTCTTTGTATTTATCATCATATTTTACGAACTGTCCTTGTTCGTCTTGATAAAAAATCATCTCAGCTGCTCGTGAGCTAGGACGGATAGACGTGTTATCACGATAATAGACATGCCCATTTTTATCACAAGCATACTCGTTCAATCGAATATCAAGTGAAGCAAGTAAGTCTTGGTCAAGATGATTCACTTCTTCTTTAAGGATAATATCACGAGGTTCTAGTCTCTCCACTTCGAAAGGCACTGTTACTTTTGATAGTGCTTCTTGAAGCTCTGAAGCTAAGTCAAAGGAGCTATCTACCACAAGATCCAGTGTTCCACCATTGAAATGACGTACCTGATAATCACCTAGAACACAAGGATTTTTACAAATAGCATCCTGGAAGAAATAGGGATTGAGTGAGACACGTTTATCAAAGGGAGTTTATTTCTATCTGAAGACCAGAAGTCGATATTAGTATCGGGAACAGGGATAAAAGCTCCTTTTTGGAAAAAGAGGATATCTGTTACCACTCGTGTTCCAGCATCTTTAAAAGCAGTATTTGGTAAGCGGACACCACCTAAAAACTGAGTTCCACTACGACGGAGTTCTGGCAGAATTGAACCAGCACTCTTATCTGCAGTACCAGTTGAAGTGATAGCTGCAACCATCCCATGATAGGGTACCAAATCGATAGCTTTCTTAAAGAAGTAATCATGAATACGATAAGGTTTATTATCATAAGCCTTATCGACAATGCGAACATCCGCAAACGGAACATTCGTAATGACCAAGTCAAATGGTGTCCCTTCAAAGTTTACTGTTTCAAATCCTTGGACTAAAACAGTAGCATCTTGATGAAGGTGTTTAGCAATAGCACCTGTAACGGTATCAAGTTCAATTCCATAAAGAGTAGAATTCTTCTTGATATCCTCTGGCATTGTTTCAAAGAAGATACCAGTACCCATTGATGGATCAAGAATATTACCTCCTTTAAAACCACTTTCTACAATCTTATCCCACATTGCAGTAGCAATCTCTGGACTTGTGTAGTAAGCCGTTAAGGAGCTCATTTCCATCGCACGATATTCTTCTTTAGTGACAAGACTTTTTAGCTCATCACGTTCTTTTGCAAAACGATTAATCTTACTATCAAAGAAATCGTTAGCAAGTCCTCCCCAACCAACATAGTTAGAGAGAATTTCTTGTTCGGCACTGTCAGCTAGACGGTTATCTGATTCTAGTGCTTTCACAAGTTTAATGGCAGAAAGGTTAGCTTGAACCTTTTCTGCTTTAGTCATTGTTTTATTTTGTTTTTGTTCTTCCATTGTTGTTCTTTCTCCTTAAAACTAAAAAAGACCTGGTATAATACCAAGTCTTTCTTTTTAGTTGTAGTATTTGTTTATACGACTCAAAAAATATGTGAGCCTCTCGTGTTTTCCTGTTTTTGAGGACTCAATAAAACTATCTTGAATGTCAAAAGAGAATGTTCCAGCCAGTTCACATTGCTTATCAAAGCTTTTGCTGACTGTCATAGCTTTACTCTTACGAATAGCTACATGCGTGGGCATTGTTCTGGGAAAGGTAACTCCTAGAGAGTAACCAAAATCAAACAAAGTTAATAGATATGGCGGTTCATCTTTAGAAAAGATAATCCCAAAGTTATTCCAGTGTCTATCAACATTTAAGGTTAAGCGATCAATCTCAAAGAGTCTGGCAAATATCGAATCAAGCTCAGCTTCTGAAAAACCAATCTCAGCCAACTCTTTTTTCAAAAAGTTATACTGCTCTTGAGGTTGTTTCTTGGCTATTTGTTCGATATCTGATTCCGTATACCCCCTTTGTTGCAGCAAACGAAACATCGTAACGAAGCTTCCACCTTCTGGTATGAAATTTTGTGAACGACAAAGATCACTACCTACTTTTTCGTAAGGTACATAATCTTTAATCCCACAACTTTTCAAAAACTCAGATACTAGAAACTCAGCTTCAGCTTCTCCACCAAAAAGTCTCTCTTATAGAAATAGTCATCTTTCAACCATTTCTCTTGAGTTCCTTTGCTAGAAGTAAATACAGTCATAGTATCTCTCCTATTTTCTACTTAAATTAGGATGATGATCTTCTAAAACAAATGGCTCATCATTGAGTTCTGGTATTGATACCCAATAAAATCATCAGTATCAAACCGTGTGTCATAGCAATTTCGTGCCAGACATCGGAGCTGTATAGGTATAACCTAAAAGTTCCTTTCGGTTTTTTCGTCCAAAATCAATTTGACGCCCTTTTAGAAAATCTACCATACGTTCATAGGTGAATTCTGTGTTCAACAAAAAATCATCTTTCCTTTCAAACGTATCTAAGGTTTTACTGATTGTATCAACCAGGTATTTTCCAATCATCTTTTTATTATTATAAAGAACAATAGTCAACTTCATGACGCTTCTCCCTGAATTATACATGAAATCACGTATAGTGTTATCTCTAGTATAACATGAAAACGCAGTTGACTCATAATGAGTTCTCAGTTTCATTTTTTCTCCTTTTATCTAAAACTCAATTTTAAGCTTTCCACAATGGGCTAAGAAAAGTTCTGCTTCTTTCTTTGCCTCTTCATCTGCAGCCTTGTTCCTTTCTCCTTTCAGTTGAATGATCCTATTGTTTTTCAATTCAAGAGTATAGAGAGGGTTTCTCTGTGTGCCTTATCACGAACAAAGACAATAATAGAAGTTCCGTAGACAAAGTGTTTTTTTGCATAACTTCCAACACAATGATGTAGGTTTTTGCCTTCTTTGACAATTTCACTTTCGTCTTTAGGAAAGATAAAAGCATACTTGTCAAATGCGGTCTAAGCCTTCATCATGTTTGTCAAACGTTTAGCTGTTTCAACCCTCAACTTCGCCTCTTTCTTTTCGTCCTCAAGGCGTTGTTTCTCTGCTCTCAAATCTCTGACAGCATTAGTTACACGTAAATATGTACCACGTGCTTGTTGATTCTCGAGAAGAGCTGAATAATTTTCTACGATCTCTGTATGTTTATTTTCCCAATTTTTGGGGATAACTACATAATCTCCATCAAATGGAATTCCCAGAGCTTCTACCATTTCTTGATAGTCCTCATAATCACGAAGGGAGATATTGTTTTCATCATCCAGTTAATAAAACGAATTGGTTTCACAGTGGATGGTATGATACTTTCCAAACGATTAATTAGTGGCTTCTTGTCAGAAATCATAGCGTTTATAATAACTCATATAACCCTCGAAGGTTCGACCATATCGTCTACGGCAAATCTTCCTCGAAAAATGCCTTTTCAACATTTATATCCGTATTTTTTAGATACTGTTTATTCCTTCTGAGAAAATTCATAGTAACCTTACCCATATTTGCATGCTTATGTCCAAGACTACATGAGTAATAAGACCTATAAAACGTAGTACCTACCAATTCTTTGACGACTCCACGCGCCTTTATTTTTGAGCGAATTCAATACGTTCTCGATATTTATAGATATGAGTAGCACTGAGCTTATCTCGAAATTTTCTTTAATCACTTCATCAAAATCTAAGTATCTCAACTCAGATTTTGTTTGTAACTTTTCAATAAGATTTTCCATACCACCATAAAGCGTATAGACACTAAATGCACCAGAGCCAAAAAGAGAGCATTTCTCTGATTTTGGAATCCAGTACTATAGGCTTCTTTACCTTCTTTAGCTGAAAAATATGGATCCCAGTGTGCTTTTACCATCTTATTGTTGGCAAGCTGATAAAAGTTATAAAGGCTGACGTCAAACTTTTCTTTTCCTTCTTCAAATGATTGAGTCACTGCATACATTTGCATTTCAATGCGCTTCTTTGTGACTCCCATCCAGACAAAGTAAAAAGTATCTCCTACAAAGGTTAAACGGCTGTTAAGTGATAAGCGTTTTGTAACCTTTTCCGAGAATTTTTTTCGGTCAGAAGAGATAATTGTCTTAGACTTATTTGACCATTCATAGATAGGAAAATTATTCTTCGCCCATTTGAAAAATCCGTTAGGAACTTTTAAACGATTATCTACGATTTCTTGAATATTCTCTGCTTTTGTCATTGTTTTTCTCCTTAATTAATAAAAAATGGCCCTAGGACCATTTTTCTATTTATTGTTGTTAAAATTCGCCTTCTTCAACAGATAAATCTGAAAAAAGATCTAACTGTTTCTCATCCTTTTCAGGAGTTTTCTTAGTTGGGATTTTCTTTTTAGTTTCTGTTTTAGTTAGGCTCTTATTCTGTTTCTTTTTTGGCTTCTTAGTTGGTTGCTTGGTTGATTTCTTACTACCAGTAGTCATTTTTCCTACAACTGATTTAGTCTCAACTTTTTCAGCAGTAAAATACTCCTTAACCCAAGAAAAGACTGTAGCATCATCAACCATAGCACCTTGACCATTTCTATAGTCAGATTTACTGGCTTTTCTGATACAGTAACCCATAGCATCCTTAATCGTACGATCAAGATGTTTGAGAATTCCAGCAATCAGCTCATCATCCTCTTGATGATCAACTATCCAATTATGAATAGCATCCTCAGTCGGTGTGTGAGCTTCTGCCATTTCATCATCAAAATGGCTTACTGCCATGAAGCGGTCAAAAGCATCAATCTTAATTTTATCTGTCATTGTTTTTCTCCTCTTTTATTTAACCAAAGCTACGTTTCGTTTCCCATCTTGTCCTTGTTTCATTTCTAAAACATCATGTGGGATTGAAAAGTCATCTTGATAGGCTGTTGTAACAACACTTAATCCTGCAGAAACAGCCTTAAGTACTGCTTCTACTTCTTCTCGTGTATTAGCTTCACCAATAAACAAGACATTAGGATTAAAGCGTGGGACTAAAGTGACCAGAGCATCATAGTCCATACGGTTAACCTCATTGACTTGTAGCTGGCTAAAAGATACATCCTTAATTTCGACATGTCTTTCGATTGTTATTACTTTACCTTCTTTAAAAGCCTCAGAAAGTAACAAGTAAGCTAAAGTC